>NZ_JBFAHB010000129.1:0-12951 GCF_040653975.1 Kribbella sp. NPDC050820
TGTCGCAAGTCCCAATCTCCCAGCACGCAAGGGCATTCTCGCGTTACGGCACGCTCACCCCAGCCAACTCACCCCAGTCCATCGGTGGATCCAGGCTTAGCGTCGTAGCGCCATCTATGCGTTCAGACAGGCGGACGAACGGCGCGAGCGGCGGAAGCTCGAAGTCCGTCGGCAGTGGGCTGGCGTGCAGTCGTTTCAGCGCAGCGGCGACCTCGGGTGGTGTGCCGTGGCGGTGCTCCGGGAGTTCACGCCAGAAGGTCACCGGCGAGCCGTCGACAACAACTGGCTGGTCGAGATCGGGCAGCGCCTCGACAGCTCGCACATCCACCGAGGCGAGCCAGCGTGCGACGGCGACTTCCTTCTCGGCGGCGCCAACCTGGCCGCGCCGTCCGATGCGCGCCACCAACTCGCCGGGGAGACGGTAGATCGCGTTCTCACCAAGCCGGATTGGTTCGGCGCCAGACGATGACAGGCCAGCCTGGGCGCAGGCCTGCTTGAGCAGAACCTCTGCCGGAGGCACGGTCACGAGGCAACCAGTACGTTGCGGATGTCGTGGCAGAGCTCGGCGACCCGCTCGAACACCGTGGCGCGGCTGGCCAGATCACGAAGGTCATCGGCGGCCCTACGTGAGCGCAGGGACCGCGCGTCTTTGAGCGCCTGCGCACCGATCGCAGCCGCTTCCTGTGGATCGCCGACCGTCATGGCCAGCGACGCGAGCTTGATGCCGCTCATGGCTCGCGACCGCACGTAGGTCTCGGTGTGGCCGGCAACGGCGCTGGCCAGCCTGGACGCTGCTCCCTGTACTCACTATGCGGTACTGATAGGTCCCAGACCTTCTCGAAGGCGGTGGCGCACATCTCAGCCACGTCAGGGTCGGTCGTCGTGGTGTAGGCGGTGAACGTCTTCACCGGCTCTGGCGATCGGGGTGAACACCTCGTAGGCCCAGCGCTGGTAGTCGCTCAGTGGCTCCGAGACGATCTTGACCCTTCTGGCCGTTCGGCCGGCGGCCACGTGCTCGCGGATCTTCTGGCACCACTCCTCGAGCCAGAGGTAGTCGTCCGGTTCTCCGCGCTTCCACTCCGCCATGTACGGCAACTCGGTCTCGGTGCCGTAGGCGTCCCGAGCTTCGAGGTGGACCATGCTGCGCTTGAAGCTGCCGGTCAGCTTGGTCAGATCAGCTTCTGCAATCTCCTGCACGGCTTCCCTACGGCTGCGGGTTGTTGAAGAGCGGGATCATGTAGTCCGGAATTTCCACCAGCGTCTCACCTGCCGGGAGCCATTCGGACGTCGAGGACCTGCTGTTTCAGCGAATAGAGTCGGGGCAGTCGGCTGCTCAGGGGGAACTCATGGATGACGACAGGGCGCTTATTGTCGGGGTGGTTCGGGATTACTTTGAGGGGTGGTTTGAGGGGGATGTCTCGCGGATGGGGCGGGCGTTGCATCGGGATTTGGTGAAGCGGTCGCGGGGCGAGGATCAGGGGGCCAGGCTGTCGTTTGTGACGGCTGAGCAGATGGTTGCCTGGACGGGTGAGGGTGAGGGGGTGGAGGTTGCCAGTGGGCTGGGGGATCGGGCGATCGAGGTTGTTGTGCTCGACGTGAAGCGGGACATCGCTTCGGTGCTTGTGCGGTCTGAGCCGTATCACGAGTACCTTCATCTGGTGCGCACTCGTGAGGGTTGGAAGATTGCTAACGCGCTCTGGTGCACGCCCTGATGCTGATGCTGGTTCAGATGTCCAGGGTGCCTGGTGCTGGGAAGTCGACGATCGCGCGGGCGCTCGCGCGCAGTCGGCAGTTCGCGGTTCTTGATGTCGACGTGGTCAAGTCCGCGTTGCTGGACTCCGGGATCGGCTACGGCGAGGTCGGCCCGCCGAGCTACCGGACCACTCTGGCTCTTGCCGAGGACATGCTCGGCACGACCTGCTCGGTGATCATCGACAGTCCCTGCCAGTACGACGAACTGCTCGACGCCGGCCAGAGTCTGGCCGAGCGACACCAGGCCGCGTACCGGTACATCGAATGCTTCGCCGACGACCTCCCGCTGCTGGATCGCCGGCTCCGGGAGCGGCGGCCCACGCGCAGCCAGCGGCCATCCGTCGGTACGCCGCCGGTCGACGCCCCCGATCAGAGCCGCGACGAAACCCTTGCCTTCCGGGAGGGGCTCGATCGGGCGAAGCGCCCGGAGGCCGGCTACCTGCGCCTGGACACCGCACGGCCGGTCGAGGTTTGCGTCCGGGAAGCGATCGCCTTCCTCGACGGCGGCAGCGCCTGACATCGGACCGCCGGATCCCAGAGGTGCGACGATGAGCGGATTCGGGGAGAGATTTCTGCGGGGCTTGTCGATCCGTGGGCCGCTCGTTCGACCAGTGGGGGCGAGGGCCGAGAGGCGGTCCCGCCGGACGAGGAGAGCACGATGGCGAAGTACATGCTGATCATGCGGGGCACCGATGAGTCGAACGCGGCCATGATGGCCAAGTTCGAGGAGCTGGCGGCCTCGACGTACCGCTACATCGAGGAGCTGGTGAAGGCCGGCGTGTTCGTCGCGGCCGAGGGGCTCGACGATGCGGGCCAGGGCGTTGTGGTCGACTTCAGCGGCGAGGCGCCGGTGGTGACGGACGGGCCGTACGGCGAGACCAAGGAACTGTTCGGGGGCTACTTCCTGCTCGACGTCGCCTCGAAGGCGGAGGCGGTCGAGTGGGCCAAGCGGGTCCCGGCGGTGACCGGGTCCAAGATCGAGGTACGGCGGGTCGCGGGAGACGACGAGCTGCCGGACGGGATCGAGAGGGCCGCCCAGCAACGGGCCGGGAGCGAGAGCCGCACCTGATGGATGCGGCCGACGTCGAGGCCGTCTGGCGGATCGAGTCGGCGCGGATTGTTGCCGCGCTGACCCGGTTCACCGGCGACTTCGGGCTGGCCGAGGACGCCGCGCAGGAGGCAGTGGCCGAGGCGCTGGTGTCGTGGCCGGTCACGTCGCCGGCCAGCCCGGCCGGCTGGCTGATGGCGACGGCCCGGCGGCGGGCGATCGACGCGATCCGCCGCCGTACCGTCCTGCGGGATCGGTACGCGCTGCTGGCGGCTGACCCGGTGGTCGACGAGGACATCGACCCAGACCGGATCGACGACGACGTCCTGGCGCTGATGTTCGTCAGCTGCCACCCGGTTCTCTCTCCCGAGGCCCGGGTGGCGCTGACCCTGCGCGTGGTCGGCGGCCTGTCCACCGAACAGATCGCCCGCGCGTTCCTGGTGCCGGTGCCGACCGTGCAGGCCCGCATCACCCGAGCGAAGAAGACGATCGCGGCGGCCGGGGTGCCGTTCGAGCTGCCGCCGGCCGGTGAGCGCCGGGAACGGCTGGGCGGTGTGCTCAGCGTGATCTACGTGATCTTCACCGAGGGGTCGACGGCTACGTCGGGCGATCGGCTGCTGAGCCCCAGCGTCGCGTACGAGGCGATCCGGCTGGCCCGCACGCTGGCCGCGCTGCAGCCGGACGAACCCGAGGTACACGGTCTGCTCGCGCTGTGCGAGCTGACGGCCGCGCGCTTCCCGGCCCGGACCGGCCCGGACGGTACGCCGATCCTGCTGGAGGATCAGGATCGGCGGCGGTGGGACTTCTCCGCAGTACACCGTGGGCTGGCCGCGCTGACCAAGGCGTCGGCTCGCGGGCTCGGCCCGTACGGCCTGCAGGCTGCGATCGCTGCCGCCCATGCGACGGCGCCTTCGGTGGAGGCGACCGACTGGGACCGGATCGTGGTGCTGTACGAAGCGCTCGGCCGGGTCGCGCCTTCGCCGGTGGTCGAGCTCAACCGGGCCGTGGCCGTGGCGATGGCGTCGGGTCCGGCACAGGCCCTGGACATGGTGGACGAGCTGATCGCCAGGGATCGGCTTCCTGGTTCGCACTTGGTGCCGACCGTGCGCGGTGAGCTGCTGACCCGCCTCGGTCGGCTACCGGAGGCGCGCGCCGAGCTGGAGTTGGCGGCCCGGCTGTGTGCCAACGAGCGCGAACGCTCGGTCCTGCTCCGCAAGGCCGCCGCGCTGGGCTGACTTACATCTGGGATCTCAGTACGTCGAACTCGCAGCCCGGCGTGTTCGGGTCGAAGCCGTGCTCGATCAGCCAGCGGGACGCGCGCAGGCTGCGCAGCGACCACCACGCCCGGATCACGTCGAGGTCGACGGCGTCGGCGCCGTACCCGGCAACGACGTCGGCGAGGTGCTCCTCGTGCCCGAGCGTCAAGCTGGCGAGATCGTTCATCGCGTCGCCCTGGCTCGCCTCGGTCCAGTCGATCACACCGGTGACCTTGTCACCGTCGACGAACACGTGGGTGATCTGCAGGTCCCCGTGCGTGAACACGGGCGTCCATGGCCGCAGCGCAGCCTCGGCAATCTCGCGGTTGCGCGTGACCAGGTCGGCGGGAAGGACGCCGTTCGCGATGAGCCACTCGCACTCGCCGTCGAGGTGCGCTGCGATCTCGTCGACGCTTCGACCAGGCCACGGAGGCAGCGGCGCGTCGTGCAGCATCCGTACGGCGGCGCCCGCCGCGGCCCACGCCGCCGCCGACGCGGTCGACGGCTCGCCGAGGCGACCGAGCGCCGTACCCGGGACGGCGGCGAGCGCGAGCACGGGCGGCTTCCGCCACAGGACCTCCGGAGTCGGGATCGGCACCATTGCCATCGCCTCGACCTCGACGTCGGAACGCGCCTGATCGCCGTCGACCTTCAGGAACACGTCACCGACCCGCAGCGTCGCACAATCCCGATGCGCTACAACGACCTCGACCTCATCCACACCGGCCATTATCGAGGCGCCCCACCACCAACGTCACCAGAATTACCGCCTACGACTGCGCACTGTGAGCGAACAATAATGGCCGTTATACAGACCATTAAGTGATACAGTGGACGCTATAGCGGTCATTAATGAGGCAGGTGATGTGAGATGTCCAGGCCGGTGCCTACTCGGACTCGGTTGGGTGCGCAACGCATCGGTGCGCACCTGGCTGCTTGGCGCAAGCTCCAGGCGCTGACCGCTGAGCAAGTTTCCGAACGGGCTGGGATCTCTCGTGGCACACTGCGGCGGCTGGAGAACGGCGAGACCAGTGTCGGTCTCGATGTGCTCCTCAACGTGACACGTGTCCTCGGCGCGCTTGACCGCGTGGTCGAGTCGTTCGATCCCTACGAGACCGAGCTGGGCCGGGCCCGCGCTGACGAGGCCCTCCCGAAGCGAGTGCGGCCGTGACGACGTCACTGTCGGTTCACGTCGACATCGACGGTGAGACGGTCGAGGTCGGTACGGCGTACTTCACCCGTCGTCGAGGTACGTCGTCGACCTCGTTTCACTACGCTCCGAGCTATCTCAGCCGCAAGGGTGCCTACCCCATTGATCCGGCACTCGGATTGTTCGCCGGCCCTCAACAGATCGATGGGCTCCCGGGCGCGTTCGCGGACTGTTCGCCGGATCGCTGGGGTAGGAGCCTGATCACCAAACGACTCCAGGCGCTCGCCCTTCGGGAGGGCCGAACCCCACCCTCGCTAGGCGATATCGACTTCCTCATCGGCGTCAGCGATCAGACTCGACAGGGCGCGCTTCGGTTCAGGCTCGACGCAGATGGTCCCTTTCTCGACCCAGACCTGCAGGTGCCGAAGTTGGTCGAGCTGCCGCGACTGCTCCGCGCAGCCGATCAGGTTGCCGGAGACGGTGCAGACGACTTGGCCGCCATCAAAGCGCTGCTGGACGCGGGCTCGGGCTCACTTGGTGGCGCGCGCCCGAAGGCGTCGGTCCGCGACGCAGATCGTTTGCTGATCGCAAAGTTTCCTCATCGCAGCGACGAGTGGGACGTGATGGCCTGGGAGAAGACGGCGCTCGACCTGGCCGAGCAGGCGGGGATCGAGGTCCCCGGCAGTGAGCTGGTCCAGATCGATGGCCGGCATGTGCTGGTGCTCGAGCGGTTTGACCGGGACGGCGTACGGCGTCGTGGGTACATCAGCGCCATGACCCTGATCGAAGGGCGCGACGGCGACGTCCGGGACTACGTCGAGGTCGCAGAGACACTCACCGAGCACGGTGCGCGGGTCAGGGCCGACCTGCACGAGTTGTGGCGGCGGATCGCGTTCTCGGTCGCGATCCACAACACCGACGACCATCTGCGCAACCACGGCTTCCTGCGTGCACGAGGCGGGTGGGGTCTGTCGCCGGTCTTCGACGTCAACCCGAACCCGATCGTCTCCGAGGAACGAGTCACCGGAATCGGTGGCGCGCGCGGCCGGACGGACGAGCTGACCGGGCTGATGACGTACGCCGAGACGTTCGATCTGAGTGTGCTCGAGGCACAGCAGATTCTGCGCGAAGTCAGCGATGCGACAGCGGACTGGCGCAGAGTCGCCGCCTCACATGGGATCGGCGAGGCCGAGCGTCATCGTTTCGAACCGGCCTTCGAAGGGCTGCGTGAGCACATCGCGTCGATCACCACTGGCGCGACGGCCGACGAGCGAGCGCGGCCGCCTGCGGGCCGGCAGCCACGCGTGCCACGAGGCTCCAAAGGTGCCGGCCGATTCGCCGCCCGCCCCGGCCGATAACGGCCATTCTTGCCCTGACGGTTGTCGGATTCGGTGGGTGGGGTTCGTTGCAGGGTTAGGGGTGGTCGGTGAAGGCTGCCCGGACAAGGAGTGATGCGATGCCGAAGTACCTGATCTCGTTCGAGAAGGGCGCGATGGACCACATCCGGAGGAGGACTTCCCCGAGGTGGGGAAGAACGCTCATGCGGTGGTTCGGGAGGCCAAGGATGCCGGGGTGTACGTCTTCTCCGGCGGGCTGCGGTACGACGACGGCGACGCGGACCCCGCGGTCGTGGCCGTCGACGGGATGGTCACCGACGGCCCGTACCCGGAGAGCAAGGAGCTCATCGGCGGCGTCATGATCGTCGACGTACCCACGCGCGAGGAAGCGCTGGTCTGGGCCGCAAAAACCGCAGCCGCCTGCCGCTGCCCCCAAGACGTCCGCAAATTCCTCGACGACCCAGACGCCTGACCGAAGGACTCCAGGCGCCCGGCGAAGGAGCGCGTGCCTGCCATCGGTCAAGACGGGGTGTCAGGTGGTGCGGATGGTTATGTTGCCGCTGTGGCTGCGGGCGCGGAGGTTTAGGGGGCGGGCGGACTGAGGGGTGGGCTTGAGGTGGTCGAAGACTCGGCCGGCTGTGGTGCGGGCGTCGAGGTGTACGGCGGTGCCCTCGGGGACGGCGACTTCCACCTCGCCGGTGGCGGTGTACAGGTCGACGTCGCCGCCGGCCTCGCCGACGCGGACGTTGCCGATGGCGGTCCGGGCGTCGACCCCGGCCCGCGCCACGTCGACGGTGATGTCGCCGTTGGCCGCGCTCACCCGCAGTTCGCCGGCCACCTCGCCGACCCAGCTGTCCCCGCCGATGTTCTTGAGTACGGCGCCGCCGTCGACCCGCCGGATCCGGATCTCACGGTTCCCGCGGACCTCGGCCTGGCCCCGCACGTGGTCGACGAGCACCCGGCCGCCGCTGGTCTTGAGCTCCACGCTGCCGGCCTGCTCGACCCGGATGTCTCCGGCGGGCGTCTTCAGCCGGCACGAGCCGACAACGCCCTCGACGACGTAGTCGCCCTGCGCGGTGTCGGCGTGGACGTCGGACCCGGCCGGCAGCTCAACCACGACCTCCACGCGCCCGAACTTCTTGGACAGCACGGTCCGCAGCTTCGGGTGCCTGACCGAGAGCTTCCCGTCGGCGAACTCGACGACGACCTGCTCGGCGGCCTTGACGTCCAGTTCCCAGGACGGGTCGACCGGGCGGACCTGGACCACGGTGTCGGCGCGGTCGCCGGCGATGAACCGGATGTCCCCGAAGACGATGTCGACCGTCGCGGAGATCGGGCCGGGCGTGTCGAATGCAGTCATCGCAGTACCTTCCTGAGGCGTCGTTCGGTCAACCACAGGAACCAAGGTCGCGCGCCGTACTGACACCGCCCAGCCACTGTGCTGACGCGGGCCCCGGCGTGTCAGAGGCCGTGTCAGGACGGTGTCAGCGGGGTGTCTGGCCGGCCGATGACAGTACTGCCATGACAAGTTCAGCGATCACGGCCTCCGGTCTGCGGAAGGCCTACCAAGACAAAGTCGTGCTCGACGGCATCGACCTGGACGTCCCCGCGGGGACGATCTTCTCCCTCCTCGGCCCGAACGGCGCCGGCAAGACCACCACCGTGAACGTGCTGACCACGCTGCTGAAGGCCGACGGCGGGGCGGTCCGGGTGGCCGGGTACGACGTCGCGACCGAGGCCAAGGCGGTCCGCTCGGCGATCGGCGTCACCGGTCAGTTCGCGGCCGTCGACGAGCTGCTGACCGGGCAGGAGAACCTGCAGCTGATGGTCGACCTCAGCCCGGTGCCGGCCAAGGACGGCAAGAAGATCGTCGCCGACCTGCTGGAGCGCTTCGACCTGGTCGAGTCGGCCCAGAAGCCCGCGTCGACGTACTCCGGCGGTATGCGGCGCAAGCTCGACCTGGCGATGACGCTGGTCGGCAACCCGCGGATCATCTTCCTGGACGAGCCGACGACGGGTCTGGACCCGCGCAGCCGGCGCACGATGTGGACGATCATCCGCGAGCTGGTGGCCGACGGCGTCACCATCTTCCTCACCACGCAGTACCTGGACGAGGCCGACCAGCTGGCCGACCAGGTCGCGGTCCTGGACCAGGGCAAGATCGTTGCCCAGGGCACCCCGGACGAGCTCAAGCGGCAGATCCCCGGGACGCACGTCCGGTTCCGGTTCAGCACGGTCGAGGAGCTCGGCAAGGCCGCGGTGATCTTCGCCGACTCCACCCGCGACGACGACGCGCTGACCCTGCGGGTCCCCAGCGACGGCGGGACGAGGTCGGTGCGCGGTCTGCTCGACCGGCTCGACGAGTACGCGCTCAGCGCCGAAGAGTTCTCTGTCCACACTCCCGATCTCGATGACGTCTTCCTCGCCCTGACGGGCCACACCACGGAGGTTGTAGCGAAATGAAGTCCAAGTCGACGGTGATGGTGCGCCGCAACCTCAAGCACATCGCCCGGAACCCGACCACGGTGTTCAACGCGGTCCTGATGCCGATCGTGGTCATGCTGATGTTCGTGTACGTGTTCGGTGACGCGTTCAGCGTCGGGGTCGACTACGTCGACTACGCGACGCCGGGCCTGCTCCTGCTGGCCGTCTGCTACGGGCTGGGGTCGGTGGCGGTGTCGGTGAACTCCGACGCCACCAAGGGCATCATCAACCGGTTCAAGGTGATGGACGTCCCGCGCAGCGCGGTGCTGACCGGCCATGTGGTCGCCAGCGTGCTGACCAACCTGCTCGCGGTCGCGGCCCTGATCGGAGTCGCCTTCCTGCTCGGGTTCAGCCCGTCGGCGGGCTTCCTCGACTGGCTGGGCGTGATCGGTCTCGTCGTACTGCTCAGCTTCGCGGCCGGCTGGCTCACGATCGCCATGGGGCTGTCGGCGAAGTCGCCGGAGACGGCGGGTCTGGCCTCGCTGCCGCTGGTCATGCTGCCGTTCTTCAGCAGCGCGATCTCGCCGACCGACAAGATGGGCCCGGGCGTCCGGCAGTTCGCGGAGTACCAGCCCTTCACGCCGATCATCGAGACCCTGCGCGGCCTGCTGAACGGCGCACCGGCTGCCGGTGACGTGATCCCCGCGCTCGCCTGGTGCGTCGGCATCGCGCTGGTCGGCTACCTGTGGGCGAACTCCACGTTCACGAAGCGAGCGTGACCTCCGCCAGCTCCGCCCAGCTCGCCTGTGCCCCTTCCTGCGTCGCCTCGGTGAACCCCACGTCACCGAGGCGACGTCGCGTTTCCTCCTCGATCCGGGTGACGTCCGGATCCGACCGGTCCGGCAGGCCCCGGACACCGGCGCTCGCCGCGAGCAGCCGGGCGGCTTGCTCGTACTGCTCGGTGCGCAGCGCCAGGTCTGCGATCCCGACGAGCATCGCCGCGATCGCCATCGGTTGCCCCGACTCGGACGCGGCCTGGAAGGCGGCGACGCGCTGCTCGCGGGACTCGGCCAGATCCTTGGCGAGGTACCCGAGCAGGTCGTGCTGCATGGCGCGCAGGTTGGGCCGCTCGGCCTCGCTGCCCAGCAAGGCCGTCGCGACGTCGAGTTGGCGGCGAGCCTGCTCGGCGTCACCGCTCCAGCGGGCGAGCTCCGCCTTGCACAACGCCAGCTCGATCAGCGCCTCCGGCCAGGCGACCCGCTCGGCGTAGCGCTGTGCCTCCGCGATCGCGGCCGCGCTCGCCTCCTCGTCGCCCAGCAGCCAGTACAGCTGGGCCTGCCGCGACCGCATCCGTACGACGTCCTCGAGAGCGCCGGCCTCGGTGACGACCTTGATCGCCTGGTCGTAGTACTCGCAGGCGGCCGCGAACTCACCGCGTACGGCGATGCGGTCCGCGAGCTCGGTGAGCGCGAACGACATCCCCCATCGCTCGCCGATCGCCCGGAACTCGGCCAGCGCCTCCTCGAGATAGATGTCCGCCTGCTGCTCGCCGGAGCCGAGCAGGATCCGCATCTTGCCGAGCTGCAGCCGGGCCAGCGCCCGGACCCAGGGATCATCGTCGGCAAGCAACGGCTCGAACGCGGTCAGGAAGGAGTCCGGCCCCTGCAACAGCTGTTCGAGGGTGGCGGACATGCGCACCGCCGGGTGCGAGCTGTTGACCCGCTGGCCGAGAGCATGAGCCTTCCGGATCCACTCCTCGGCCTGGAACTGGTCACGCCCCCGCCCCGACGTCAGGAACCCCGTGATGAACGCGTAGGCCAAGGCCTGAACTTCCTCGGGCACGTCACCGGGTACGGCGGTGGCCGCCATCAGCAGCTCGTTGCCCTCCACCTTGTGCCCGCCGAACCACCAGTACCAGCCCGACCACGCGGCAAGCCCCATCGCCCCGGCCGCGTCGCCGGCCGCGAGTGCAGCGCGCATCGCCGCGGCGATGTTGTCGTGCTCAACCTCGAGCGCCGCAAGCCATTCCAGCTGCTCGGCGCGGCGCAGGTGCGGCTCCGCCGTCCGCGCGAACTCGGTGAAGTAGGCGAGATGCGTACGGCGGGTCAGCTCCGACTCACCCGCCTCCTCGAGACGTTGCTCGGCGTACTCCTTGATCGTGCCGAGCATCCGGTAGCGCGGCGCCCCCTCGCCCACGGTGACCACCAGCGACTTCTCGGTCAGCGCGGTCAGGAACTCCAGCACCTCCCACGACTCGACCGCGCCGCCCGCGCAGACTTGCTCGGCCGCCTCGAGGCTGGCGCCGCCGGCGAACACAGACAGCCTGCGCAGCACCATCCGCTCGGCGTCGCTGAGCAGCTCCCAGCTCCAGTCGACCACTGCGCGCAGCGTGCGGTGGCGCGGCAACGCCGTACGGCTGCCGCCGGTCAGCAGCCGGAACCGGTCATCGAGGCGGTTGGCGAGTTGATCGAGCGTCATGGTGCGCAAGCGGGCAGCGGCGAGCTCGATCGCGAGCGGCATGCCGTCCAGCGCGCGACAGATGCGCGCCATGGTCGCCATCGTCGCGGCGTCGGTCGTGAGGTCGTTGCGGACGGCGGCGGCGCGGTCCTGCAGCAGCCTGACCGCCGGGGAACCGCCGGGATCTGCGCCTTCCGCGGGCAGGACCAGGGGCGCGACCGGCCACAGTGCTTCGCCAGTGATGCCGAGCGGTTCCCGGCTCGTCGCGAGGATCCGCAGCCGCCGGCACTCGCCAAGGGCCCGGTGGGCGAACTCCGCGGCCGACTCGACCACGTGCTCGCAGTTGTCCAGGACCAGCAACATCTCCCGCTCGCGGACCGCGGCGATGAACCGATCCGTCGGCTCCGCGTCCGGGGCCTCGCCGACCAGCGCATCGCGCAGTCGGAGCGCGTCGAGCGCCGCCTGCGCCACGTCGCCCTCGGCGCTGATCGCCGCGAGCTCGACCAGCCAGACCCCGTCCGGCACGTCGCCGAGCAGCTGGCGCGCGGTCTCGGTGGCCATCCTGGTCTTGCCCGAACCGCCCGGCCCGATGAGGGTGGTGAGGCGGTGTTCGGACATGAGGTCGCGGACCGCGGCGATGTCGCTTTCCTTGCCGATGTAGGAGGTCAGCTCCTCGCGGAGGTTGGTCTGGCGCTTCTCCTCCCGCCGTACCAACTCGCCGCGCAGCAGCGCGACGTGGAGTGCGGACAGCTCCGGTGACGGGTCTACTCCGAGCTCGTCGGCGAGGGTTTCCCTCGTACGCTCGAACACCATCAGCGCCTCGGTGTCGCGGCCGCTCGCGACCAGGGCACGCATCAACGCGGCGACGAGCCGTTCCCGGACCGGGTGTGCGGCGACCAGGTCGGTGAGTTCCGTGACCAGTTCGGCGCCGTGGCCGAGGCTGACTTCCGCGTCGTACCGGTCCTCCATGGCGGCCAGGCGGAGCCTCTCGAGGCGGGTGACCGCTGCGTCGAAGGCCGCGCTCTCCTCGAGTCCGACGTCCTGCAGGGCCGCGCCCCGCCACAAGGCGAGCGCCTCGCGCAGTCGGCGTACCCCTTGGGAGTCCTCGTCGTTGCGGGCCTGGGCGACCAGGCGCTCGAACCGTACGGCGTCGACGGCGTCGGGCTCCACCTTCAAGCGGTAGCCGTCGGTCAGGCCCTCGACCGCACCCGGCGGGAGCACCTTCCGCAGCCGGGACACCAAGCGTTGCAGGGCATTCGCCGCGTCGGAGGGCGGCTGTTCACCCCAGATCCAGTCGACCAGGGTGGGTTTCGGGACCACCCGGCCCGGCTCGAGCGCGAGGGCGGCCAGCAGCCCACGGAGCCGCGCGCCCGGCACGTCGGCGAGAACGCCGTCGTCCGTGCGAACCTCGAACGATCCCAGCATCCCGATCTGCACTCGGCTGATTGTGCCATCAGGGTTGGCGCACCACGGCACATGGATCGGCCACGCCGAGCTCGAGGCTGGACCGCCGCCCGACCAGCTGCG
>NZ_JBFAHB010000130.1:0-12767 GCF_040653975.1 Kribbella sp. NPDC050820
GGCGCCGCGCTCTTCTGACTACGGCCGCTCGGCGAGGATGCGCCGTACCTCCTCGTCCTCGACTGGCGAGAAGTCGCGGTAGGCCTGGCCGACCGCGGTGTAGTACAGCGGCGTCCACACGCACACCACCTCGTCCGCGACTTGGGCCAGTCGCCGGCAGCCGTCCGCACCACCGACCGGTACGGCGACGATCACGCGAGCCGGCTGCTGCCGCCGTACCGCTGCCACTGCCGCTCGCATGGTCGAGCCGGTGGCCAGGCCGTCGTCGACCAGGATCACCACTTTCCCGCGGACGTCGATCGCCGGCCGATCGCCCCGGTACGCCACCTCGCGGCGCCGCAGCTCGCGCGTCTCCTCCTCGAGGACGTCGGCCAGCGCATGCTCACCGGCTTCGGCCAGGACCGGCTCGTTGCGGACCGTCTGGGTCTCGCCGCCGACGCCCGCGATCGCGCCCATCGCGAGCTCCGGTTGTTGCGGCAGGCCGAGCTTGCGGACGATCAGCACGTCCAGCTCCGCCCCCAGGGCGTCCGCGACCGGCGCCGCCACGGGTAAACCACCGCGCGCCAGCCCCAGGACGAGGACTGATCCGGCGACCTCGCCGAGCTCGTCGGCCAGAGCCCGGCCCGCAGCCGCCCGGTTCGGGTACGGCCTCATACCCAGCATGATCCCTCGCCAGGGCTCGTCAGGCGTACTTTTGGTGGCATGCAGATACCTGAGCACGCGCGGACGGTCCTCGAGTCGGACGCCCTCGGGCATCTGGTGACGATCAATCCGGACGGAAGCCCGCAGGTCTCGGTGATCTGGGTGGGCCTCGACGGCGACGAGATCATCGCGGCGCATGTGCCGAACAACCGGAAGGTGAAGAACATCCGGCGCGACGGCCGGGTGGTCCTGTCGATCGAGACCGATCGAATGAACGAGATGGGCCTGACCGAGTACCTGGTGATCACCGGCACCGCCCGGATCACCGAGGGCGGGGCGGTCGACGTGCTGCGGAAGCTGGCCAGGACCTACATCGGACCGGACGCCGACTTCCTGCCCGGCGACAACCTGCCGCCGGGCTACGTCACCCACATCACCGTCGACCGAATCAGCGGCGTTGGGCCGTGGATGAGCTGACCGCGACCCGCGTGCCGGGCTGGGCCGCGGATAGGTTGGCGGCATGAAGATCGGTGTGATGCTTCCTGTCGGCGGTGAGGACGGACCCGGCGGAACGGCGCCGGGGTGGAAGGACATCCGGGCGGTGGCCGAGGCCGCGGACCGCACCGGGATGGACTCCGTCTGGCTGGCCGACCATTTCTTCTACAAGGCGCCGGACGGGCAGCTGTTCGGGATGCACGAGGCGTGGACGCTGCTGAGCGCGGTCGCGGCCGCCACCACCCGGGTCGAGCTCGGGAACCTGGTGTTGTGCGCGTCGTTCCGGGATCCGGGGCTGACCGCGAAGATGGCGGCGACGCTCGACGAGGTGTCGGGCGGGCGGCTGGTGCTCGGGGTCGGGGCCGGCTGGCACGACCCGGAGTACGAGGCGTTCGGGCTGCCGACGGACCATCGGGTCGGACGGTTCGAGGAGTGGCTGGAGATCGTGGCGCGGCTGGTCCGCGGCGAGACGGTCAGCTTCGACGGCACTTACCACCACGTCCGCGACGCCGTCCTCGAGCCGCCGCCCGCGCGGCCGATCCCCATCCTGGTCGCCGGACACCGCCCGCGCATGATGCGCCTGACCGCCGAATGGGCCGACGCCTGGAACACAGCCTGGTACGGCGCCCCGACCGAGAAGGTCGAAGAACGCCTGGGCACGCTCCACGACGTAGTCCAGAAGACCGGCCGCACGGTCGCATCGACGGTCGGAATCATCGTCCGCGACCCCGACCAGCCGCCTGTCCCCGACCCCGAGACCCGCGCCTTCGACGGCACGGTCCAGGAGTTGGCCGACGCCCTCACGGCGTACCAAGACCTGGGCGTCGACCACCTGATCGTCTCGCTGGAGCCGATGAGTCCACGCTCGGTCGAACGGTTGGCCGAAGCCAGGCAGTTGATGAGCAAATAACACCGGCCCGGCAACCACCCGGGGGTCCGGGGGGCGAAGCCCCTCCGGGGCGGGGTCTGGGGGCCCCGCCCCCAGAAAACACACCGGAGCTCCCGGTCCGCGCAGTTCGCGGACAGGGAGCTCCCAGAGCGGAGGCGGCGGGATTTGAACCCGCGAGAGGGGGTTACCCTCAACCCGCTTAGCAGGCGGGCGCCATCGACCGGACTAGGCGACGCCTCCTCCGACGGTTCCCGCAGGGGAACTCGACGACGGCCAAGACTATCCGCTCGACCCGGTTCGCAGCAAAGCGGGTCCGGCGACACTCAGCGTGCCGGAGGTGGCACGTTGGGAGACTAACCCGGTGCCCCTGTAATCTGGCCCGCATCGACGGGGGTCGTCAGCACACGTCAACCGAGTGGGTGCCGTGGGCGTCTGAAGTACCGTGGGCCGCTGCACGCGGCCGACGGAGGGCTGCCACGTCGTCGATCAGGGAACGGAGCCATGTCGCGGAGTACTCGCGCTGCCGGACGGAGGTCCGCGCCTCGAGCCAACCGGTCCCGGCACCGCACGCCGCGGGCCCGTACGGCGTCGAAGGCGATCGGACTCACCCTGCTCAGCGCGCTGGTCCCCGGCTCCGGGCTGCTGATGGGCGGCCGCAAGAAGCTCGGCGCGTTCGTGCTCACGATCAGCATCGGCCTGCTGCTCCTTGCTGCGTACGTCGGCCTGACCCGGCGTGACTCGGTCCTCGCCTTCGCGGTCTCGCCGCGCCAGCTGCTGATCGCGACCGCGGCCGTGGTCGGCCTCGGCATCTGCTGGATCTGGATCGTGGTCGCCTCGCACAAGCTGCTCCGCCCGGTGAGCATGACCTACACCGGCCGGCTGGCGGGGTCGATGTTCGTCGGGTTGCTCTGCTTCGCGATCGCCGTACCGACGACCGTGGCGGCGCAGACCGTGATGGCGCAGCGGGACCTGGTCGGCAGCGTGTTCCAGTCCGAGGGCGACTCGAAGAGCGCGACCCGGCCGAAGGTGGACAAGAAGGACCCGTGGGCGAACACCCCGCGGCTGAACCTGCTGCTGCTCGGCGCCGACGACGGCGTCGGCCGGGAAGGCACCCGGACCGACACGGTGATCGTGGCCAGCATCGACACCAAGACCGGCGACACCTCGCTGATCTCGCTGAGCCGGAACTGGATGCGGATGCCGTTCCCGGCGGACTCGCCGCTGCACAAGGTGTACCCGGACGGCTTCTGGGACCCGAACAAGGGCAACGTCGAGCAGCCCGAGTACTACCTGGACGCAATGTACGAGAACATCCCGAAGCAGCACCCCGGGATCCTCGGGCAGACCGACAACGAGGGCGCCGACGCGGTGAAGCTCGCCGCCGGCGCCGCGCTCGGCCTGGACATCGACTACTACATGCAGGTCAACCTGGCCGGCTTCCGGCAGATCATCGATGCGGTCGGCGGGATCACAGTCAACGTCAACTACCGGGTGCCGATCGGCGGCGACTACGGCGCCGGCCCGGGCTCGAACAGCGAGCGGAAGCCGACCGGGTACATCGAGCCGGGCCCGGACCAGAAGCTCGACGGCTACCACGCGCTGTGGTTCGCACGCGGCCGCTACGGCCTCAGCGACCCGTCCCGGCAGGAGCGGCAGCGCTGCACCATCCACGCGCTGGTCAACAGCGTCCAGCCGGCCACTCTGGTGACGAAGTACCAGCAGATCGCGTCGGCCGGCAAGCAGCTGCTGCGCACGGACATCCCGCAGGAGATCCTGCCGGCGTTCATCGAGCTCGGGCTGAAGGTCAAGGGCGCCAACGTCACCAACGTCGACCTGGACAAGAGCAAGAACTTCCCGACCGGCAAGAACCCGGACTACGAGGCCATGCAGGAGCTCGTGCAGAAGGCGATCAACCCGAAGAGCAAGCCGGTCGCCTCCACCCCGTCGACCACCGCGACGAAGAAGCCGTCCAGCGGTACGACGACCACCAAGAAGCCCAATACTCCGAAGCCGTCCGTCACCCCGGGCGCGACCGAGAACCTGAACGACGCCTGCGCGTACAACCCGACCGAGGCCGGCGGCAACTGACAGCAACCGGCCATCCACGACTGACCCGGTCGCCGGCCGGGGAGTATTGAGCGCACGGAACGAGTCACTGGGGGTGACTGTGCGGCGGTGGACGGCAACGGCGATCGGGATCACACTCTTGGCGGCTGCAGCGTGCAGCGCTGAGCCGGAGGCCGGGCAAGCCCCGGCGCCTCAGAGCAGTACGACGAGCACACCGCCACCGAAACCGACTCCGGCCCCACCACCCACGCCGGTGCGGTTGTCCGTCCCGATGTACCAGCGCGCGCTGACCAACGTCGAGAAGGTGCTGCGGCCGTACGTGGTCCGGGTGATGAACGCCAGGACGCTGCTCGCCTTCGACGCGACCCGGGCTCAGCTCGCGGCGGCCGTCGTACTCGAGCGGCAGGCGCTCGAAAAGGTGATCCCGCCCAAGGCGCTCGACGCGGCGCACGAGACGGTGCTCGCGTCATTCGACGGCTACCCGGACGACGTCACCGACAACCTCAGCGCCGCCGGGGTGACCAAGACCGGCTGTGGTCTGCCCAAGGCGCCGGCCGTCCGGCTCTACGAGGCCAAGTCGGGGATCCGTACGTCGGTCGCCGAGCTGACGCAAGGGGTGTCGCGGGCGGTCGGGAAGGGGCTCCGGTTCGGCGCGCTCGTCGTACCGCCGGCTCCGAAGGCGCCGCCGTCGGTCAACGGGCGGGGCACGAACGGCAAGGTCATCCAGCGGTCGGGCTCCCGCGGTCCGGGGCGGCTGGCGATCGACAACGGCAGCTCGTCGGACGTGGTGATCGTGGTGACGAACCGCAACCCGCGCAAGCCGCAGGTGTCGATCTACGTGCGCGCCAACCACAAGGCGACGCTGAACGGGATCCGCGGCAGCTACTACGTCTACTTCAAGTCGGGCACCGGCTGGGACGCGGCGAACCGGCGGTTCACCGAGGACTGCCAGTACGAGAAGTACGACGACCGCTTCGACGGATCGTTCGACTGGTCGATCAGCCTGGCCCGGACCCCCTTCGGCAACGCCTCGACCTCGGAGACCGACGCGTTCTAGGCACCCCACCTCCTCCGCTTTCGTCTTTTCGCAGGTGAGAGACTTCTGCGATGCGTACGACGTACCGGATGCGGGCGGGGAGATTCGTCGGGATCCCCGCCGCTGGGCTGATCCTGCTCGGGGTCGCCGCGATCCTGTGGGCGATCGGGCTGCCGGGTGCGGTGGTCGCCGTCTTCCTCGTGCTGGGTGGGCTGGTCGTGCTCGCCGGGCTGTACGTGCTTGCCCGGCCCCCCGTCGTCCTGAAGCTGCGGGACGACGACATCGAGGTGCGCGGGGTCCGCACGGCCTGGACGGACGTCACCGCGGTCGGGCGCGTGGAGACGACGCACGGTGAGGCGATCGTGATGCGGACCCAGGAGAAGGAGCACTCGGTCCTGGTGCCGATCAGCTGGCTCGCGCCCGGGCAGGTCGAGGCGCTGGAGACCGCGCTGCGAGACCGGCTGAACGAGGCGCACGGCTACACGATCTGGGACGGCACCGCGCCGGACGACGCCGATCCCGCAGAATGAGTCACCCCGATCGTTTGGAGCTCGCGTGCTTTCGTTCGAGATGTCGTCCGAGGAACTGACCGGATACCAGGGCACCAACCCGCGGCCGGCCGACTTCGACCAGTACTGGGACAAGGGGCTGCTCGAGCTCGACGCGGTCGCCCCGGAGACCGAGTTCGTGGACGCGACGGACTTCCCGCTGACCACTGCGACCGCGCAGCACCTGTACTTCACCGGCACCGGCGGCTACCGCGTGCACGCGAAGGTCGTCCGGCCCGCGGAGCCGACGGGCCCCGCGGTGCTGCTGTTCCACGGGTACGGCGGTGAGCAGCCGAAGTGGGTCGAGTTGCTGCCATACGCCGCCCGCGGGTTCACCGTGGCCGCGCTGGACGTCCGTGAGCAGGTCGGGTTCCGGACCGAGTCGCAGGCGGCGAACAGCTTTTCCCTGCACAACCACCTGGTGCACGGGCTCGACGACGGGCCGGAGGGATTGCTCTACCGGCACGTTTTCCTGGACACCCGGCGGCTCGCGCAGATCATCGGCGGGCTGCCCGACGTGGACGAAACGCGGATCGCGACCACCGGTTGGAGCCAGGGTGGTGGGCTGTCGCTGGTGGCGGCCGCGTTGACGCCGTCGATCAAGTACACCGCCAGCGTCTACCCGTTCCTCGTCGACTACCAGCGAGCCTGGGACCTCAACCTGGAGCGGGCGCCGTACGACGAGATCGTCACCTGGTTCAGGAAGCGGGACCCGCGGCACCTGCGGCAGGACGAGGTGTTCACGACCCTCGGGTACATCGACGTGCAGCACCTGGCGGCGCGGATCCGGGGTGAGGTGACACTGTTCGTCGGCCTCGAGGACCAGGTCTGCCCGCCGTCGACGCAGTACGCCGCCTACAACAAGGTCACCGCGCCGAAGTCGGTGCGGGTGTACCCGGACTTCGGTCACGACGACCTACCGGGCGCGCACGACGACATCTACCAGCTGATCGGCGCGAAGCTCTGACCACGCTCACGGTCCTCGGCAACGCCGCGCCGTACCCGCAGCCGGATCGCCCGTGCTCGGGGTATCTGCTCCGGGCCGGCGGTGCTGCGGTGTGGGTCGACGCAGGTCCCGGATCGCTGGCGGAACTGCTTAGGCATGCCGAGTTGTCGGAGTTGGATGCGGTCTGGCTGTCGCACCTGCACCTCGACCACATCGGTGACTTGCTGAACGCCTACTACGCCTTGGCGTACGGTGAGATGCCTGCCCGGGCTCCGCTTCCGGTCTACGCGCCGGCCGGGTTGGCGGATCGGTTGGCGGGGTTCTTCGCGCAACCGGATGCCGGCTTTCTGGCCGACGTACTGGAGTTGCACGCCTTGTCCGACGGGCATGAAGTGCAGCTGAAGGAGCTGACCTTGCTCAGCCGGTCTGTGGACCACGGTGGTCCTGAGGCATATGGGTTGCGTGCGACGGCGGACGGTCGGGTGCTGGCGTACTCCGGCGACTGCACGCCTTGCCCGGCGTTGGACGAGCTGGCGGCCGACGCCGATTTGTTGCTGTGCGAGGCCAACGATCCGGTCCCGAACGCCTTCCACCACACGCCTGCGCAGGCAGGCTCGTTGGCTGGGCGATGCGGGGTTGGGCAGTTGGTGCTGACGCATGTCGGGCCGTTGCTGACCCCTGAAGCGGCCAGTGCGCAAGCCGGTGCGGTCCATGCGGAGATCGGTGCCACCTACACCTTCTAAGGTGCGGTCATGCAGTTCTTCGTGTGGGGACGGGATCGGCCGGGCGGGTTCGAGATCAAGGTTGCTTTGAACGAGGAGCACTGGTCGTTCATGGACGGGTACGCCGACGAGCTGATCGCCCGTGGTCCCACGCTGACCGGTCACGACGACGACGCCGAGACGACCGGGAGCCTGCACATCGTCGACCTGCCCGACGAGGACGCCGTACGGACGTTTTGCCTTCGACGAGCCGTACTACCGCGCCGGCGCCTTCGAGCGCGTCGACTTGTACCGCTTCCACAACCACACCGGCGCCACCATGTGGGACTTCGCCAACGCAGTCCCTGAATACCACCGCTACCTCGTCATCACCACCGAGCCGACCCCGATCACCCCGACCGACCACGTCATCCTGTACGGCGACCTGTTCACTCTCGACGAGAGGCCGGCCGGCCAGGCTGCGCTCGTAGAAGCCCCAACCCCCGAGGCCGCCGCCAGCCTCCTCCCCGGCGCCGAAGCCCACCCCTGGGAATTCGGCGGCCGCCGCTAGCCGACCTTGTAGCGGAGGTGGGTCGCGTCGCGGCCTTCGAGGGAGCGGATCAGTTGGAGCTCGGCCGGGGTGCTGTCGAAGAGGCGGCGGCCTTCGCCGAGGAGGACCGGTACGAGGTGGATCTCCAGCTCGTCGAGCTCGCCCGCGGCGAGGAGGGACTGGGCCGCGCCGGCCCCGTGCACGAGGATCGCGCGGTCGCCCGCACCGGCCCGGGCTTCGGCGACACACGTCGCGACGTCGGTGTGAAACTTCGCGGTGCCGGGCGGCACGTCGTCCTCGTCGATGTGGTGCGTGAGGATGTGGATCGGCACGCCGTCGTGGTGGTCGCCGTTCCACCGCCCGGCCAGCTCGAACGTACGGCGCCCCGCGATCACCGCCCCGGTCGCCAGCGCCTCCGCGTAGATCTCCCCGTTGATCCCCGGCTCGTTCCGATCGTCCAGCCAGTTGAACAACCGCCCCCCACCCCGCCCCAACTCCTGCCCCGGCCGATCATCCGGCCCAGCAATGAACCCATCCAACGACATCGCCATGTACAACCGCGTCGGTCCGCTCATGGAGTCCACCTCATCGCAGGAAGCTTTCAAACCACTTTCACGTCGGGATCCAGGCCGGCCACCAGGGTGGGACGTTGCCGGGGCAGATGCCGGGGGAGTCAGCGGGGGTGCCTTGCCAGGAGTAGAGGGCCAGGTCGGCGATGGCGATCGCGATGGAGGCGGCGACCAGGGAGAAGAGGAAGGCCTTGCCGGCGTAGCGGAAGACGATGTTGAACAGGACGAGGTTCACGATCAGCGCCAGGGGCAGGCCGAGGAACAGCAGGGTGAGGCCGTTGGGGACGCTGCCCGCGACGTCGACCTGGCAGGCCTTCCAGGATCGCGAAGTGATCACCACCAGCCCGAACGCCGCCCCGCCGCCGACGACCACCGCCAGGAACGACTCGCCCTTGCTCCCCTTCGCAGCCAATGCCATGAGGATTACCGTAAGTGATCCAGGCGTCGACTAGTAGCGCCACCGCAAGGCGCGGACGCGGTCTTCGAGCGACAGGCTGCCGAGAGACTCGGCGTCATGCCGCCGTACGGCGAGGAACGGGTCGACGATCGCCTCGCCGAGCGCCTCCCGCAGGACCGCTGACCGTTCGAGCGCGCCGAGGGCGTCCTCGAGCGTGAGCGGCAAGCGCCGTACGCCCATCCTCGAAAGCTCGGCGTCCGAGTACGTCGCCGGGTCGCGGTCGAGCCCGTCCGGGAGCTCCGCCTTCCGCTCGAGCCCGGTCAGCGCGCTCGCGAGTACTGCGGCCGCAGACAGATATGCGTTGCCCGACGGGTCGCCGATCTTGATCTCGCAGTTGGCCGAGTCCGGCCGGCTGGTGATGCTGCCAGGGACGTAGCGCAGCGCGGCCTCGCGGTTCTCCGGACCCCAGCATGCGTACGCGCCCGCCCAGTTCCCCGGCACCCGGCGATCGGCGCTGACCACACTCGGCGCGAGCACGCCGGTGAGTCCGTCGAGCTCGTTCAGCACGCCCGCGATCAAGTGCCGCGCATGCTCCGACGGACTACCGTCGTCCCCGAACGGCACGCCGTTCAGCGCCGCCGAGAAGTGGATGTGCGCCCCGTTGCCGACGAACCCGGCCACCGTGATCGGCGCGAACGACACGAGCAGGTCGTGCCGACGCGCCACCCGGTGTACGACGAGACGCGCAAGCTGCGACTGGTCGGCCGCCTGCAACGGCGACGCCGGCGGCAACGCGACCTCGACCTGCCCTTGCGCGTACTCCGGATGCAACTGCTCCGCCGGCACGCCGGCCGCATCGAGTGCTTCGAGGACGTCGACCGCGAAGTCCTCCAGCTTCAGCGTCGCCAGGACGCCGTACGCCGGACCGAGCGTGGCGACCTTCGGATCAGCCGGATCGCCGGTGAACACGGTGAACTCGAGCTCGAACCCCAGCTTCACGTCGAGCCCAGCCGCGATCGCCCGCTCCTCCTGCCGGCGCAGGGCTGCGCGCTGGCAGATGTCCACCGGCTGGTGGTCCTGCGACAGCTGGTCCGCGGGCGCCCAGAACACGGTGTTGTCCGGTCCGAGCGGCGCGGCGGCGGTCAGGTCGGGGATCAGCCGGTTGTCGCCGACCGGCCCGTTGACCAGCGGCGATGTAGTGATCCCGTCGTCGGTGCACATCAGCGCGAACACCGGGGACAGGCCGATGCCGTCGCGGGCCGCGGTACGCAACCGGTGGGCCGGCACCGACTTGGCGCGGGTGAGACCCGCGTTGTCGACGATCGACGTGATGAGCATCCGCAGACCGCTGTCGAGCAGCGCGTTGACGCGGTCCGCGGGCGGCAGGCTGTCGGTGATGGACACGCTGACTTCGTACCACACGACAAGGCGCTGTAAGTTCAGCTGCTCTGCCCCCAGGAGACGAGATGATCGGTCGGCTCCGCCGTCGACGAAGGTGAGAAACGAATGCGTTTGACCCCGCCCACCGTCCTGGTCACTGCTCTCGTCCTTGCGACGGCAGGCTGCGGTGGCGACCAGGACCGCGCCGAGGACAACCCCGGCGCCGTCGTGTCGACACCGGCTCCGGCGCCCAAGCCGAAGCCGGTGCCCGCGATCAGCACGCGGGGAGCGGAGGACGTGCTGAAGCGGTACCTGCCGGCGATCAGCCAGGCGAACGCGAAACTGGACCCGGCACGGGCTGCGAAGGTCGAGACGGGATCGGCGCTGCAGCTGCACAGTGCGCAGTACCGCGTGTATCGCAAGAACGGTTTGCGCTATGCCAAGGTCAAATACACCGGAGCGCTGGGTGCGGCGCCGATGGTCACCGGGTACCCCCGGTGGTTCTTCACGGCCGCGACGGACCGCGGCTCGACGCCGGCGACGCGCGACTTCCTGCTGTTCGTCCAGGAGCGCAGCGGTGCGCCGTGGCGGGTGACGTATGCGCCGTACTCGAGTACCGCGACCGGTCCGCTCGCGTCCGGAGTGGACGTGGCGGACTTCCCGGCGGTCGTGGCCGCGACCGACACCCGCTTGGAGATCGCACCGAGCCAGGTCCCCGCCGTCCTGGCCGGCGCCGTGACCGAGGGCGCCAAGAACCCGTACGCGAAACGGCTCGCGAAGGATGGCATCTTCCAGAAGGCGCGCGCCAAGATTGTCGACAATCGGACTGCCTACACGAGCAACGACTGGGCCGGAACCAGCCGCGCCGTCGCCGCCCGAACCCCGGTCTATGCGCTGCGGACGAAATCCGGTGGTGCGCTCGTCTGGTTCGGGCTCGACCTGGTGCACTCCTATCGCAACCAGGGCGACACCAAGATGGTGTGGGACACCTCGACCGTCGGCGACATGCAGCGTGGATTCGGGGTGCCGTCCGAGGTCAAGACGTCGATCGCTCGACAGGAGCGCTACGAACTGGTCGCCTACATTCCGCCGAAGGGCAAGGGCACGATGCGGCTCCTCGCGAGCCGCTGGTTTCCGCTGTCCGTCCGCGGAAGCTGAGGCGCCGGCGGACGGGAGGCGCCAGCGGATGAGAAGGCGTTAGCGGGCGAGCAGGCGTCAGCGGGCGAGGAGGCCGGTGGCGACGATCTCGGTGGCGGTGCCGAGCAGTGCGCGGAGCTCGGCCGGGTCCCGGCGGAGGCTGTCGGGGCGCCAGCCGAGGCTGATCACGCCGTTCCAGGCCGCCCACAGGATCGTCGCGACCTCCTCCGGGTCCACCGACCGGATCACGCCAGCCGCCATGCCCTGCCGGAGCGCCTCGACCAGGCGGCGGTTCTGCTCGTCGACCGCGCGGACCAGTCGCTCCGACAGTTCGTGCCCGGCCTGGTACTGACCCGGCTGACCCGGGAACGCCAGCATCCGGAAGTAGTCCGGGTGGTCGAGGTAGAAGTCGAGGTACTGCTCAGCGGCGGCGTACAACTGCTCGACCGGCGACCGGTCCGCGGTGTACGCGCGGTCCATGTAGTGCCGGTCGGCCTCGAGCGCGTGCTCGACCACCGCTGCCTGCAGTCCTGCCTTCGAACCGAAGTGGTTGTAGATCGACCCGACCGCGACCCCGGCCCGCTCGGCGATCTCCTCGACCGTCACGTCGTCGACGGACCGCTCGCTGAAGATCTCCTGGCCGGCCCGGACCAGTGCGTCCATCGTCCGTCGCTTCCGGGGATCCACGCCCCCATGCTACGGTCTTGCAATCATTACAAGAACTCCCGGAGGCCGCGATCCGCGGCGCTGCTCAGCTAGGTCGGCCGAGGAGGCGTTCCAGGAGGCGAGGGTCGGTCGGCCAGGCGCCGAGCAGGGTCTCGCGGGGGATCGAGCGGGCGGCGTACCTCAGCAGCAGGACGACAGCGACGACGTCGTCGAGCGGGCCGATGACCGGGAGAAACTCGGGCAGCAGGTCGATCGGCGACAGTACCCAGAGGACGGCGACGAGCAGGGCGATCTTGGCTCGGCGGGGGACGTCGGGGTGCATGCGGAGCGTGCGGGCCGCGGTCACACACGACGGGAGGAACTCGGCGACCTGCCGGAGCAGGCCGTTCGGGAGCCGGTGGGCGAACAGGACCATCAGACCGCAGCTGAGCGCCCACAGGCCGGCCACGATCCCGGCGATCACCAGCGCCTCGACCACGGGTCAACCATAATCGGGACCATGGACCGCTGGCCGGACGGCAGGTACCGAGTGGGAATCTCGGGCTGGCGGTACGCGCCCTGGCGGAAGGTGTACTACCCCGAGGGCCTGCCGCAGCGGGCCGAGCTGGAGTACGCCTCCGGCCGGCTGAACTCCATCGAGCTGAACGGCTCGTTCTACTCGCTGCAGCGCCCGTCGGGGGGGGGGGGCGGGGGGGGCGGGGCGGCGGGGGGGGGGGGGGTGTGGGGGGGGGGGGCGGGCGGCGT
>NZ_JBFAHB010000131.1:0-12610 GCF_040653975.1 Kribbella sp. NPDC050820
TAGTTCTTGCGGGCCATGGTTCTGGATCATCTCGCTCTCTCCAGCAGATGCTCAGCTGCTGGATTCGGCGTGTCCAAGAACCAGGGTCAGGGCCCGAGCGCGACGTCGAGCTCATTCAGCAGTTGCTGCTTGCGTCCGGGATCGGCGAAGGATGCCTCAATTGAGTTGCGAGCCAGCGTCACGAGGTCTGCACGTGTGAGATGGCCCGCTTGGGTGAGGGCGTAGAGATTGTCGTCGACGTAGCCACCGAAGTACGCCGGGTCGTCAGAATTGACGGTCACCTTGATCCCTCGCTCCAGCATGGTTGACAACGGGTGTGAGGCGATGTCGTCGACTACTCGGAGGCTCACGTTCGACAGAGGGCACACGGTCAGCGGCACCTGGTCCTCAACGAGTCGCCGGACGAGCTGTTCGTCTTCGAGGCAGCGCACGCCGTGGTCGATCCGCTCGACGCCCAACACGTCGAGCGCCTCCCAGATGTAGCTGGGTGGACCTTCTTCACCAGCGTGGGCCACGCGGTGCAGACCCTCGGCGCGAGCGCGTTGGAACACCTTGGCGAATTTCGACGGAGGGTGCCCTACCTCAGCGGAGTCGAGACCCACGCCAATGAACGCTGCGTCCAGGGCCAGGGCTGCGTCTAGGCTTGCCATCGCCGACTCTTCGCTCTCATCCCGCAGGAACGCCACGATCAGCCCGGTGCTCAGCCCATGAGTCCGTAGCGACTCGGAGAGGGCGCTTGCGACTCCCGCCATGACTTCGGGCAGGGGGACCCCCCGGGCAGTGTGTGCCTGGGGGTTGAGGAAGACCTCAGCGTGCCGCAGCCCCGCCGCAGCCGCGCGCTCCAGATAGGCCGTCGTCATGTCGGCGAAGTCTTCGGCGGTCCGCAGGACGTCGACGTTGGTATAGCACAGGTCCAAGAACGACTGCAGATCGGTGAAGGCATAGCGTGCCCGCAGCTGGTCGATGTTTGAGTACGGCAGCGCGATCTTGTTCCGTTCCGCGATCGCAAAGATCGTCTCGGGTTCGAGGGTGCCTTCGAGGTGCAGGTGTAGCTCTGCGGCCGGCAGCATGGAGGTGTGCATATCACGTCCGCATCCGCGGCGGATAGACGCATCCCTTGAACCGCACGCATCTCGGCAGTTCCGAGCTTTCACTCTCCGCGGCATGAGCGGGCGCCTACAGGCTGTCGGCGAAGGAACGAAGGACCGCAAAGTCGGCATCGACGAGGCCCACGTGGGGTTCGACCCTGTGAGCTAGGTGTGCACCCAGATTGGGCGTGGACTCCAGCCAAGACCGAGTCGCTCGGTTGATCTCGTCGTCGAACCATGCGAACGGTCGGCTCCCCACCCATCGCGCGATCTGCTCGGCCTTCCACGAACGCCTGCCCCTCGGGAAGTTCGGCCGATCGAGCGGGATCACCGGAAGGTCAGTTGGTAGGCCCAGGAGGGGCGCGATGAGTGCGTTCGCGTCGTCGAGCCACGTTGTCGCCCAGACGAGGTCGAACGCGTCACAAGAAAGAGCTGCAAGACGCCTCCCGTGCTCCTGGTTCAGCGCAACCCGGTAGGTAATCCCACCGGCAGGTGTGAGGTCGTGGAACTCGAAGCCCGGTCCTGCCTTGCGCTGCCCGAACCACGGTGCGCGAAACGGATTCAGCGGGCCGTCGACATCGATGAGAAGGAGTGGCTGCATAGCCGCATTCTCCCGGCTCATCGGCAGGTTCACACGCCGGTCGGTCTGCGCCAGGCCCGGCACGAGGGTCACCCACGACCTGCCGCGGGTCCGACCCGAAACGCACTGAATTCGGCAGATCCGTGCGTTGCTCCGACACGTGGGCCGACTTCTAGCCTGTCGCACATCAGTTGGCGGAGATGTGTCGCGGACCTGTTGGCGGGGGGATCACAGTCAGGACGGTTTGAGTAGCAGCTCGCGGTGCTTCCATACGGCCCGGAGGCTGAAGGCTGTCTCGGGTGCCAACCCTCAAGCTCGCCAATGACCTCACAGCGCACGTTGGTTGGTGGCGTTCGCACTGGGGTATCGGCAGTCCGAGGCGCTTGGTATGCGTTGGAAGTACCTCGCCCTGGAGAAGCGGCGCATTCAGGTGTGGCAAGCGCAAACGGGTCTCGCACGGCTGCGCTGATCCACGAGAGTGTGTGAAGAGTCGGCACACGAAGAGCTGCAAGGCTGGATGCGTCAAGCATGCTCGGTACTGCCCCGAGCGACAGGGTGGTGAATGGGAGTTCCGGCCACCGAAGGGCGGCAAGACCAGATGGAGCGCACTACCGGAGCAGCTGATCCCACAGCTGAAGGCTCAGAAGGCGGCACAGTCGGCGGAACGTCTCGCGCCCGGTGATCAGTGGGAGGATTGGGACTTGGTCTTTGCCGGACCAACCGGACGCCCGATCAATCCCCGGCGTGACTGGGCCGAGTTCAAGAGCACGCTCCAGGTGGCCGGCCTCCGGGACGCTCGCCCTCACGACGCACGGCATGCGGCGGCGTCTTTGCTGCTGGAGCAGGGGGTCGACATCCGAGTCGTGCAGGAGATTTCTGGGTCACTCGATGTTGGCGGTGACCAAGCGCGATACGCATGTGACGAGCAAGCTCGCTGACGATGCGGCGGCCAAGATCGGAATGGCGCTGTGGGCGTGATCACCGGACGAACTGCAACCGCTGGTGCAACCACGTCGGGTCTTCTGAAGCTGTGGCTTACATTTCTGTTGCGGCATCTATGCAGGTCACGGTGGGGTGTGCCCGGGACGGGATTCGAACCCGTATGCCTTTCGGCCGCGAGGTTTAAGCTCGCTGCGTCTGCCGTTCCGCCACCCGGGCCGGTCGGCAAGCACTGACCTTACAAGCTGGATGACGTAGATGGGGCTCGAGACAGTTTCGGGGGCCCGTGGGCTCGAGATCTAGGTCATCCGCCAACCACGGCGCAGGCTGCGGGGGTTCTCCACATCCCAGTCGTTGGATCACCCCGGCTTGGCGACCACGCGGCGGTCGATTGAGCGAGCGGGGCGAGCGCAGTGCGAGCGGAGCGAGCAGGTCTAGCGAGTGTTGCGAGCGTGAAGAGGGTGGGTGAGGCTGGCGGCGTAGCACGCGACGTAGGAGCGGGCGGAGCAGGCTGCGAAGGCAGATCTATTTGTACACCTTGCGTGGGTAGATGGCGTGGGCGCCGGCTGCTCGGTCCAGGAAGAGCTTGCCGTTGCAGTGGTCGATTTCGTGTTGGAGCGCGCGGGCTTCGAATGCGTCGGTCGTGATGGTGACCTGCTCCGTCGTACCGGGGAGGATGCCGGTGACCGTCAGCCGGGTGGCGCGCTTGACGTCGCCGGTGAAGTCGGGGACGGACATGCAGCCTTCGCGGCCCTTCTCCTGTCGTGAGGCCTCGAGGACGACCGCGTTGCAGAGGACGAAGACGCCGTGGCAGGTCCGGGTCTTCGGGTGGTTGCTGACGTCGAGGGAGAACATCTGCGCCGCGACGCCCACCTGTGGCGCCGCGAGTCCGACGCAGCCGGGGGAGACCCGCATGGTGGCGATCAGGTCGGCGGCGAGCTGGATCATGAGTGGGTCGAGTGGGTCGACGGTCGCGCCTTCGGTGGCGAGGACCGGGTGCGGAGCGCGCAGTACGTCGAGAACCGTCCCCTCGACATCGAGTTCCGCAGGGGACCAGGCGGCGATGATGGTCACAGCTCGTCGCTCTCCGCCGGGCGCAGGGTGACGCCGACACCGAGTTCCTCGGCGGTGATCTCCAGGGCGCGGTTGAGCATTGCCAGCTCCGCGGTCAGCGGCAGCTCGACCTCGGCGGTCAGCACGTACAGCTCCCCGCTGAGCCGCGTGGTCAGGTCGGTGATCGTGCCGCCCGCGGAGGCGATCATCCGGGTCACTGCGGCGACGATCCCGGGCCGGTCGGCGCCGTGCACGCTCAGGATGTACGACGGCCCGATCGGTGCGTGCTCGTGTTCGGGGCCGACCTTGCGGACGGTGATCACGAGTTCCCCGCGCAGCGGCTCGATCGCGGCCTTGACCTCCTCGAACGGCCCGGAGCAGACGATCATCATCGCGAAGTGGCCGCGCAGCAGCGTCATCGTGGAGTCTTCGAGGTTGACTCCGGTCCCGGCCAGGGCCTCGGTGACGTCCGCGATGATGCCCGGGCGGTCGGGGCCGATGACGGTGACTGCGAGCTGACTCATGCCCGGCAACCTACCGTCCGACCTAAGTAGCCGATGACCCGACTTCGGTATCCGGACAGCTGCAAGAGTGCCGCAGAGCGCTTACGCACCGCTACATTCGTCCCATGGCAGAGTCCAGATCCGCACGTCCGCGCCGCAGTACGCGGGACTGGATCGTGGACTCGCTCGCGTTCGTGGTCGCGGTGTTCACCGGCTTCCTGCTGTACGAGGAGGGCCGCAAGGACCCGATCAGCCCGGACCTGCTCGCGTTCGACTTCTACTTCGGGATGGCACTCTGCCTGAGCCTGTGGTTCCGGCGCCGCTGGCCGGTTCAGCTGGCCCTGGTCGGGGCGGCCGTCGGCACCTTCTCCGACGCAGCGGGTGGTGCGGGCCTGTTGCTGATCCTGACTGTGGCGATCCACCGGCCGCTGCGGGTCTCGCTGGGAGTGTTCGTCGCCAACGCGGTGAGTCTGGCCATCTACATCGAGGTGCGGGACAAGCCGGACCACCCGGCGGCCCTCGTCATCGCGGCCGGCTCGATGTATCTGGCCCTCGTCATCTGGGGCCTCTACATCCGGTCCCGCCGGCAGCTCCTGCAGACGCTGCGTGACCGGGCCGAGCGGGCCGAGATCGTCGCCAAGCTGCAGGCGGAGCAGGCCCAGTTGCGGGCCCGCGAGGAGATCGCCCGCGAGATGCACGACGTACTCGGCCACCGGCTGTCTCTGCTCAGCGTCCACGCCGGCGCGCTCGCGTACCGCCCCGACGCGTCCGCGGAGGAGGTGGCCGGGGCCGCCGAGATCATCCGGGCCAGCGCGCACCAGGCGCTGCAGGACCTCCGCGAAGTGATCGGCGTACTGCGGGCTCCCGTCGGCGAGCTCCCGCAGCCGACGTTCGCCGACCTCCCGGTGCTCGTCGAGGGCTCGCGAGAGGCCGGCCTCCCGGTCGAGCTCGTCCTCGACGCTCCCGGCGCGTTGCCGGACCACGTCGGGCGTACGGCGTACCGGGTCGTGCAGGAAGGCCTCACCAACGCACTCAAGCACGCCCCCGGCGAACCGGTGCAGATCAGCGTGACCGGTGCCCCAGGCAACGGCCTCGAGGTGGAAGTGCGCAACCCCGCCCCGAACCGCCGACGAGGCGACGGCAAGGGCTTGCTGGGACTCACGGAGCGCGCCACGCTCGTCGACGGCCGGATCGAGCACGGCCGCACCCCCGAGGGCGAGTTCCGCCTGTTCGCCTGGTTACCGTGGCCCGCATGACGATTCGGGTTCTCATCGTCGACGACGATCCGTTGCTGCGCGCCGGTCTGAAGCTGATGCTCGGCGGCGCACCCGACGTCCGCGTGGTCGGCGAGGCGGGCGACGGCACTGGCGTCCAGGGGTTGATCGACCGGCTCGCGCCCGACGTCGTACTGATGGACATCCGGATGCCAGGCACCGACGGCCTGACCGCGACAGAAGCGGTACGACGTCGCCCGAACGCGCCCGAGATCGTCATCCTCACCACCTTCGACGCCGACGAGCACGTACTACGAGCCCTCCGAGCCGGCGCCGCCGGGTTCGTCCTCAAGGACACCCCGCCCGCCGAGATCGTCGAATCGGTACGGCGAGTCGCCGCCGGACAGCCCGTGTTGTCGCCGGCCGTGACCAAGCGCCTGATCACCCGGGTCGCGTCGTCGGGCACCGACCAGCGCAAGAACAAGGCACTCGACCGGCTGGCGGAGCTGAACGACCGCGAGCGTGAGATCGCCGTGGCCGTCGGCGAGGGCAAGTCGAACGCCGAGATCAGCTCGACGCTCTACCTCAGCGTCCCGACCGTGAAGACGCACGTCTCCCGCATCCTCACCAAGCTCGACCTGAACAACCGCGTCCAGATCGCCCTCCTCGTCCACGACGCCGGACTGCTGCACGACTGAGGCTGCAGCCGCCGCAACCCCCGCCCGTCCGTGCGTTCGCTACCCGGGTAACACGCGCAGACCACCCGGCGGTTACTTGAGCGGTTTAGCGTCGGGTTGTCCGTCCGCCCCCGGAAAGGCCATGCCATGCGCGCGCTCGCCGGCGTCCTCACGGTCGCTCTGCTGCTCCCCGCCGTACCCGCCGAAGCAGTGCCGGATCCGGCTGCCGCTGTCGATCCGCTGATCGGGTCCGCGCGGGACGGGAACACCTGGCCGGGCGCCGTCCGCCCGTTCGGGATGATCTCGTGGAGCCCGACCAGCACCCGCGGTGACCAGACCAGCACTGGCGCGGCGAACGGCTACCAGTACGACGTGACCCGGGTCCGCGGCTTCAGCCTGACCCACGTCAACGGCGCCGGCTGCAACCCGGGCGCGGCCGGCGACGTGCCGATCATGCCGTACGCCGGAACCGTCGACTCCTCGCCGACGGCCGACACCACCGACGCGAAGTACGCCAGCAACTTCAGCCACGCCGACGAGACCGCGAAGCCCGGCCGCTACACGGTCACGCTCGCCAACGGCGTGAAGACGGACCTGGCCGTCACCACGCGCGCCGGCGTCGGCGAGTTCACCTTCCCCGCCGACCAGGCCGCGAACCTGCTCTTCCGTACGTCGAACTCGCTCAACGGCAGCGAGGACGCGGAGATCGAGATCGACCCGACCGGCCGGAAGGTGACCGGGTCGGTGCTAACCGGCGCGTTCTGCGGCCGGCGTGCGAACGGCGGGACCAACAACCGGAAGTCGTACTACCGGCTGTACTTCACCGCGTCCTTCGACCAGCCAGTCGTTGCCTTCGGCACCTGGAAGGACAGCGCGCTCGCGGCGGGGAGCACGCACACGACCGGCGGTGAGGGGTACGCGACCGGCGCGGACCGGGCCGGTCGCGGTTCCGGCGGCTACGTGACGTTCAAGCCGGGCGCGAAGGTGCGGACGCGGATCGGCATCTCGTACGTCAGCCTGGCCGGCGCCGAGCAGAACCTGCGCGCCGAGGTCCGGCCGCAGGCCACGGTCGATCGGGTCGCCGCCGACGGCTACCGTGAATGGCGGCGGGAGCTGGACAACGTGCGCGTCACCGGCGGGACCGACGCACAACGGACGACCTTCTACACCGCGCTCTACCACGCGATGCTGCAGCCGAACATCTTCAACGACGTGGACGGCCGCTACCTCGGCAGCGACTTCCAGATCCATCGGCTGGCGCCCGGGCAGCGAGCGCAGTACGGGACGTTCTCCGGCTGGGACCAGTACCGCGCACACATCCAGCTGCTCGCCCTGCTGAAGCCGGAGATCGCCGGTGACTTCGCGCAGTCGATGTACCAGTTCGCCCAGCAGAACAAGGGGATCTGGGACCGCTGGCTGCACAACAACGGGCCGACGCACGTGATGACCGGCGACCCGGCCGCGCCGACGCTGGCGACGTTCGCGGCGATGGGTGTCGGCAACTTCGACGTACGCGGCGCCTATGACTCGCTGGTGCGCCAGGCGACCGTGCAGAACGCGGACGCGGAGAACGATGGTGGTTGCCCCGGGCAATGCACCGGGCAACGACCGGCGCTGAACACCTACCTGGCCAAGAACTACGCGCCGCAGGACGCCTGTCACTGCTGGGGCGGCGCCGCGGAGACGCTCGAGAACTCGCTCGCCGACTTCTCGCTGGCCCAGTGGGGTGAGCGGCTCGGGGCCGACGTCCAGGCGCTCGAGGATCGCGGCACCTGGTGGAAGAACACCTACGACCCGGCTGTCGGCTACCAACGTGCTCGCAAGGCCGACGGCACCTGGCAGCCCGGCTTCACCCCGTCGACCGATGTCGGGTTCGCTCAGGGCTCCAGTGCGACGTACACCTGGATGGTCCCGCAGGACGTCTCCGGTCTGGCCACTGTGATGAACGGCCAGGCGGTCGAGCGGCTGGACGGGTTCTTCCACGACGCGAACGGCAACTGGGCCGTCAAGGGTGGCAGCGCACTCCGCTACGACCCGACCAACGAGCCGGGCCTGCACACGCCGTGGCTCTACAACGGACTCGGCGTCGCCTGGAAGACCCAGGCGACCACGCGCGAGATCGTCGACACCGTGTACGGCGTTGGGCCGTCAGGCCTCCCAGGGAACGACGACCTGGGCACGCTGTCCGCCTGGTACGTGTTCGCCGCGATCGGCCTGTTCCCGCAGACCCCGGGCCGGGCCGAGCTGCTCGTCGGCAGCCCGCTGTTCCCGCGCGTCGAGATCCGGCGGAGCAACGGCGTACGGCTGACGGTGGAGGCGCCGGCGACGTCGGACACGAACCAGTACGTGCAGTCGCTGACCCTCAACGGTCGTGAGCGTGCCGAGTCCTGGCTGCCGGAGTCGTTCATCACGCGCGGCGGCCGGATCGCCGTACAGCTGGGCGCCGAGCCCACCGACTGGGGCACGCCGCCCGTCGACCGCTGACTTGGCATACTCGGCGGCGTGAACGCGAACCTGACCGTCGGTGGACACGACGCGGAGCTCGAGCAGCGGCTGAGCCGGGAACTGGACGACTTCAACACCGCTGCCACCGGCGCCGCAGACCGCGGCTCGTTCTCGATCAAGATCGCAGACGACACCGGTGAGCTGGTCGGCGGACTGGCCGCGTGGACCTGGGGCGGTCTCTGCGGGATCGACATGGTGTGGATCCGCGAGGACAGCCGGACGGACGGCTGGGGCAGCAAGATGCTGCAGGCCGCCGAGGCCGAGGCTCGGCGGCGCGGGTGCGATCGGATCGCCGTCTCGTCGTTCACCTTCCAGGCGCCGGGTTTCTACCAGCGGCACGGGTACGTCGAGACCGGCCGGACCCGCGGAATCCCGGGCGGCAACGAGGACGTCCACATGTTCAAGACCCTCGAGCCCTGAACATGTGGACGTAGTACCGGCTAGGACCGGGTCGCGCGGCGGAACTCCTCGTGCGGCATCTGCAGGCTGCCGAGGCTGGTCACCTCGCGGCGGAAGAACAGCGCCAGTGTCCAGTCCAGGATGACGCGGGCCTTCCGGTTGAAGGTGGGGACCCGGGACACGTGGTAGGTCCGGTGCAGGAACCAGGCTGGCCAGCCCTTGACCTTCACGCCGTACAGCTGGGCGACACCCTTGTGCAGGCCGAGGCTCGCGACCGAGCCGACGTACTTGTGCCGGTAGTCCTCCGGCGTCTTGCCGTCGACCACGCGCAGGATGTTGTCGGCCAGCATCCGTGCCTGCCGGACCGCGTGCTGCGCGTTCGGGGCGCAGTACGCACCGGGCTGCTCGCTGGTCAGGTCGGGTACGGCGGCGTTGTCTCCGGCCGACCACGCGTCCGTGACACCCTCGATCCGCAGGTTCGCCAGGCACTTCACCCGGCCGCGCTCGTCCAGCGGGAAGTCGGTCGCGGCGAGCGCCGGGTTCGCCTTCACGCCGGCGGTCCAGACGATCGTGTCGGCGTCGAACTCCTCGCCGTCGCTGAGGATCACGTGACCCTTCTCGCAGGACTCAAGCCGGGTCTCCAGCTTGATGTCCATGTTGCGCTTGCGCAGCTGGTCGACCGTGTACTTGCCCAGTTCCTCGCCGACCTCCGGCAGGATCCGTCCGGTCGCCTCGACCAGCACCCAGCGCAGGTCGTCGGGGTTGATGTTGTCGTAGTACCGGGTCGCGTAGCGGGCCATGTCCTCGAGCTCCGCGAACGCCTCGACACCGGCGTACCCACCGCCGACGAAGACGAAGGTCAGCGCGGACTTGCGCAGCGCCGGGTCGGGCTGCGACGACGCCACGTCGAGCCGGTCCAGCACCTTGTTGCGCAGCGCGATCGCTTCCTCGACGTTCTTGAACCCGGTCGCCTCCTCGGCCAGGCCGGGGATCGGCAGCGTCCGGGCGATCGAGCCGAGCGCGACCACGACCTGGTCGTAGGCCAGCTCGTACTCCGGACCCTCCTCGGGCATCACCTTGGCGACCTTGTTCGCGTGGTCGATCCCGGTCACCCGGCCGGTCACCACCCGGCAGCCCTTCAGCGTCTTGCGCAGCGGCACCACCACGTGCCGCGGTTCCACGGATCCGGCCGCCGCCTCGGGCAGGAACGGCTGGTAGGTCATCACCGACCGCGGGTCGACCACGGTGACCCGGATCTTGCCTTTCCGGGCCGCGCGACGTAGTCCGTACGCGGTGTACATCCCGACGTAACCGCCTCCGACGACGAGGATGTGCGGCACCTGGGCTGTCATGCGGTTCACTCTCCCTGAGTGGATCTCCGACTTCATGTCTACTTCAGGTTACTGCACTCGTGAAAACTTTCACAAACCCTCTGAGGGGTGATCTCACCTGCCGGAATGCTCCCTCTCCAGAGGGATTCGTCATGTACCGATGGTGACACGATGAGGCGATGAAAGCCTTCAACCGGCGGTACCTGGAGAGGTGCAACGAGCACCGGTTCGAGGAGCTCGGGGAGTTCGTCGCGGCGGACGTCCGGGTCAACGGGAGTGTGACGGGGCTCGCCGGGTACGCCGCCGGACTGCGGTCGGTCGTCGACGCTTTCCCGGACTACCACTGGGAGATCCAGCACCTGCTCGTCGACGGTGACTGGCTGTCCTCCCACCTGATCGACACCGGGACACACTCCGGCACGTTCCTCGACGTACCGGCGACCGGGCGGGTGATCACCGCGCCGGAGTTCGCCGTCTACCACCTGCGCAACGGCAAGATCGCCGAGTCCTGGGGCGACCTCGACTCCTCAGTCCTCACCCAGCTGACCCGCGATTGACCTACTCGCTCAGGCGGTAGACCGAGACGTGGGAGGGGGAGTCGGCGGTGAAGGGGGCTCCTGACCAGTCGGCGTGGCGGGACTCGAGGGTGAAGCCGGCCAGCTGGGCCATCAGGTCGAGCTCGGCGGGCCAGATGTAGCGGTGCGGGGTGCGGAAGAGCTCTGCGCGGGTGCCTTCGGCGTCGAAGTGGAAGTGGTGGGAGACGACCTGCTGGTCGAGTACGTCGTACGTGTCGAGCAAGATGTAGCCGGGCTCGGAGATGCCGACGGTGGCCGGCGAGCCGAGCGGGAGGCGGCGGAGCTCGGGCACCCAGAGCTCGATGAGGAAGGCGCCGCCGGGGGAGAGGTGGCGGGCCGCGTTCCGGAAGCACTCGATCTGCGCCTCCTGGGTGAGCAGGTTGGAGATCGTGTTGAAGACCAGGTAGACCAGCGTGAACTCGCCGGGCGCCCGCACGCTCGCCATGTCGCCGATGACGACCGGGATCGCGTCCTCGCCCACCTTGGTCCGCAGTTGGTCGACCATCGCGGGTGAGTACTCGATCCCGCTCACCGGCACGCCGCGCTCCGCCAACGGCACCGCAACCCGCCCGGTCCCGATCGCAAACTCCAGCGCCATGCCATCCCCGGCCAACCCCGCCAACCGCTCCACCGTCGGCCCCAGCACCTCCGGCGCAAACATCCCCGTCCCCGGAGTGTCATACCGCCGAGCCACCTCCACACCCCACAACTCACCCACGCCCGTCTCCTCTCGTCCGCTGTCCACGGGTCGTCAAGTTACTTGGGTGGGGTGGGGATGCTCTATGGGTTTTCGAGGGGTGTTGATAGACGTCTGTGAGAAAGGTTGATCGGGGGTGGGTGGGGAGGGTGAATGGAGGGGTGGAGAGTTACCGCAATCCGGTGCTGGTGGCGGCTGTGGTGGTGCCGCCCGCGGTGTGTGGGTTGCTGATTCCGTTTCGGGACAACTTCGACAACGCCAACCTCGCGCTGCTGCTGGTGGTCGTGATCGTTGCGATCGCGGCGTTCGGGGTTCGGCCGGCCGGGATCCTGGCGGCGGTGTCGAGTGCGGTGTGGTTCGACTTTTTCCTCACCGTGCCGTACAACTCCTTCGACATCCGGCATCGCGACGACATCGAGACGACTCTGCTGCTGGTGGTGATCGGCGCCGCGGTCACCGAGATCGCGATCTGGGGCCGGCGGCAACAAGCCCGGGCGTCGCGGCATCGCGGGTACCTGGACGGTGTGATCACCGCCTCGCAGGCGGTCGCGGCCGGCGGGTCCACGGACGAGCTGATCGACCAGGTGCGGGCCGAGCTGACCGCCGTACTCGGGATCGACGGGGTCAGGTTCGTTGCTGGTGGCAAGCTTTCGGGGGCGCCGGTGCTGAACGCGGACGGCACGGTGACGCGCGGTGGGCGCGTGCTGAAGGTCGAGCGCGACGGTCTGCCGACGAACGCCGAGATCGAGCTCGCCGTCCAGCACGCCGGCGAGGTCCGCGGCCGCTTCCTGCTCACTGCGGCGGCTCGGATCGCCCGCCCCGACCTCGAGCAGCGCCAGGTCGCCGTAGCCCTCGCCGACCAGGTCGGCGCCGCCCTCTCCACCCACCAGCCCCTCCACCCCTAGTTGGCCTGCGGGAGCACCACGTCCCGGGTGGCCACGGCCCCGGGGGGGGGGGGGGGGGGGGCGGGGGGGCCCCCCCCCCCACGCGAACCACAACCCACCACACACACACCCCCCACCCCCCCGTCCGCTCGTGGGGGAGGAGGA
>NZ_JBFAHB010000132.1:0-12451 GCF_040653975.1 Kribbella sp. NPDC050820
GCCCTCGGCCGAGCGGCCACGCGGCAGCCCGGCCGAGGGCGTCAGTTGTGATGGCCTGGCGGTCCGCAGCAGCCGGTGCCCGGGAATGGCCCCGCCCTTGCCGTGGTTGAGCGAGATAGTTTATTCTTTAACTAACCGAGCAAGGAGAACGCCATGCCCGCCGTGACCGTCAGCGACATCACCGTGCTGCCCCGCATCCACCAGCCGGACCCGGCCGTCGCGACCGAGCGCGCGGTCCGCTCGGTGACCTCGGCCCCGAGCGGCTACGAGGGCGAGGGCTTCCCGGTCCGGCGTGCGTTCGCCGGTGTCGACCTGCGCGACCTGGACCCGTTCATCCACATGGACCAGATGGGTGAGGTCGAGTACGCGCCGGGTGAGCCGAAGGGCACTCCTTGGCACCCGCACCGCGGCTTCGAGACCGTCACGTACATGCTCGACGGGATCATGGAGCACCAGGACTCCAACGGTGGCGGCGGTGTCATCTCCAACGGCGACACCCAGTGGATGACGGCGGGTTCGGGCCTGCTGCACATCGAGACCCCGCCGGAGCACTTGGTGCTGAGCGGCGGCCTGTTCCACGGCATCCAGCTCTGGGTGAACCTGCCGAAGTCGCAGAAGTGGGCCCCGCCGCGCTACCAGGACATCCGCGGCGGCGACTCGGCGCTGCTGTCCACGCCGGACGGCGGCGCGCTGATCCGGGTGATCGCGGGCGCGGTCGGCGGCCACGACGGCCCCGGCTCCACCCACACGCCGATCACGCTGGTGCACGCGACGGTCAGCCCGGGCGCCGAGATGGTGCTGCCGTGGCAACCGGACTACAACGCGCTGGTCTACGTGCTCGCCGGTCAGGGCACGGTCGGGGCCGAGCATCGCCCGATCCGCAAGGGCCAGCTCGCCGTCTTCGGCCCGGGCGACACGATCCGTACGGCGGCCGGCACGTCGCAGCCGCAGGCCGAGCCGAACCTCGAGGTGCTCGTCCTCGGCGGACGGCCGATCCGGGAGCCGGTCGCGATGGCCGGGCCGTTCGTGATGAACACCCGCGCCGAGGTGATCCAGGCCTTCGAGGACTTCCAGGCCGGCAAGCTCGGCAGCATTCCCGCGGTGCACGGCGCCCCGACGGAACTGCGCAGTACCGAATAGCCGCGACCTGGACTTCCGGTACCCCCGGATCTACCTTGCCAGCAAGGGGAAACGGGGGTTACAGGGGGTTCATCATGTCGCGTTTCCGCAAGCTCGCGCTCATCGTGTCCGCGGTGGCACTGACCGTCGCCGCGGCCGCGCCGTTCCCGGCGTCGATCCCGCTGCCGAACGACTTCGCGCCGGAAGGCATCGCCACCGGCCCGAAGAACACGTTCTACGCCGGATCGCTCACCAGCGGGGACATCTACCGCGGCAGCCTACGCACCGGGAAGGGCGCGATCTTCGTCGACGCCCCGCCGGGACGGCAGGCTGTCGGGTTGAAGGTCGAACGAGAGGCGAAACGGTTGTGGGTCGCCGGCGGCCTGCAGGGTAAGGCGTACGTGTACAGCACCCGCGACGGCAGGACGGTCGCGGACCTGACCCTGACAGCAGCGCCCAACTCGTTGATCAACGACGTCGTGGTGACGAAGCGCGCCGCGTACTTCACCGACAGCTTCAACCCGGCGCTCTACAAGGTCCCGATCGGGAAGCACGGACGGATCGGCTCGCCGCAGACGATTCCGCTCACCGGACCCGCGGCGGCGATCATCGGGGAACTGCCCAACCTGAACGGCATCGACGCCACACCCGACGGCCGGACGCTGATCGTCGGGCACACGCCGCTCGGCGCCCTGTTCCTGGTCGACCCGAAGACCGGAGTCAGCCGTGCCATCACCATCACCGGCGGAGCTCTCACGCCCGACACCGTGGACGGCATCCTGCTCGACGGCAAGACCCTGTGGGTGGTGGAGAACTTCGCCAACCGGCTGGTCAAGATCAAGCTCAGCCCCGACCTGACGAGCGGCCGGATCACCGCGGCCGTCACCGACCCGCTGTTCCGGGTTCCCGCCACAGTGGCGGAGAGCGGCAACCGGCTCGCGCTCGTCAATGCCCGCTTCGACCTCGGCTTCCCGCCGCCGTTCGGGCCGGGAGCGCCGCCCGGGACGGACTTCGACGTGGTGCAGATCCAGAAGCCCTGAGGTCAGCCCTCGGGGTAAAAGACGAAGAGGGTGCATCCCGCAACCGTCTGTGGGATGTGCGACGACCCGGCCGGGCAGTGGATGAACGACCCGGCCGGGTAGTCCCGGATGCCGTCGTTGAAGACGCCGTCGACGACGTACACCTCCTCCGGTCCCGGCTCGTGTACGTCGATGCCTTCCCAGCGGGAGCCCGGGTCCATCTCGAGCACATGCGCCGACGCGCCCTGAGGACCGGTCCACAACGAGCGCAGCCGGATGCCGGGGAAGAGCTCGCGGACCGGAGTGTCCGCCACAGCGGTGAATTCGAAGTTGTCCACAGCCCGATCCTCGGCTGTCCACAGGCTTTCCCACAGTGTCTGGATAGTCGTGGTCAGGTACTTTTAAGCCATGCATCGCGTCGTCGCGCTGGTGAACGGGCCGCAGGCAAGCTTCGAGCTCGGGTGCGCGGCCTCGGTGTTCCGCGGGGACCGGTACCGATTCAGCGTGTGCACCGAGCGGCCCGGCCCGATCCGGACGACCGAGGGCTTCGACATGCTGGTGCGGTCCGGCCTGCGCGCGCTCGATCGCGCCGACACCGTCGTCGTACCGGGCTGGCTGCCTGTCGAGCGGCAGCCGTCGGAGGCCGTCGTGCGCGCGCTCCAGAAGGCGCATCGGCGTGGCACGCGGTTGGTGAGCATCTGCTCGGGGGCGAGAGTGCTGGCCGCGACCGGGTTGCTGGACGGGCGCCGGGCGACGACGCACTGGCGGTACGCCGACGAGCTCCAGCGCAGGTATCCCGCCGTACTGGTCGATCCGGACGTGCTCTACATCGACCACGGGGACGTCGCCACGAGCGCCGGCTCGGGCACCGGGATCGATCTGTGCCTGCAGTTGGTCCGCAACGATTACGGCGCCGCGTACGCCGCTCAGATCGCCCGGCGGATGGTGATGCCGCCACACCGAGAGGGCGGCCAGGTTCAGTACCGGATCGAGGAGATCCGGCAGACCGAGTCGCTCGGCGCGTTGCTCGACTGGGCGACCCAGCACCTCGCCGACCCGCTCACGCTCGACGACCTCGCGGCCCGGATCAACGTCTCACCGCGGACGCTGGCCCGCCGCTTTGCGGACCAGCTCGGGATCGCGCCCGGTCAGTGGCTGCTTGCGCAGCGCATCGCCCGGACCCGAGCCCTCCTCGAGGACACCGACCTCCCGGTCGAGACGATCGCCACCCGCGTCGGCCTCTCCTCGGCCACCAACCTCCGCCGCCGCTTCCACGCCGCCCTGCGTACGACGCCCAGCGCCTACCGCCGAGCGTTCCGGGCTCAGAAGTTGCCGGAGTTGTCCAGGTCGACGTAGGACGCGATCCGGGGGTCGTCCGGGTCGGCGCCGTACGACTCGACGAAGTGGCGGGCGGCGGGGAGGCCGCCGTACTGGGGGTTGAGGGTGCCGGAGAGGCTCTTGAACATCAGGGCGAGGTCGAGGTAGCGGTCGCCCGTGCCGAGCCGGCTGAGGTCCAGGACGCCGGCGAAACGCAGCGTCGACGGGTCGATGAAGACGTTCGGCGCGCAGTAGTCGCCGTGGGTCACGGCCTCGGTCCGGCCGGGGAACGGCGAGTCGAACGGGCAGTCCGCCAGCTCGTCGAGCGCGCGCAGCCCATCGGCCAGCGCAGCCAGCACCGCCGGCCGGTCGGCGGCCGGCCAGTCCTGGGAGGCGTCCCGGCCCGCGAGCTCCTTGGTCAGCAGCCAGTTGTTGCCTCGATCAACGATGCGCGGACACGGGAATCCGGTCGCGCCCAGCCAGGCGAGCCGGTCCGCCTCGTCGTCGACGCCCGGGCCGACCTTGTAGAACAGGTGTTCCGAGCCGCGGTCCAGCCGGACCACGGACGCCGCCGACATGCCGAGGTGGATCGGCTCGGCGCTGTGCGCGCCGAACCGATCCACGAGTGCGTTCAGGTCCACTCAGCGAAGGTTACGGTGCAACGCCTTGATCAGCTCGCCATTTTCGGTGTCGCCGTCGAGCGACCAGATCATCGCGCCGCCCAGCTCGCGCTGCGAGACGTACTGCGCCTTGCGCTTCATCTCGACCGGGTCGTCCCAGGTCCAGAACGTCGTACCGTCGAACAGCCAGGCGAATCCGGCCTGCTCGTCGCGGTGCACGGTGAAGCCGGCCAGCTTCGCCTTCAGCAGCCGGTAGTCCTCGTAGCCGGCCTCGTAAGTCGCCGGCGCCGGTCCGGTGGCCGGCTGGAACAGGCCGTTGTTCTGGTTCGTCACGCCGGTCCAGCCGCGGGAGTAGAACGGCACTCCCATCACCAGCTTGCTGCGCGGCGCACCGCGGGACAGGTAGGCGTCGATCGTCACCTGCGAGCTGAACTCGGCGGTCGACGGGTCGCCGGCCGGGCCGTCGATCGCGGACTGCTGGTTGGTGATCGGGTCCCACGAGCCGTGGTAGTCGTAGCCCTGCGTCGTCCCGAAGGTCAGGTCCTTGAACAGCTTCTTGACCTCGAACCCACGGTCGACCTGCACCGGGTTCGCCGGCAGGAACGCGGTCAGGTTGTAGCGGTTGGGCCACGACAGCCGGTCGAGCTGCCTGCGGTACTCGCGGACCAGCGCGGTGAAGTTCTGCTTGTCCTCAGGACGGATCACGTTGCCCGGGTTGCCCTCGCTGGCCGGCCACTCCCAGTCGAGGTCGATCCCGTCGAAGACACCCTTCGCGGCGCCTGCGGGCAGCCCCGGGAGGTTGCCCTTCAGCCACAGGTCCAGGCAGGACTTCACGTGCGCGGCCCGCGACTCCGGCGTGAGCGCCGCGTCGGAGAAGTACTTCGAGCCGGTCCAGCCGCCCAGCGAGATGCTGATCCGCAGCTTCGGGAACTTCTGCTTCAGCTGCTTGAGCTGGTTCAGGTTGCCGTTCAGTGCTTGGCCCGGCCCGTCGGCCTTGCCGCTGACGCTCTGCTCGGCCGTGAACGGCCGCTGGTAGTCGGCCCACGGATCGCTGCTGATGCAGGTCCCGTGCTCGTCGACGAATCCGAACGCGTAGTTGATGTGGGTCAGCCGCTCGGCCGTCCCGTTCTTGACCAGATCGCTGACCAGGAAGTTCCGGTCGTACCCACTCCAGTTGGTGTAGTACCCCACCACTCGCTTGCTGCTGTGCGCTTCGGCCGGTACGGCGGTCAAACCCGCCAGCACCGTCGCAGCCGCCACCAGCAACCCAACATTCCGACGCTTCATCTGACTCCCCATCGGGCGGTTCAGGTAACCAAGTGGCGCCGACTCTAGGACCCCTCCGACGACTTACGCAATGACTCTGCTGAAAGATCGTCAGGAAAGTTTCCTACCTGTTCCGGAAGTAGTGCCCCTTCTCGAGGTCGGCGATCAGGCCCGGGTGGGTCGGGTGCCAGTCGAGGAGCTCCTGGGTCCGGGCACTGGAGGCAGGCGCGTCGAGGGTGGCGAACCCGGCCAGCCAGCCGAAGTGCGCGGGATCCTCGACGGCGGCGACCGGGAGATCGAGGTGACGGCCGATCACGTCGGCGATGGCGCGCAACGGGATGCCCTCCTCGCCGACCGCGTGCAGCCGCGACCCGGCCGGCGCCGACTCGAGGGCCAGCCGGTAGAGGCGTTCGGCGTCGAGCCGGTGGACAGCCGCCCAGCGGTTCGCCCCGTCACCCGGGTACGCCGAAACGCCTTGCGTGCGGGCGATCTCGATGAGACCGGGGACGAAGCCGTGATCGCCTTCGTCGTGCACGGTCGGCGGGAGCCGCAGGACGGACACCCGCACGTCGTGGTCGACGTACGACACAGCGACGTCCTCGTTCTCGCGTCGGCCGTTGGTCGGGACGTTCGGGTCCGGCCGGCTGTCCTCGGTGGCGATGCCGTCGCCGCCGACCAGGCCGGTCCCGGAGGTGATGACGAACGGTTTGCCGGAGCCGGTCAGAGCCTCGCCGATCGCCTCGATCGCGCGCCGGTCCACCTCGACGGATGCGGCGAAGTTGGCGAAGTCGTGGATGAAGGCCGTGTGGATCACGCCGTCGGCCGCGTCGGCCGCCGTACGCAGGCCATCGAGGTCGGCAAGGTCGCCGCGGTACACCTCGGCGCCGGCCGCGGCCACGGACGCGGCGCCCTCATCGGACCTGGCCAGGCCGACGACCTGGTGCCTGGACCCGATCAGCTCGCGGACAACCGCGGACCCGACGAAACCGCTCGCGCCGGTGACGAAAACACGCATGAAGCAACTCCTCGAAGAAGGGGGACGGAGCCTCCATCGTGTGATCGGGAGCGGCCGCGATTCCAAAGCTTCTTTCGCATGGCGCAATACGTTCCAGGCATCACCGCAGCTCAACCACCTATGCTGACCGCATGCCCTCCGATCTCGACCTGCGGCTGGTGCGGTACTTCACCGTCGTCGCCGAGCAGCGGCACTTCGGTCGCGCCGCGGCGGAGCTGCACATCACCCAGCCCTCGCTCAGCCGGCAGATCCGTAGCCTCGAGCAACAACTCGGCGCCCGCCTGCTGGACCGCACGCCGCAGGGCAGCCGGCTGACCGAGGCCGGCGAGGTGTTCCTGCCGCGGGCTCAGGCGCTGCTCCGATCGGCCGCCGAGGCAGCCGCCGCCACCCAGGCCGCCGCCTCGCCCAGCCGGATGGTCATCGGGTACACGACCAACCTGATCGTCACCCCGGTCGCCCGCGAGCTTCGCCGCCGGCACCCGGAGGCCGACGTACAGGCCGTCCACATCGGCTGGAACGAGCCGCACTCGGCGCTGACCGAGCATCGGGTCGACGCGGTCGTGGCCCGGCTCCCGTTCGCGACCGACCGGCTGCACGTCACCGTCCTGTACGACGAGCCGCGGGTGCTGATGGTCCCGCTGGACCACCGCCTGGCCGGCAAGGAGTCCGTCACGGTCGACGACATCGCGGACGAACCGCTGCCTCGGCTGCCCGATGCCGAGTGGAACGCCTTCTGGCGCATCGATCCGCGGCCCGACGGCAGTCCCGCGCCGGACGGCCCGTTCGTCAAGGACGTCGAGGACAAGCTGGAACTGATCGCCGCCGGCCAGGCGGTCGCGATCGCACCGGGCGTCGTCGGCGGGCACCGGCTCCGGCCTGACATCACCTTCGTCCCGCTGGAGGGCGTCGAGCCGAGTCACGTCGTCCTCGCGACCCGAGCGGGCGACCGCAGCCGCCTGGTCGCGGACTTCCGCAAGTACGCCGAGGCCCTGCTGCGACCTGGCGAGTAGGGTCGCGGCATGACGAGTGTGCGTGCGGACCTGGCGCCGTCGGGCGTCCTGCGGGCGTCCATCAACCTGGGCAACCCGGTGCTGGCCCAAGGCACCCCGGCGGAACCGGCCGGGGTGACTGTCGACATCGCGCGCGAGCTCGCTCGCCGCCTCGAGGTGCCACTGGAACTGGTCTGTTTCGACGCCGCCCGCAAGTCCTTCGAGGCGCTCACCACCGGCCAGGCCGACATCTGCTTCCTCGCGATCGAGCCCGCCCGGGCCGACCAGGTCGCCTTCTCCGCGCCGTACGTGATCATCGAGGGCGTCTTCGCCGTACGGCGGGAGTCCGGTCTGCGGACCCTGGCCGACGTCGATCGGGACGGCGTCCGGATCGGGGTCAAGCGTGGTTCGGCGTACGACCTGTACCTGACCCGCACGGTGCAGCACGCGACCGTCGTCCGTGGCGACGAGGGCACCGACATCTTCCTGGCCGAGGACCTGGAGGCTGCCGCCGGTATCCGCCAGCCGATCACCCGGTTCGTTGCCGAGCACCCCGAGGTGCGGCTGATCGACGAGCGTTTCATGGAGATCCGGCAGGCCGTCGGCACCACCAAGGACCGCCACCCCGACACGGTTGCCTACCTCCACGCCCTGGTAGAGGACCTCAAGTCGAACGGCTTCGTCGCCGACTCCCTGATCCGCTCGAACCAGCCCGACGCCGCCGTCGCCCCGCCCGCATAGCGCTAGCTGCCCGATCGAGCCGGGGTCCTTGCAGCTTCATGCCAAGGCAGGGGCTTCGCGCAACCATTTGGTCTGGTCCAGACATCTAACGGTGAGTGGCAAATCGGCTCCGCTGTGTGAGGTGGCCGATCCGCCGACGTGAGGACAACCGAAACGGGAGGGACTCATCGTGCGATCCATCAACCGATCGCGGCGCTTCGGCCTGGCCGTCGCCGCGATCGCGGCCGTGAGTACCGGGCTATCCGGCCTGGCTCAGGCAGCACCACCGCAGGACCAGCTCAAGACCCACGCCGTGAAAGCGAAGGCCGCCGATCAGCACGTCACGCTGGTCACCGGCGACCGGGTGACCCTGTACGGCGGCGACCCGGCCCGGGCCGCAGTCACGCCGGGACCCGGCCGCGACAAGATCACCTTCAGCACCCACCGCACCAAGGAGCACCTGTACGTCGTGCCTTCCGACGTCCAGGACCAGCTCGTCAGCGGACGGCTGGACCGCCGGCTGTTCGACGTGACCGGCCTGATCAAGGACGGGTACGACGACAAGTCGTCCAAGGCGATCCCGGTCGTCGTGACCTATGCGGGCAAGGCCCAGTCGCGGTCCGCGGCGCCGGGAGCGACGGTGACCCGCCAGTTGCCGGTCGTGAACGGCGCCGCGATGAAGGTGGACAAGGCCAAGGCCAGGTCCTTCCTGACCGGCGTGACCACGGCGCGATCGGCCGCGGGCGTCCAGAAGGTCTGGCTCGACGGCAAGCGTGAGATCAGCCTCGACCAGTCGGTCCCGCAGATCGGTGCGCCCGCCGCCTGGCAGGCCGGCTACACCGGCAAGGGCGTCTCGGTCGCCGTACTGGACACCGGGATCGACAAGTCGCACCCCGACCTGGCCAGCCAGGTCGCCGGCGCGAAGAACTTCACCGAGGAGTCCGGCGAGGACCTGGTCGGGCACGGCACCCACGTCGCGTCGACGATCGCCGGCACGGCGGCGGCCTCGAACGGCAAGTACAAGGGCGTCGCACCCGACGCCAAGCTGTACGACGGCAAGGTGTGCGAGCTGGGCGGTTGCCCGGAGTCCGCGATCCTCGGCGGCATGGAGTGGGCCGCGAACGAGGTGAAGGCGAAGGTCGTCAACCTCAGCCTCGGCGGCACCGACACCCCGGAGGTGGACCCGCTCGAGGAAGCCGTCAACCGGCTGACCGCGCAGACCGGCACGCTGTTCGTGATCGCGGCCGGCAACGACGGCCCGGGCGAGAGCACGGTCGGTTCACCCGGCAGCGCCGACGCCGCGCTGACCGTCGGTGCGGTGGACAAGCAGGACAAGCTGGCCGACTTCTCCAGCCGCGGCCCGCGGGTCGGCGACGGTGCGGTCAAGCCGGACGTCACCGCGCCGGGTGTCGCCATCGTTGCGGCCAAGGCGAAGAAGTCGGTGATCGGCACCCCGGTCGGCGACCAGTACCTGATGCTCGACGGCACGTCGATGGCCACCCCGCACACCGCGGGAGCCGCGGCGCTGCTGGCGCAGGAGCACCCGGACTGGAAGGCCGGTGAGCTCAAGGGCGCGCTGATGGCGTCGGCGAAGCCGGCCGCCGACCAGAGTGCCTTCGAGCAGGGCGCGGGCCGGATCGACGTGGCCCGCGGCATCAAGCAGTCCGTGATCGCCGAGCCGGGCAGCGTGTCCTTCGGTACGGCGCTCTGGCCGCACGACGACGACACCCCGGTGACCAAGACGCTGACCTACCGCAACCTTGGTGACCAGCCGGTGACGCTCGACCTGACCGCGACCCTGAACGGTCCGGACGGTGCGCCGGCGCCGGCCGATGCGCTGAAGCTGAGCGCGACCACCGTCACTGTTCCGGCGGGCGGGACCGCGTCGGTGCAAGCCACGTCGAACACGAAGCACAGCGGTCCGGACGGCGGCTACTCCGGCCGGATCACCGCGACCGGCGGTGACACCACGGTGCAGTCGGCGATCGGCGTGAACAAGGAGCAGGAGAGCTACGAGCTGACCGTGAACAGCATCGGCCTCGACGGCAAGCCGGCTGCTCCGTCCGGACTGGTCTTCGGGATCGACTCCAACCTGTTCACCTTCTTCGGCACCGCGACGGCCAAGTACCGGCTGCCCAAGGGGGAGTACCTCGTGCAGGGCGACCAGTTCGTCGAGCGGCCCAGCGGCGAGGTGTTCGACATCTACTCGCTCGTCCAGCCGAGCATCAAGCTGACCGAGAACACCACGGTGACTCTGGATGCGCGGACCGCGAAGCCGGTCAAGGTCACCGTGCCGCAGGCCGATGCCTCGGTCGCGGTCGCCGACGTCGGCTACGACCGGATCTCGCCTGACGGCATGCGTGGCCTGAGCTCGTCGGCCTTGCTCTTCGACTTCGCCGGTGTGCACACCGCGCAGGTCGGCGCGGCGCTGCCGCCGGAGCAGATGACCGGCCACGTCGCGTCGCAATGGGCGAAGGCGGGCGAGAACGGCTCGTTCGCGAACTCGCCGTACCTGTACGGTCAGGTCGACTCGACGCCGGGGCGCTTCCCGACCGGGCTCGTTCGCAACGTCAAGGCGAAGGACCTCGCCGTCGTCGAGCAGAGCATCAACGCGACCTCGGACCGGCAGGTCGAGCGCACAGTGCACGGCCAGGCGCCGTACATGGGTGGATCCTGGGCGATCATCCTGCCGTACGACGTCCCGGTGCAGACGAAGCTGTTCGTCGACGACAAGCCGGCCCACTGGCAGACGGTGGTCGAGGAGGTCGAGCCGAGCACTGACCCAGAGAACCCGTTCCCGATCACGATCAGCCGGCTGAGCTCGCCGGACCGTGAGTACAAGGCGGGCAAGACGTACCGGGAGCGGTACAACGCTGCCGCTTTGACGTCGACGCCGGAGGTCGCGATCCGGGTCGGCGACGGGCTGCTGCTGTCGGCCTTCTCGCTGTCCGACGCCGATGGCAACAAGGGGTTCGGGGTCATGGACACCCAGTCCAGCAAGCTGATCCGGGACGGGCAGGTCGTCGCCGAGTCGCCGTACTTCGGCTACATCGAGGCGACCGGTCTGCCGGCGGAGAAGGCGACGTACACGCTGGAGTCCTCGCAGACGCGGCCGTCATGGTCGACGTTCAGCACCAGGACCGACCTGAAGTGGACGTTCACCTCGGGCGAGACGGCCGAGGAGACGCCGCTGCCGATGCTCGGTGTGCGGTTCCAGCCGAAGGTGAACAGCCACAACGTCGCCGAGCGCAAGCCGGTGACCGTGCTGCCGGTCGTCGTCGACGCCCAGCCGGGCGCTGCCCTGCCGGGGATCAAGAAGGTGGAGATCCAGGTCTCCGGTGACGACGGCAAGACCTGGCAGAAGGCCGCGGTCGCACCCACCGGCAAGGGCATCTACAAGGCGATCTTCGCGACGCCGAACGACGCCAAGGCGGTGTCGCTGAAGGCCCAACTGATCGATGCCCAGGGCAACGTCACCGACCAGACCGTGATCGGTGCCTACGCGATCGGATGACGAATCCCTAACGGGCAGAGAAGAAACCGCAATCAACCCTGACCGGTTCGCCCGCGTCAGACTCCTCGAGAGGGCTCGATCGGGCCACTGACTCGGGGAGGAACCATGGGGTTGAGGAAAAAGGACTCCCGCTGGACGTCAGCTCGGCGATTACGTCCGGTCGGCTTGACCGCGGCTGTCCGACGTCTCCGGCCGACCGGGGCGTCACCCGGCTCTACCGGGACGGCAAACTGTTGGCCGGCGACGACACCTGGGCCGGGCAGTTGTTGGTGGAGAACGCGCCGGCGGCGAAGGCGTCGTACCGGCTGGAGATGTCGTTGCAGCGGTCGCTGATGCAGCTGGCGACGCGGGTCGACCACGTCTGGACGTTCAGCTCGCAGGACACCGGCGGCGACAAGGTGGTGCTGCCGCTGCGGTCTGTGGAGTTCCGGCCCGACGTGGACGCGAACAACGCGGTGGAGCGGAAGACGGTGACCCATCTGCCGTTCGCCGTGGTCAACCAGCCGGGCGCGAAGGTGCCGGGGATCCGATCCGTTGCAGTGCAGGTGTCTGGCGACGGCGGCAACCCGTGGCAGCGAGCGATCGTCGTACGGCGAGCCGACGGCACCTACACCGCGGTCTTCAAGACCCCGGCGGCGAAGGTGATGTCACTGCGATCCGTGGTCGTCGACCGCGACGGCAACACCGCGACCCAGACGGTGATCAACGCGTATCGGAACCGGTGACGGCTTTGCGACACGGTGCAACCCAGAGGCGGGTTCGGTCCGTCAACCCGCGTAGTGACACCGACTTCTGGGAGGGCCCGTCGTGGCTTTCAGCTCGATATCGAGAAGCAGAGCAGTGCCCGCGGTCGCCTTGCTGGCGACCGCGGG
>NZ_JBFAHB010000133.1:0-12209 GCF_040653975.1 Kribbella sp. NPDC050820
GTGAAGGCGCCGTCGACGAGCAGGCCCCAGACGTTCTCGAACGGCACCCGGCCGACCAGGTCCTCGATGTCCACGCCGCGGTAGCGCAGCGCCGAGCCCTCCTTGTCGGGCTCGGCGATCTGCGTGTCGAACGCGATCACGCCCTCCAGGCCGTGCTGCACCTCGGTCCTCGGATCTGACATACCACTCCCTCGTCCTCGTGGTCTGCGCGTTGGCCCCACCAGCGGCCTGCGTGCCGATAGGCGCTTAGGCGTAGGGGATCCCTTCGGTGTGGAGAATGGCGGTGAAGGCGGCGTGCGCCTTGGCGAACAGTTCGGCGCCGGAGAAGTCGCCGAACTGACTGGCCTTCTGCAGGTGGGGTTCGAGCGAGAAGTAGCCGTCGAAGCCGTCGTCCCGCAGTGCCCGGAGCCCTTCGTCAGCACGTGACGTCTTTGCCTTCGCTTCCGAAGATCTCGAGCCGACGTTCTTGCGGGACGCCCGGTGTGCCGGCCGGCAGATAGTGCAGTTGAACCGCGCGCCGGCGAGTGTCAGTACGGTTGGCCGGGGTGCCATGGTGCAGCAATCCGTGAAAGAAGAGAACCCCGCCCGGGGGGAGTGGAACGACGGTGTCACGGGTTACCTGGACCTCGTCGTCGCACAGCTGCCAGTCGCGGCGCTTGAAGTGCACGACAGGTCCTTCGGTGTGGCTGCCTGGGATCACATGCATGCAGCCGTTCTCGGGTGTAGCCGGATCCAGGGCGATCCATACCCCGACGATCGGTGTCCCGGGCTCGTAGGCGAAGAAGGCATTGTCCTGGTGCCACGGCTTCTCTCTCCCGCCGCCAGGCGGCTTGAGCAGCGCCATGTCCTGGAACATCGTGAGATCTTCACTACCTGTCAGCTGTCGGACAACTCGCAGGATCCGCTCATCGGTCGCCAGTCCGTGCAGGCGAGAGTCCTCGTTCACGAACCACATGAACTTCCGCACGAGATCCATGCGTTCGGTTCCGGTCGCGGTGTCCACGCGATCCGCCGCCCATGACTCGTACTGGATCTCTGCCTGACCCGGACTGGTCAAGACGTGGGACAGCCCGTCCAGGACATCGGTGACCTCGCGCGGTTCGAGTACGTTGCGCACGGCAAGGTAACCCTCCACCGCGAACCTCGCAACATCGTCGTCGCCGACCTCGTCGATCGACTCCACGAACGTGGCTGGATTGTCGAACCGGTACAAATCGGGGGGATAGCCGAACTCGGTAGTCGTGTCCACCTGATACTTGGCCTGATCCGCTCGCGGGTTTCGCGACTGCCGCGGCCTGTAGTCGAACTTGGTAGTGGTGTCCGCCTGGTGTTTGCCCATGGCCATGCCCCTTGTTGATCGAGCCGTCCCAGCGGAACGGCTGCAATCGACGCTAGGTCAGGGAACACCTGGCCTACGACGGCGTGAGCCGGGTGTTCTGTGGGCTCAACCGGGGTTCGAGGCACGCCAGCGACTTGGTGGACAGCCCTGATTGTGTTGTTCGAACTGACGGGCGAAGAGGCGATAGTCGGTGTACCCCAACACCTGGGCGACCTCCGTGACATTCAGGGCGGTCTCCGAAAGAAGCTCTCGAGCACGCTCGATCCGGGCCGCGACGCAGTACGCCCGAAACGTCCGGCCCGTCTCCGCGTGGAACAGCCGCGAGAACGTGTCCGGAGCGAGTTTCGCGACCGCCGCGGCCTCAGCCAGTGTCGTGCGCTGGTCAAGTCGCGAGCGGAGCATGTTGATAGCGATCCGCACTCGTGGATCCAGCGGAGGCGGCAAGGCGCCCTCTGACCGGGCTGCCTCGACGTGCAACTCCATCAACAGAGCAGCTAGGTCTGCCGAGGCCTGAACTGGCCCCGAGTTGTCGCGGCGGTGGACGGCACTGATCACTGCACGGAGCCGCTCCCAGACAGCCGATGGCTCCGTGAGACTCACAACCCGCGGTGCCAGCAGCCGTGCGGCAGGTGGATTCGGATAGACGTAGTGAACGAACCCTACGTGTAGCCGATCGTCGTCGTCTTGATCGGCGTCGATCTCATCGCCCGGCCGAAGCAGCAATACCGTTCCAGCTGACAGTTGGATTGTCTCGCCGGCCAGCCTTGCCACGCCGTGCCCCGAGGTGACCGCCCAAAGGTCGAAGTCCGGGAGCCTGCGCCGCCATGCCCAGCCCGGCTCGCACCGCACCCAACTGGCAGACCGTCCGGCCTGTAGCGGGTGCGTCGCTGCACCTGCCGCCAACACCCGCCAGATGTCCGGATCGGCATAGTCGATCGAAGATTCGGCATGCACGGTCCCATCGTGCCCGGAGCTCGTAGCCCGAAGTCGAGGCTTGTGTGTCATGTCTTCCTCCCTATGTGTCAAGGTTGCCTGAGGCAAGGTTTGATGCTGAAATCGTTGTCTTGAGGGCGAGCAGAGGAGCCCGTTCCCATTGTGAGCACATCCATGGAGGGGCTTGGTCGCCTGATCGGAGGTTCCGGCGGCGGTGTGGTCGCGCAGGTATTTGGCGTCCTATCGGCAGGATCCTGTCCGAGAATGAGGAGCTGGACAAGACGAGGGAAGGGCGCGGCGAGCGGCGGGAGGGTCTGTATTCGTCGTTGATCTCGCGTGGCGGGAGCAGCGGGGGAAGGGCGCGTTGGCGGTGTTGGCCAAGACCGCGGGCCTGCCCGCCGGCCGATCCGAAGGATCGGGAGGGAGGCAGGTACTGGGCGCGGAGGACTGGGCGGAGATCCGGCGGTTGCGTCTGCCCAGCGGGAGCGAGCCCACGCCATGATCGATGACGCGATCACCGAGCTGCAGCCGCCGATCCGGACCCGCCAGGCCTGCGTGGCGACCGGTCGGTCGCAGGCCAGGCAGTCCCGGCCTCACCGCAAGAACCCGGTCCCGTACGGCCAGCGCGGCGGCGTGAGCCGCGGCCGTGGGCGCTGACGCTATCGGAGTGGGCCGGAGTGCGGGCGGTGCTCAACAGTCCCGGGCACATGGACAAGGCCCGGCGTTGATCTGCTACGAGTTGCTCGATGACCGGTCGACCTGGCCTCGGCGTCGACGATGTACCGGATCCTGCGCGATCACGACGAGGTGCGCCAGCGGCCCGCCAGGCATCTGCCCGGCGCGGATCAACCCGAACTCGTGCCGCAAGACTGAACTTGTGCTGGGTTGTGGGACATCACCACGCTGCGCGGGCCGGCGAAAGGAACTACTACTAGCTGTACGTGATCATCGACATCTACTCCCGCTACGTCGTCGGCTGGCCAGTGCGAAGTCCGCGCCCTGGCCGAGAACTGCTGGGCCAACGGTTCTCGATGGCCTCCAACCGATCCCGTTCTTGCTCGCCGACCTAGTGTCACCAAACCCGGTTTAGTGCACAGTAGATCGTTGTCTCGCCGGGTCGAAGCCCCCACTCGGTGCACATTTATGGCCGCTCGCGCCGTGGCTGCGCTTCCCGGCTCGCGCCTACTGTGGCGCATCAGCCCACACCGAGGTGGGTTCGGAAATCGGGAGCGAAAGATGAATCATCCCATCAGCCGCCACCGATTCATGGCTGCTGCCGGTACAACCGTGGCTTCCTCCCTGATCTTGTGGGGCTGCAGTGGCCCTCGCCGAGGCGGTCCTCGCGGCAAGAGAGGGCCGGTTCGGATTGCCTGGAGGGGCGAGGGGTGATCGCTGGGCCTTTCGTCCTCGACGGCAACGCATCAGCCTCTAGGACGGAGCAACGCCGCAGGCTGGGCCGTCGCCCGGCTAATCGTACCCGTTCATGACCGGTGACCGGTTGCCCGATCCATGTCCGTCAGGCCGACCAAAGGAGTGCCTGTGATCGAAACCGAGCTGGCTCGGCCACCGGGTCGAGCCGTCCGCGCGGATCCTGCGGATCCCCCGGAAGAAGCGCCCCGGGTCAACAAGCTGTCCTTTCTCACGCGGCTGCGACGGGACTACCCGGTGCTTCTGCTGGCGATCCCTGGACTGCTGGTGATCCTGGCGTTCCAGTACTACCCGTTGCTCGGGAATGTGATCGCCTTCCAGGACTATCAGCCGTACCTGGGGATCAAGCAGAGCCTGTGGGTGGGGCTGGACAACTTCAAGGTGGTCGTCAGCGGTGATCCGGCGTTCCTGAACGCGGTCAAGAACACGCTGATCCTGACCGTGATCCAGACGGTCATCGTGTTCCCGGCGCCGATCGTGGTCGCCGTCGTGCTGCACAGCCTGCTGTCGAACCGGCTGCGGCAGCTGGTGCAGTCGATCATCTACCTGCCGCACTTCATGTCCTGGGTGATCGTGGTCGCGGTGTTCCAGCAGGTGCTCGGCGGGACCGGGATGATCAACAACTGGCTCAGGTCGCACGGGCACGACCCGCTGCACATTATCGGGAATGTCGAGGTCTTCCGGGCGCTGCTGACATCGCAGGTGCTGTGGAAGGACACGGGTTGGGCGACCATCTTGTTCCTGGCTGTGCTGTCGCAGATCGACCGGGCCCTTTACGAGGCTTCCGCGGTGGACGGCGCCGGCCGCTGGCGGCAGACCTGGCACGTGACGCTGCCGGGTCTCAAACCGATCATCATCCTGCTCCTGATCCTCAAGCTCGGCGACTCGCTAACCGTCGGGTTCGAACAGATCATCCTGCAGCAACAGGCCGTCGGCATCGACGCCAGTGAGGTCCTCGATACCTACGTCTACAACAACGGCATCGTTGGCGGGAACTGGGGCGTGGCCGCCGCGGTCGGCCTGGTGAAGAGCGCCGTCGCGCTGGCCCTGGTGCTGTCCGCGAACAAGATCGCCCATCGCTTCGGCGAGGAGGGGGTGTACCGGGGATGAGTCTCACCAAGGCTTCGAACACCAGCCACCATCGCACGATGGTCGACGGGATGCCGATGCCAGGGCTGCCGGAGCGGGTCGTCAAAGCGGTCTTCCTGACCATCATCTGCGCGCTTGTCGTGTTCCCGTTCATCGGCGTAATCTCGACCAGCCTCGCGCCCGCCGAGGAGGTCACCAAGTCGGGTGGTTTCGTGATGTTTCCCCACGGAATCGACCTGGCGGCGTACCGCTCGATCTTCGCCGGTGGGGCGGTGACGCAGGCGCTGATGATCAGCTGCTTCATCACCGCCGTTGGCACCGGGCTCGCGCTGCTGCTCACCTGCACGCTCGGCTGGGCGCTGAGTCGCCGCGGCTCGATCGGCAACCGGCCGCTGCTGCTGCTCGTCCTGATCAGCTTGTTGTTCAACCCGGGTCTGATCCCGTCCTATCTCGTCGTTCAGCAGTTCGGCCTGCTGGACAGCGTGTGGGCCGTGATCGTCCCGGTCTGTGTCAGCGCATTCAACGTGATCGTCGTCCGCGCGTACTTCGTCGGCCTGCCCGGCGAGATCATCGACTCGGCGCGGATCGACGGCGCGTCGGAATGGCAGCTGTTCTGGTACATCGGGCTGCCGCTGTCCAAGGCGGTGATCGCCGTCATCGGGTTGTTCTACGGCGTCGGCTACTGGAACAGCTTCTTCAACGCGCTGCTCTACATCAACGACACCAGCAAGTGGCCGCTGCAGCTGGTGCTGCGCACCTACGTCGTCAACGGGGTCGAGCTCGGCGGTCAGGACCTCGGGCTCAGCGGCGAGGCGGTACCGCCGCAGACGTCGATCCAAATGGCGATTCTGATGATTTCGATCGTTCCGATCCTCTGTGCGTATCCCTTCATCCAGCGCCACTTCGCCAAGGGCGTGCTGACCGGAGCCGTGAAGGGCTGACCTGTGAAGAGAGAGGTAGCACCATGAGTGTCCACGATGCGCGGCCGCTGAGCCGCCGGACAGTGCTCGCCGGCGGCGCAGCGCTCAGCCTGGCCGGTGTGGTCGGCTGTTCCAACGCCGGCCGGGGCGGCTCGAGCGCTGGGAACGACGAGGCGTCACGCGCCAAGATCCTGCCGGCCTACGAGCGCTACACCGGGGTCGAACCCGACCTGGCTGGCGCCGAATACAACATCCCGGACGCGTTCCACCGCTACCCGGCCGACCCAGTCCGGGCGATCACACAGCCACCCGGTGACGGCAAGCCGATCCAGGTCACCACCTTCACCAACTGGCCCATCCCGCCCAAGGTCGAGCAGAACACCTTCTGGCAGGAGCTCAACAAGCGGGTGGGGTCACCGATCCAGGTGAACCTGACACCGTCGGCGGACTACCCGAAGAAATTCGCCACCGCGGTCGCCGGCGACCAGCTCGGCGACCTCTTCACGGTCGGTGCGGTACCGCAGATCCCGCAGATGCTGGCGGCGAAGGCAACCGATCTGACCCCGCACCTGTCCGGGAACAACATCAAGAAGTACCCGTTTCTGGCGAACCTGCCCGAGGTCTGCTGGAATTCGGGGATCTTCAACGGCAAGATCTACGCCGTCCCGATTCCACGCGGCGCGATCAGCTCCCAGGTGCTGTACAGCCGCGCGGACATCCTCGAGGCGCAGGGACTGAAGGCCGAGGTGAAGAGCGCCGACGACTTCGTCGAGCTGTGCAAGAGCCTGACCGACCGGCGGCTGAACCGCTTCGCATTGGCCTCCACGCCGACGCAGTTTGTGCGGAACATGTTCGACATGCCGAACCTTTGGCGCACGGACGGCGACACGCTCGTCAGCTACCTGGAACACGAGGCCCACGAGGAGGTCTTCGGGATCCTGCGGAAGCTGTGGAAGTCGGGCTATATCCACCCCGACGCATACTCCGGCCAGAACACGGACCTAAAGACGCGGTTCGCGAACGGATCGAGTCCCCTCGTGCTGGACACCTTCAGTGCCTGGCCGACGTACCTGCAGAATATGACCGACAATAACGCCCGGATCGCGACCGTCCCTCCGCCGAAACACGACGGCTCGGGAGTTGGCCGGACCTGGCTGGGCAAGCCGGCGATCGGCGTCACGGCGATCAGTAAAAAGGCAGAGCGACGGGTCGAAACGCTGCTGTCCTACCTGAACTACCTGGCCACGCCGTTCGGCACGCAGGAGTACCTGTTCCGCAAATACGGCCTGCCCGGCGTCCACCACCGGCTGGTCGACGGCAATCCGGTACTCAACGCGAAGGGCTTTAGCGAGATCCAGCTTGCCCTGGGCTACGAGGCGGACGCACCCTGGACGATCTTCCTGCCTGAGCGGGAGGGCAGCGCCGACGCCCAGTTCAACGCGATGAAGGCAGTCTGCCCGGACGCCATCGCCAACCCGGCTGCCGGCCTTTACTCCGAAACTGAGGTGCGCAAGGGCCAGCAGCTCACCGACGCCGTCAACCAGGTCGCCGACGACATCGTCCAGGGCCGCAAGTCGGTGTCGGACTGGCGCGACGCGGTAAAGAAATGGAAGAACGACGGCGGTGACCGGATCGCCGGCGAACTCGCCCAGGCCCTCAAGTCCTCCCGCTGAGCCGCGACCATCGACGAGCGAAAGACAACGCCATAAATGTCAGGTGAGCGAGTGACGTCACTCGGCATCGGGTGATGTGGCGGTCCGCAGGCTTGCCGTTCGAGTGCGGTGATCGCTTGAGAGGACTCCTTGTGGGCCATTGCGGCAAGCGCTTGCCGAAACCTAAGAGAATTGGTGATCTATGTATGAGGGCCTAGTCAAGCCGCTGTTGTTCCGCATGGACGCGGAGAGGGCGCACAATATGGCGATCCGGGCATGCGACTTCGCCGGGCGGTCCCGAACGCTTCGGCGAGCGGTGGCGCGCCGGTTCGGCGTTGACGATCCGAGGCTGCGGACGACGGTGGCGGGCATCGAGTTCGCCAATCCGCTCGGACTGGCAGCGGGATTCGACAAAAACGGCCGGGCGGTCGCGATGCTGGGAAGTCTTGGCTTCGGGCATGTCGAGCTCGGGTCCGTTTCGGCGTATGTGTCGCACGGGAATCCGCGTCCTAGGCTGTGGCGGCTGCCCGACGATCGCGCGGTGGTGGTGTACTACGGCGTCCCTAACGACGGAGCTGAGGCGGTGGCCGCCCGCCTGGCTCGCCGCCGGCCGGCGGTTGCGCTCGGCATAAATTTGGTCAAGACGAACGACCCCAGCCGGCCAGCGGTCGAGCCTGACGTCTACGAAGACTTCGCCAGGTCGCTGCGATTGATTGCCGGTTCGGCTGAATATGTCACATTGAATCTCAGCTGTCCCAATTCGGCCGACGATCGAGATTTCTTCGACGACCATGACAGAATCGGGACCTTGCTGGGGCATCTGGCCGACGTCACGACGGAAGTTCCGCTGGTGCTGAAGCTCAAGCCGACAACCGATCGTGGAAAACTGCGCGACATCGTCCAGATCGCCGATGCGTTCCCATCCGTTCGAGGTTTCGCGATCAACCTGCCCAGCGGCCGCCCTGAGCACCTAAAGCTCAAGAGTGCGGCGGCTGTCCTGGACTTTCGGCCGGGCGCGATTGCTGGAGAACCGGTCGAGGCCTATCTCAACGAGGTGCTCTCCCGCTTGTACGACGCTATTGGTCCAGGCAGCCGATACGCGCTGATCGCAGCCGGCGGTGTCGCCAGTGCCGAGGCGGCGTACCGCAAGATCCAGCTCGGTGCCTCGCTTGTGCAGCTGTACACCGGCCTGATCTACCACGGCCCACGACTGGTTCCGGAGATCTTGCGCGGGCTGACCGAACGTCTCGAGCGCGATGGATTCGACTCGGTGGAGAAGGCGGTTGGGAGTGGCCATGGGGTGGCTTGACCAAACGTGAGGCGTCGTCGGGGCAAACCCAGCAGCAACCTATATTCGAAGGCTGGTCGTGGCGCCGGGCCAGCCAATCCGCGAAAGCGATCGGTCACCATGCGACGCGCCGCGAGTGGCCTCATCTCGACGAACCCCTGCGGTCTGGCCTGCCAGATTGGATCGGGCGACGACCGCAGCGTGGCGCTTGCTGGCTGGCGGGAGGAGGTTGACATGTATGAGCCGGAGTTGCTGCGCACGTTCCTGGCGGTGGCGCAGTCGCTGAGCTTCACCCGGGCCGGCGCTTCGCTCGGGATCGGGCAGTCGACGGTGAGCCAGCAGGTGCGCAAGTTGGAGCAGGCCGTTGGCCGGTCGCTGTTTTTGCGCGATACCCGATCGGTGATGCTGACCGCCGACGGCGAGACGATGGCCGGGTTCGCCCGTTCGATCCTCGCAGCGCACGAGGAGGCGGTCAGCTACTTCACGGGGTCGGGATTGAGCGGGCGGCTGCGCTTCGGCGTCGCCGACGACCTCGCGCTGACTCCTGTCCCGCGGATCCTGTGGGACTTCCGCCAGCAGTACCCGCGCGTGGACCTCGAACTCAGCGTCTCGCAAAGCGAGCTGCTGCAGCGCCGGGTCGAGTCGGGGCACCTGGATGTTGCCTTCGTCAAGCAGACGCCAGGCCAGCAGCGGGGTCGTCTCGTGCGTCGGGACCGGCTCGTGTGGGCAGGCGTAGCCGGCGCCCAGCTCGAACGCAACCGGCCCGTCCCGCTCATCGTCTACCAGGCGCCGAGCATCACCCGCTCCCTCGCGGTGCAGGTGCTCGAGCAGGCTGGCGTGCCGTATCGGGTCCGGTGCACCGTGAAGGGTGTGCTCGGCGTTGTCGCGGCCGCCCGCGCCGGCCTGGGCTTGGCGATCTTCGCGCGCAGCCTGGTGCCGGAGGATCTCGTCGAGCTCCCCGCCGGCGCCGGCCTGCCCGACCTCGGCGAAATCGACCTCGTCCTGCTCACCAAGCAGCGCAAGTCGAGCGACGCCGCCGAGGCATTGACCACCGCGATCATCGCCACCGGACATCCGATCCACACGCCAGCGTCAGCCACCCGGACATGACCGCAAAATTCACCATGTGGCGTCGGCCGACTCGTGCCCAGGCGGAGAAGGTGCTCGCGCTCCTCACCGACGCCGACCGGCCGCTGATCGTCGCCGGTGGCGGGGTGGTTAACGCCGATGCGGCCGACATCCACGCCGCGCAGATGCTGCACGTGTACCGGCCGCGGCACGGGATCAACGTCGATCAGACCGGTCCGCTCGGATGGACCGTGCCCGCCACGCTCGGGGTTGCGGTTGCGGACCCTGACGCGACCGTCGTGGCGCTCTCGGGCGACTACGACTTCCAGTTCCTGATCGAGGAGCTGGTGGCGGGCGCGCAGTTCAACATCCCCTGTCTCCACGTCGTCCTGAACAACTCCTACCTGGGCCTGATCAGGCAGGCGCCGCGCGTCTTCGACATGGACTACCGTGTGCAGCTGCCGTCCGAGAACATCAACAGCCCGGAGTTGAACGGGTACGGCGTCGACCACGTCAAGGTCACCGAGGGCCTGGGCTGCAAGGCGCTCCGGGTGTCCGAGCCGGACGAGATCCTGCCAGCGCTCGAGCAGGCCAAGAAGCTGATGGTCGAGCACCGGGTCCCGGTCGTCGTGGAGATCATCCTAGATCGGGTGACGAACGTGTCCATGGGCCCCGAGATCGACAACATCGTCGAGTTCGAGGACCTGGCCGAGCGCCGCGAGGGCGTCCCGACCGCGATCGCCGTACTCAGCTGATGCCGAGTCACCTACTTCCCCGGCTAATCGTTGCCTCTGACAAGTTCAAGGGCACTCTCACCAGCGCCGACGTCGCCGCCGCGGTCAGCTTCGGCGTACGACGTGTGTGCCCCGACGCGATCATCGACGCGATCCCGGTGGCCGACGGCGGCGACGGAACCCTCGCCGCCACCGTTGCCTCCGGCTTCCAGTTGGTGCCGGTGACTGTCACAGGACCCACCGGCGAGCCGGTACGCAGCGGATTTGCCCGGCGCGGCGAGGTCGCGGTTGTCGAATTGGCCGACGTCTCCGGCCTGGTCCGGCTGCCCGGCGGCAGGCCGGCTCCGATGACTGCGACCTCGCATGGCACGGGCGAGTTGGTGGCGGCGGCGATCGACAGCGGCTGCACCCGGGTCATCCTCGGCATCGGCGGCAGCGCCTCCACCGACGGCGGAGCCGGTCTGGTTCGCGCTCTCGGCGCCCGGCTGTACGACGCCGACGGCATAGACGTCGCCGAGGGCGGCGCGGCTTTGATCGGAGCGCTGGCCGTCGACCTGACTGCACTGCGCGACCGACTGGCCGGAGTCGAGATCGTCGTTGCCTGCGACGTGGACAATCCGCTCACCGGCCCCACCGGCGCGGCGGCGGTCTACGGACCCCAGAAGGGTGCGGACCCTCACCAGGTCGAGGAGCTCGACGCTGCGCTGACCTACTGGGCAGACCTCGTGGCCCGGACGAGCGAACGCGACCTCCGTGATGCGCCTGGTGCTGGGGCGGCTGGCGGGGTGGGCCTTGCGGCTCTGGCGCTGCTCGATGCTCAGCTGCGCCCGGGCATCGACCTGATGCTCGAGCTGGTCGGTTTCCACCAGCAGCTCGCCGACGCGGATCTTGTGATCACCGGCGAAGGCGCGCTCGACGAGCAGACGCTGCACGGCAAGGCAGCCGTCGGCGTGGCTGCGGCGGCCGGAGCGGCCGGCATCCCCGTGGTTGCCGTCTGCGGCACCAACCGGCTCGACCCCGATCGGCTGCGGCAGGCCGGCATCGTCGCGGCGTACGCGCTGACCGATCTCGAGCCTGACGTACGACGGTGCATCGCCGACCCCGTCCCGCTGCTGCGACAGCTCGGTGAACGGATCGCAGCCGACCACCTCCCGCGATCTACGATGACAGCAACCGAAAGGGACACCGCATGAGGTGGCGCGCGTTCATCATCGGGGCACAGTGAGTTTGTGTCTCATCAGGCCGTGGGCAAGTCCGCTTAGGCGCGGCCTGGTCACCACCGGCGGCCTCGTCGACGTGTACTGCGGGTCAGCGCTCCGTCCGAAACGGATCGCGCGGTACGGCATGAGGGTCACCACCCAGAACCCAAACGTCCTGGGTGCTGGTCGGTTCCCAGATGGTGATGCTCCACGGCCTGGTCGCCAGACGGATCGCGACCCGCGCCAGCAAGGACATCGACATGCTGGCAGACCTGCCCACCTTAGCGGCGCGGTGGGGGAGTGCGTGCGCGCCGTACTCCGCCACGGGTTCGAGCCGCTCGAGGACCAACAACCGCCGACTGATCCACCGCTTCGCCCGACCGCCGACTAGGCCGTCGTCGACGTCCTCTCTCAAGGACAGCGACCGGAAGCGGCTACGCGCACTCGATGACGTCCTAGCCAATCCGGCTCTTCACGATTGAGGGTGTAGTTGGGGTCTGAAGCCGCCGGTTTCGAGTAGGGATCTGGCGATGTAGTTGGTGAGGTTGCGGAATCCGAG
>NZ_JBFAHB010000134.1:0-11415 GCF_040653975.1 Kribbella sp. NPDC050820
GGCGCCCGGCCGGTACCCCCGGGCCCGGGCGCCGGCGCCGCACAACAGTGCTCAGTTACATCGTCCGGCGCCTGGTCGCCGCCATAGGCCTGCTGTTCATCGTCAGCGTCATCACGTTCTCGATCTTCTACCTGGTGCCGCGGATGGCCGGCGCCACGCCCGAGACGCTCGCCACCCGGTACGTCGGCCGGGCGGCGACCGAGGAGACCGTGAAGGCGACCGCGCAGAACCTCGGCTTCTACGACCCGGTCCCGGTGCAGTACGCCAACTGGGCCAAGGGGGTCGTGGTCGGCGCCGAGTACGACTACGGCGCCGGCGTGGAGAAGTGCCCCGCTCCCTGCCTCGGCTACTCGTTCCTGAAGAAGCGCCCGGTGTGGCCGGACCTCCTCGAGGCGATCCCCGTGACGCTGTCGCTCGCGGTCGGCGCCGCGGCGATCTGGCTCGTGTTCGGGGTCTCGACCGGTGTCCTGTCGGCGCTGAAACGTGGGTCGGTCTTCGACCGGGCGGCGATGGGCACGGCGCTGGCGGGGGTCTCACTGCCGATCTTCTTCACCGGGCTGGTCTGCCTGAGCATTTTCAGTTATCACCTGGGATGGACGGTCCCAGGGGGCACCTATGTCCCGTTCACGGAAAATCCGTTCAAATGGGCGCAGGCGCTCATTCTGCCCTGGATCACGCTGGCGTTCCTGTTCTCCGCGCAGTACGCGCGACTGACCCGCGCCGGCATGCTGGAGACGATGAACGAGGACTACATCAGGACCGCGCGGGCGAAAGGCCTACCCGAGGGAAATGTGGTGGTCCAGCATGGGCTGCGCGCCGCGCTCACTCCGATCCTGACCATCTTCGGCCTCGACATCGGTCTGCTGCTGGGCGGCGCCGTGCTCACCGAGAAGACCTTCTCGCTGAACGGCCTGGGCAAGTACGCGGTGGACGGCATCGTGCAGAACGACCTGCCGAAGATCCTGGGCGTGGTCCTGGTCGCGTCGATGTTCATCATCCTCGCGAACCTGATCGTGGATCTCCTGTACGCCGTGGTCGACCCGAGGGTGAGGGCGAAGTGAGAGAGCGGAGCGAGCTCACCATCAAGTACAGCGCGATTCGTGCCTCATCGGCGCCCGGACCGAAGGGAGGACGCCGATGAGCTTTCTGGATGTCCGCGACCTGAAGGTCCATTTCCCGACCGACGACGGCCTGGTGAAGTCCGTCGACGGGCTGTCGTTCAGCCTCGAGCGCGGCAAGACCCTCGGCATCGTGGGGGAGTCCGGCTCCGGCAAGAGTGTGACCAGCCTGTCGATCATGGGCCTGCACAAGCCGGGCGTTGCCAACATCAGCGGCGAGGTCGTCCTCGACGGGCAGGACCTGATCTCGTCCAGCCGGGAGGAGGTCCGCCGGCTGCGCGGCAAGCGGATGGCGATGATCTTCCAGGACCCGCTGTCGGCGATGCACCCCTTCTACACGGTCGGGCGCCAGATCATCGAGGCCTACCGGGTGCACAACGACGTCAGCAGCAAGGTCGCGCGCAAGCACGCGATCGACATGCTCGACCGGGTCGGCATCCCGCAGCCGGACAAGCGCGTGGACGCCTACCCGCACCAGTTCTCCGGGGGGATGCGGCAGCGCGCGATGATCGCGATGGCGCTGTCCTGCGACCCCGACCTGCTGATCGCCGACGAGCCGACCACCGCGCTCGACGTGACCGTGCAGGCGCAGATCCTGGACCTGATCCGGGACCTGCAGCGGGAGTTCAACTCCGCGGTCATCATCATCACCCACGACCTCGGCGTGGTCGCCGAGCTGGCCGACGACATCCAGGTGATGTACGCCGGCCGCGCGATCGAGTACGGCACCGCGGAGGACATCTTCGACCGGCCGCAGCACCCCTACACCTGGGGTCTGCTGGGCTCGATGCCGCGGATCGACCGGGAGCGCTCGGAGCGGCTGATCCCGATCAAGGGCACGCCGCCGAGCCTGATCAACGTGCCGCCGGGCTGCCCGTTCAACCCGCGCTGCACCTACGCGCACCTGAACGGCGGCGCCAGCGAGACCGACCGACCCGAGCTGCTCGACATCGGGTCCGGCCACAAGGTCGCCTGCCACCTCTCCCCGCAGGAGCGCCAGAAGGCGTGGGAGACCGACATCAAGCCGAAGCTGTGAACGGGACGACGACTGTGACCGACCTTGGGACCACTGCTGACACCGACCCGACCGCCGTGCCGGGGGTCCAGGCGCCCAAGATGGGCGAGCAGCTGCTGTCGGTGAACGGCCTGGTCAAGCACTTCCCGATCCGCAAGGGCATACTGCAGCGCCAGACCGGCGCTGTGCAGGCGGTCGACGGCTTGACGTTCGACGTCAGCCGGGGCGAGACGCTGTCCCTGGTCGGCGAGTCCGGCTGTGGCAAGACCACCACCGGCCGGCTCCTGACGCGGCTGCTGGAGCCGACCGCCGGCCAGATCATCTTCGAGGGCCACGACATCAGCCACCTGTCCGAAGGCAAGATGCGGCCGCTGCGGCGGGACGTGCAGATGATCTTCCAGGACCCGTACGGCTCGCTGAACCCGCGGCACACGGTCGGCAAGATCGTCGGCGCGCCGTACAAGCTGCAGAACGTGAAGACCGAGCACGGCGTGAAGAAGGCCGTGCAGGAGCTGCTCGAGCTGGTCGGCCTGAGCCCGGAGCACTACAACCGCTACCCGCACGAGTTCTCCGGCGGTCAGCGGCAGCGGATCGGGATCGCCCGGACGCTCGCGCTGCGGCCGAAGCTGATCGTCGCCGACGAGCCGGTGTCCGCGCTGGACGTGTCGATCCAGGCACAGGTGGTGAACCTGCTCGAGGACCTGCAGGACGAGTTCGACCTGACCTACGTGATGATCGCTCACGACCTGTCCGTCGTCCGGCACGTCTCGGACCGGGTCGCGGTGATGTACCTCGGCAAGATCGTCGAGCTCGCCGACCGGGTCAGCCTGTACGAGAAGCCGATGCACCCGTACACGGTCGCGCTGCTGTCCGCCGTACCGGTGCCGGACACCAAGCGCAAGGGCAAGCAGGAGCGGATCCGCCTGGTCGGCGACGTGCCGAGCCCGATCAACCCGCCGCCGGCCTGCCGCTTCCACACCCGCTGCTGGAAGGCGCAGGAGATCTGCAAGACCACCGAGCCGCCGCTGCTCCAGCTGGCCCCCGGGCACCAGGTCGCGTGCCACTTCCCGGAGAACCAGCCGCAGGACAAGCCGGTCGCCCCGGCGCCCAGCCCGGACACCCAGGACAGCTGAACCAACCCAGCGCATATCAGACTGACCGCGCGTCGCCAACGACACGCTCAACCACCACCCAGCCGACGAAGCCACGAGGCGCCCGCCCCGGAACACAACCGCGACGGGGGCCTCAACCTGCCACTTGACAGAAACTCACTCCATATCAGCTGTAGAGGTCGATGATCCGGCTGCCTGTCGGGACGGCGAAGGGAGTCACACGCGGCGGCGTCGTACTGAACGTGAAGGTGGAGAAGGCGGGGACGGCGACCTTGCAGGCGAAGGTCTCGGCGGAGCAGGTGAGCAGATCCGCCTGGCTGGACCGGGAGCTGCGGACTTCGCCGACTGCGGTGAAGGTGTCGTCGTCGAGCCATTGGCCGAAGACCACGGTGGAGTAGGCGTACGGCTGCCCGACACTGCGGTCCGACCCCACCTCGAACACGTGGGCGGCGGCCCATCCCGGATCGATGCCCAGGCGTGGGTCGTACGGCTGGGTCGCTAGGTACTTGGCAGTGGGGGAGAGGAACGCCTGCTGGCCGGTGAACCGCGGCCCGCCGGAATCCTCGAGCGTCGGGCCGATCGTCAGTCGGGTGCCCGGGCCGGGCTGCGTCAACGGCTGCTGGTAGACCATCTGGCCGTCGACGACCGCGCGAACCGCGTTCGGCGGCACCTCGGCGACCAGTTCTCCCTTGTTCGTCTTCACGTTCCAGCGGTAGAGGCCGTCGAGGGTGCCGAAGTACGCGGTGTCGCCGTCGATCGCGACGACCCGGGGGCCGACTGCGATCGAGCCGCCGGGCGGGAAGTCATTGCCGGTCGCCGTGCGGACCATCTCGCGGCCGGCGGCGACGTCGTACACGACCGAGTCGGCGTCGTTGTTGCGCAGCTCGACCCAGCCGACCAGGTTGCCGCGGTCGTCGGCGGTCAGCTGATCGGTCGTGTTGTCGGGCTCGATCCGGTCAACGCCGTTCTTGTTCGCGACGAAGACCCCGCCCTCCGCGGTGGTGAACACGAACCCCGAGTCGACCTGGACGAAGGCGCTGACCTTGTGCGGCGCGACGGAGATGACGTCGGCGCCGTAATGGATCTCGGAGCCGACCGCGTACGTCGCCCGGCGCTCGGCGAACGTGGCGACCGGCGGGTCGTCCGGGCCGCTGACCATGCGTACGCCGGTGATGCCGCCCGCGACGACGGCCAGGGTGACCAGCGCGGCGCCGGCCACCGAGGCGACCCGGCGCCGGCGCAGCCGACGGTCGCCGGTCGCGACGATTCCGTCCAGGTCGAGTGCCGGCGGCTCGACGTCCGCCTGCTCGGCCAGCATGTCTCGCAACAGGTCGGTCACTCCGTCATCCCCGCCTTCTCCATGATCAGTACGGCGTCCCCGCCCAGCCGCGCCCGCAACTTCGCCAACGCGGCCGACACCTGGCTCTTCACCGTCCCGACGGAACACCCGAGCACCTCAGCGGTCTGCACCTCGGTCAGGTCCTCGTAGTACCGCAACACCAACGCCGCCCGCTGCCGCGGCGGCAACCGCCGCAACTCACCCCTCAACCACACCCGAACCGCAGCGTCATCCCCGTCGACAGGCCGATCCGGCACGTCATCCCGCGGCCGCTCAGCCCGCCAGGCCTTCCGCCGCCACCACCCGATCGCCGTACTGGTCATCGCCTTCCGCGTATAAGCCTCAGCCGCACTCGGATCCCGCAGCCGCCCCCACCGCACATACGTCTTGATCAAGGCCTCCTGCACCAGATCCTCAGCCAACCCCCGCTCCCCGACGAGCAAATAGGCATACCGGTACAAAGCCCCATGCCGACTCCCCGCAAACGCGGCAAACCCCGCAGAGCCCACTCCCTCGCCCATCAATTCCCCCTTGCCGGGTTCCCTTCTCACCCACCCAGACGCAACGACCACCTCAAACGGTTGGATCCGCGCCAGGGTGGATGATGCTGTGTTCGTAGGCGTGGACTATGAGTTGGGCTCGGTCGCGGAGCGTCAGTTTGGCGAGGATTCGGCTGACGTGGACCTTGACGGTGGATTCGGTGAGGTGGAGGTGGGTGGCGATCTCCTGGTTGGAGTGGCCGCGGGCTACCTGGAGGAGGACTTCGCGTTCGCGGGTGGTGAGGGTTGCGAGGGGGTCGGTGCGGGTGGGGTGCGGGAGGTGGGGCGTGAAGCGCTCGATCAGGCGGCGGGTGACCGTGGGGGCGACTGCGGCGTTGCCGGCGGCAACTGTGCGGATGCCGGCGATCAGGTCGGCGGGGAGGGCGTCCTTGAGGAGGAAGCCGGACGCGCCGGCGCGGAGGGCGGCGTACACGTACTCGTCGAGGTCGAACGTCGTCAGCACGAGCACCCGACTCTCGCAGCCGGAGTCGATGATCTGCCGGGTCGCCGCGATGCCGTCGAGGACGGGCATCCGCACATCCATGAGTACGACGTCCGGCCGGAGCGCGCGCGTCATCGACACCGCCTCCTGGCCGGTCCCGGCTTCGCCGACCACCTCGAGGTCGGGTTCCTGTCCGAGGAACGCCCGGAAGCCGAGTCGCAGCAGCGATTGGTCGTCGGCCAGCAGCACCTTGATCACGCGTGGTCTCCCAACGGCAGTGCGGCCTCGACCCGCCAGCCCTGCGCGGTCGCGCCGGCCTCGAAGGTCCCGCCCCGTGCCGCCACCCGCTCGGTCAGCCCAGCCAACCCATGCCCGCCGGTCCCGGCCCCATCCGCTGGACCGCCGGTGTCGGTCACCGCGACCGTCAAACGATTGGGCGATTGCACGAGGTGGACCTCCGCGGAGGCTGTGCGCCCGGCGTGCTTGAGGGTGTTGGTGAGGGCTTCCTGGACGATGCGGTAGGCAACGAATCCGACGTCCGGCGGTACGTCCAGGCGCCCCGACGTACTGAGCTCGACCCGCAACCCGGCCTCCCGCACCTGGTCGACGAGTGCAGGCAGCGAGTCGAGCCCGGCCCGATCCGGCGCGCCTTCCTCAGCCCGCAGTACGGCGACCAACCGCCGCATCTCGCCCAACGCCGACCGCCCGGTGGCCGCCGTCTGCTCGATCAGCCCGGCCGCTCGGCCGGGATCAGTGGAGATGGTCGCCGCCGCGCCATCAGCGAGTGCCACCATCACGGCCAAGTTGTGCGCGACCACATCATGCACCTCACGCGCCACCTGACCCCGCTCAGCCGCAACCGCCATCCGCGCCTGACTGTCGAGCTCCAGCTGCAGGTGCCGAGCCCGCTCCGCCGCCGCGGCCACTCGCAACCGCCACGTGACCCCGAGCAGACACCCGACCGCGAGGACCGCGCCGATCCCGGTCAACGTCTCCCACGACGCGCCGCTCGCCGCACCGGCAACGACCAGCACGACAACACTCACCACAACCCCAGGCCAGACGGCCGCCCAGCGTGCGTGCCGCGCCAACGTGTACAACCCGAACAACGGCACAAAGATCAGAAAGACCCCGGTCACCCCAGTCAGCACACACAGCCCGACCAGCGCCAGCACCACCCAGAACACGACCACAGGCGTACGGCGACGCCACACCAACGGCACGTGGACGGCGACGAACAGCAGCCAGGCCCACCCGACCACCCCCGAGCCGGACCCGAGCACACCGGCTGCGTCCGCGCCGCCCAGCGTCGACGGCAGGGCGATCCCGGCGACGAGCACCGCCAGGACAATGTCCTGCACCAGTGCCGACCGGCGCATCGTGATCACCCGACCTTCACACGTCCCGGCGCCGCAGTACGACGGCAGCCCCCGCCAGCATCAGGATGACCCACCCGAGGACCACCAGCCCGGAGGCACCCGGCCCGAACATCGCCTCACCCGGCTCCCCGACCTGGAACATCCCCTGCAGCGCCAGCGTGGGGAAGTACGGCAACAGTGTGTGCTGCACGGACGTAGGAAGCGCACCGAGCAGCACTGGCGGCAGTACGACGAGACCGACGACGTACGCCGCGATCGACCCCGGCGTACTGCGCAGGATCGTGCCGAGCGCGAGCCCCATCAGCCCAGCCGCGATGGTGGCGCCCACCGCGCCGAACAGGGCCCGCACGATCCCCGGATCACCCAGCGAGAGCGCGTCGTCGGCGAACGCCTGGTTGGCCAGGAAGGCACCGAAGTACGCGGCGACCAGGATCGGCCCGACCGCAAAGCAGAGCAGCGCTGCCTTGGCCCACAGCACCGGCAACCGCTGCGGTACGGCGGCCAGCGTCGCCCGAATCAGCCCCGACTGATGCTCGCCCGTCATCATCAGCGCCCCCAGCACACCGACGGCCAGCGCGTACAGCAGGAATCCACCGCCGACCGCCAGCGTGGGGTCTGCCGGTCCGCTGCTGTTCGCCCCGATCAACGCGGAGAGCCCAGTGAATGCGACCGGCACTCCCGCGAGCACCAGCCAGTTCGACCGCAATGACGTCAGCTTCGTCCACTCCGACTGCAACACCTTCACAGCGCACCCCCGGCGTACTCGACGGACTCGCCGGTCACCCGCAGGTAAGCGTCCTCCAACGACTCGCCACCACGAGCCAACTGATCCACCGGTACGTCGGCCAGCAGCCGCCCGCGCCCGATCAGGACCAGCTGGTCGGCCGTCAACGCCATCTCGCTGATCAGATGTGACGACACCAGCACGGTCCGCCCCTCGGCCGCGAACGATCGCAGCAGGTTCCGCAGCCAGTGCACCCCGGCCGGGTCGAGCCCGTTCGTCGGCTCGTCCAGGATCAGCGTGGCCGGGTCGCCGAGCAGCGCGGCCGCGATGCCGAGCCGCTGCCGCATCCCGAGGGAGAAGTCGGCCGCCCGCCGACCGGCCGCCGCGCCCAGCCCGACGAGCCCGAGCACTTCCTCGACCCGGGCGGGCCGGATGCCGTGGGTCTGCGCGAGCGCGAGCAGATGCCGGTACGCCGTACGTCCGCGCTGAATCGGGGTCGCCTCCAGCACGGCGCCGACGCGGCGGAGTGGATCCGGCAGGTCCGCGTACCGGCGGCCGTCGATCGTGGCCGTGCCGCTGGTCGGGTGGGCCAGGCCGATCACGATCCTCATCGTGGTGGTCTTGCCGGCCCCGTTCGGCCCGAGGAACCCGGTCACCCGGCCTGGCCGGATCGTCAGGTCCAGGTCGTCGACGACGGTCCGGCCGCCGTACCGCTTGGTCAGTGCTCTTGTCTCGATCATGTCTCGACGCTAGGAAGGCGGCCGGGCGTCGGTCGTCCCTCCCGAGCACACCGCTCGGCGGCCCGCCGTACGCCCAAAGTCGTAGTGCTGTGTGTCGCAGCCGGGCCGACGACCGGCGGCGTTCGACAATGTCGAACGACGAGCGTTGTGCCGCCTCGCGATCGCTCCTACATTCCACCCAGCCGTGGTCGTCACGGCGTGGAAGGGAGGTTCGGCATGGCTACGACGGAAACGGTCAAAGCGAGAACCCTTCTGGGGGAGTGCTCCGCGGAGTTCGCGGGCACGTTCATCCTGATCCTGTTCGGTGTCGGCGTGGTCGCCCAGGTGGTGGCCGGTGGAATCGGGGATCACGACTCGATCTCCTGGGCCTGGGGTATCGGGGTGACCATGGGCGTGTACGTGGCAGCCCGGGTCAGCGGTGCCCACATCAATCCCGCGGTGACCATCGCGCTGGCGGCCTTCCGCGGGTTCGCCTGGCGGAAGGTGCTGCCCTACATCGGTGCACAGTTCCTGGGTGCGTTCGCGGCGGCTCTGGTGGTCCGCTGGAACTACGACAAGGTCCTGGAGAAGTTCGACCCCGGCCTGACCATCAAGAGCCAGGGCGTGTTCTCGACCCTGCCGGGCAACGGCAGCGTCGAGCTCGGGGTCGGGATGTGGGGCGGCTTCCTGGACCAGATCATCGGTACGGCGATCCTGATGCTGGTCATCCTGGCCATCATCGACCTGCGCAACACTGCCCCGGCGGCGAACCTCGGCCCGTTCATCATCGGCCTGCTGGTGGTCGGGATCGGGATGGCCTGGGGGACGCTGGCGGGGTACGCGATCAACCCGGCGCGTGACTTCGGGCCGCGGCTCGCCTCCTACCTGACCGGCTACGGGGGAGCCTTCAAGGACCAGTTCGGGGATCCGTACTTCTGGGTCCCGATCGTGGGACCGATCATCGGCGCGCTCATCGGCGCGTTCCTCTACGACCTGCTGATCGGCCGGAACCTGCCGGTCAGCGACGAGGACGAGGAGCCGGGCCGGGTTCCCGAGGAGGAGAAGACGGCATGATCCAGCGCAGCACAGAGCTTTGTGAGGAGAGGACTTTCCATGGCTGACTTCGTCGGCGCCGTCGACCAGGGCACCACGAGCACCCGGTTCATGATCTTCGACCACTCCGGCAACGAGGTGGGCATCCACCAGCTGGAGCACGAGCAGATCCTGCCGCAGGCCGGCTGGGTCGAGCACAACCCGGTCGAGATCTGGGAGCGGACCAGTTCGGTGATCCGCACGGCGATGAACGCGAGGGGGCTGCAGGCGAGCGACCTGGCGGCGCTCGGCATCACCAACCAGCGCGAGACGACGGTGGTCTGGAACCGGCGGACCGGCCGCCCGTACTACAACGCGATCGTCTGGCAGGACACCCGGACCGACCGGATCGCCTCCGCGCTGGAGCGCGAGGGCAAGGGCGACGTGATCCGGCAGAAGGCGGGGCTCCCGCCGGCGACGTACTTCTCCGGCGGCAAGATCCAGTGGATCCTGGAGAACGTCGACGGCGTCCGGGAAGCGGCCGAGGCAGGTGACGCCGTGTTCGGCAACACCGACACCTGGGTGCTGTGGAACCTCACCGGCGGCACCGACGGCGGCGTCCACATCACCGACGTGACGAACGCCAGCCGGACGATGCTGATGAACCTGGAGACGCTCGACTGGGACGACGAGCTGATCTCCTTCTTCAACATCCCCCGGCAGATGCTGCCGGAGATCCGCCCGTCGTCGGACCCGAACAAGTACGGCGAGACGCTGGCGAACGGGCCGCTCGGCGGAGTGGTGCCGCTGACCGGTGACCTCGGTGACCAGCAGGCGGCGACCGTCGGCCAGGTCTGCTTCAACCCGGGCGAGGCCAAGAACACCTACGGCACCGGCAACTTCATGCTGCTGAACACCGGCACCGAGCTGGTCCGGTCGAAGGCCGGCCTGCTCAGCACGATGTGCTACAAGTTCGGCGACGAGGCGCCGGTCTACGCGCTCGAGGGCTCGATCGCGGTGACCGGGTCGGCGGTCCAGTGGCTGCGCGACCAGCTCGGCATCATCTCCGGCGCGAGCGAGACCGAGACGCTGGCCCGGCAGGTCGAGGACAACGGCGGGGTGTACTTCGTGCCCGCGTTCTCCGGCCTGTTCGCGCCGTACTGGCGCTCCGACGCCCGCGGCGCGATCGTCGGGCTGTCGCGCTTCAACACCAACGCTCACCTGGCCCGAGCAACACTGGAAGCGATCTGCTACCAGAGCAAGGACGTCGCCGACGCCATGGAAAAGGACTCCGGTGTCACGCTGGACGTGTTGAAGGTGGACGGTGGTATCACCGCCAACGAGCTGTGCATGCAGATGCAGGCGGACATCCTCGGCGTGCCGGTGAGCAAGCCGGTCGTCGCGGAGACGACTGCGCTCGGCGCGGCGTACGCGGCCGGGCTGGCCGTCGGGTTCTGGAAGACCAAGGACGAGCTGGTCCAGAACTGGAACGAGGACAAGCGGTGGGAACCGCAGTGGTCGGACGAGCAGCGCACGAAGGGGTACGCCGGCTGGCAGAAGGCCGTCCAGCGCACCCTCGACTGGGTCGACGTCGACTGATCTGGCAACACACGGAATCGGAAGGAACAGCACAGTGGGCGCAGTGGCTCTGTCACCGCAAGCGAGGACCGAGGCCATCGACGCGATGGCCGACGGACGGGAACTGGACGTCCTGGTGATCGGTGGCGGGGTGGTCGGCACCGGCTCGGCCCTCGACGCCGCGACCCGGGGCCTGACCACCGGACTGCTGGAGGCGCGTGACTTCGCGAGCGGCACCTCCAGCCGGTCCAGCAAGCTGATGCACGGTGGTCTGCGCTACCTGGAGATGCTCGACTTCCGGCTGGTGCACGAGGCGTTGCAGGAGCGCGGGCGGGAACAGCAACCCCAGGCGCCGCACCAGGTGTAGCCGGTGCCCGTCCATTACCCGCACCAGCACCGCAGGTGGGTGCGGGACAAC
>NZ_JBFAHB010000135.1:0-11295 GCF_040653975.1 Kribbella sp. NPDC050820
CCAACTGGGCCGGCCGCGGTTTCACGGTCGTCGACACCGGCGGCTGGGACCCGGACGCGGTCGGGTGCGCCGGCCGGCGGTTCGGGGCCCGGCAGGGTCAGGCCCCGAAGTTCAATCAGTTGAGTGTGATCTTCAGCGACGGCGACGAACCGCGCGCCGCCACGTGCACCTCCACTCCGCGCGTCGTGGTGACGAGCTGGTACGGCGCCGAGCGGCCGTCCAGCGTGACGCTCTTCACCGTCGCACCCGCCGGCAGGACGGCCCCGACCGTGAACTTCGCGCCGACCCCCTTGATCCGCACGTCGGTCCGCAACTCCTTGCCTGCAAGGCGTGCGGACACGTCGACGGATCCGCGACCGAGTCGAATGTTGCTACCGGCCACCTTCTGCTGGCCCTCCGGCAGCTGCGGGACCACTGCGACCTTGCCGTGCCCGAGATCCGGCGCGACACCGAGCTGCTGGTGCACGACCGGCCACAGGATGCCGTACGCGCCCCACGCCTGGAGCGACATCGAGCGGTCGTAGAACGGCCGGCCGATGTTCGCCGGCGAGTCGGGCGACGGCGCGATCTCCGGCATCGCGCCCGGCGTCTCCCAGACCGACGGGTCGAGCTGGATGCGCGCGTTGCCGGTAGTGTAGAACTGCTGCTGGTCCACGTCCATCCGGCCGAAGTTGCCCTCAGCAACGGCCATGATCGCGGTGTTCAGGCCGAACATCGCCCGCTCGCTCTTCACCTGCGAGACGATCGGGTCACACGACGGTCCGGGGTTGCCGGCCGGGTCGGACGTCGGTCCGGTGCCGGTGTGGTAGAGCCCGAACTCTCCTGTGAAACAAGGCTTCTCGCGCTGCTCGAGGGCGATCTGCCCGTGCTCGGCCGAGGCCAGCGGGGACGCCGGCTGACCGGGCCGGGTCAGGACGGCCTCCATCGGCGTGACACCGATCCAGTGCCGCTGGAAGATCGGCGTGTTGTCGTTCGCCGGGTTCGCGGGGTCGTCGACCGAGTCGGCGTACCCCATCGCCTGCGGGACCCACCACTGCGCCTCGAAGCGGGACTCGAGGTCGTTCGCGCGGGCGGTCGCCCACTGCTGGACCGTCGTGTCGCCCTTGGAGGCGGCCAGGTCGGCCAGGTCGCGCAGACCGCGGGCGAGGTAGACGGTGCTGTCGAGCTTCTCGACACCCATGCCGGCCCGCTCGACGTTCGCCAGGCCCTCCGGCCAGCCGTCGCCGTCCTTGTCCAGCTCACGGTAGACGTACTGCAGGTTGCGGACGCTGAAGTCGTACATCGAGTCGCGGAACCGGTCGTCGCCGGTCCACCGCCACAGCAGCGCGACCGCGCTCGGGAACTTCACCGTCTCGTCGGTGTTGCCGGCACTCTGGTTGGAACCGAAGTACACGTCACCGGTCGGGACCACCTCGTGCGCGACCTTGCCGCTGCGGTTGTTGAGGATGTCGCTGATGTCCCGCAGCGCCCGCAAGTGCCCCTTCACGGTGTCGAACTGCCCGGCGGCGACGGCTGCGAAGGCCATGTACTCACCGTCGGTCGCGAAGATCCACGGGTAGTCCGGGAAGCCCGCGCCGAACCAGCGCGCCGCCTCGACGGTGCCTACCGGCGCCGGATAGTCCTTGCCCTCGTTGACGTCCCGGATGCGCAGGTTGCGTGCCTCCTGTACCGAGTCGGCGAGGTTCTGCTTGCTCCACTCGACGCTCTGCTGCAGTAGCCGATCACCAGGCAGGTCCACTGCAGACAGGCTGTCGATCTTCTGGCGGTCCCGGATCTTTGCCTTCAGCAACGCATCCGGGCTGCTCAGAGCTCGGCGGTACTCGCGCTGCGCGGCGGACGTCCCGTCGTCCGACCCGGCCACCGCGAACCAGATGGTCTTCGACTGACCCGCTGCCAGCTTGACGTCGTACGTGAGCCGGCCGCCGGTGCCCTTGCCGATCAGCGAGTCGTCGCAGCGGGCGGGCGTCGTACCGTCGGCCGGGCAGATCACTGCCGGGTCCTGCGGGCCGCGGTTGTTCGGGCTGAGGGCGTGGCTCGTCGGACGCAGGGACGATCCGACGAACGCGGCGTAGTTGTGCTCGGTCGCGTTCGGGTACGACGGCGTGCCCTGCTCGCGGAAGCGCAGCGAGCCGTCCGCGTAGGCGCCCGTGTCCTGCAGGTTGGCGTTGGCCGCGCTCGGGGTGGTCCAGCCCCACGGGTACGACGCCATCAGCTCGGAGTGCGCGTCGACGTCGAGCTTGACCGTCTTCGCCGTATCGGACTGCAGCGTCAGGCCGACCAGTGTCGCCCGGATGCCGTCGGGGACGAAGTCGGTACGGCGGACGCTGACGTCGCCGGAGTAGTCGATGCGGCTGTAGCCGTGGCCGCTGGTGTACTTCTGCGCGGCCACGTCCTTGCCGAGCCAGGCGCCGTCGAGGCCGAACCACAGGCCGTCGAGGAGCTTGATCGGCTGGGTCCAGAAGCCGCCCATCTCACCGCGGATGTGCCACCCCGCGGCGGGGTAGAGGCCGGTCTCGTCGCCCATTGCGTAGGCGCGGTCGCCGACGACGAGTGAGCGTCGGTCGGCCAGTCTTGTCGTCTCGGAGAGCTCGGACGGTTGGACAGTCGGGCCGGCGGTCCCCTGCGGAGGGGTCGAGCCGGCGGTGGCGGAGGCGGTGCCGGCCAGGATGGTGGCTGCGGCGAGCAGCGTGACACCGGCCGTACGACGGGCCCGGCGCGGCGGGGCGGTGCTGCGTCTGACGGTTGGGCGGGGAGACATGGCGGGTCCTCCTTCTCGCGGCGCGCGTGCACCGCAATCAGCCAGGGGCTGAACTACCCCTGATCACCAGTTCGGGTTGCAGCAGGCGTTCGGTCGGCATGCCGTTCGACGTGCCGGTCAGGATGGAAATGAGCTCGGAGGCGATCTGGTCCATCGGCTGCCGGAGGCTGGTCAGCCCGGGGGAGACGACGGAGGCGAGCGGGGAGTCGTCGAAGCCGGTGACGCCGACGTCGGCGCCCGGGGTGAGCCCGCGGTCGCTCAGCTCGCGGTGCGCGCCGAGGGCGAGAATGTCGCTCAGGGCAACGATTCCGTCCGGCGGCTGGTCGCTGTCCAGCAGCTCGGCGGTGGCCCGGGCGCCTTCGTCGATGCTGTCCTCGCCGCAGCGCACGGCCAGGCCGGTGGTCGGCAGCCCGAGCTTCTTGCAGCGGTTGCGCCAGCCGGTCAGGCGGTCCTCGGCCAGGCCGGATGTCTTCGGCCAGCTGAGGAAGGCGATCCGGCGGCGGCCGGCGTCGTACAGGTGCTGCACGGCCAGCGCGGACCCCGCCGCGCCGTCGACGTCGACCCACGGTCCGGGCTGGGTGGTCTGCTTCCACACTCGCCCGAAGGACACGAACGGGATCTGCTTGTCCTTCAGCCAGCCGTGCCGCGGGTCGTGCGTCTCGGTCTGCGAGAGCACGAACCCGTCGACCAGGCGGCGCGCGTGCAGGTCGTCGTACACGGGCATGCCCTGGACGGCGGCCGGGGCGGTGAACAGCAGGATATGCCGGCCGCTCGTCTCCGCCGCGGCGCAGAGCGCGTGCAGGAACTGGTCCATCACCAGGTGGGTCTGGTTCGGCCAGCTCGGGACGCAGTAGCCGATCAGCTCGACCGCGCTGGTGCGCAGGCTGCGGGCATTACGATTGGGCCGGTAGTTGAGCAGCTCGATCGAGCGATTGACCCGTTCGAGCGTGTCCGGCCGGAGGCGATGCGGTGCGTTCAACGCGTTCGACACCGTCTGCACCGACACCTCGGCATGCGCGGCGACCTGCTTCAACGTAGCCACCGCAACCTCCCACGAACATTTTGAACGTTAAAAACATCCGCAGTCTCTCTCCCGCCCCGCCCGGTGTCAACGCCTCGGCGGCCCCTGCCTGATGATCGCGAGGGCTTCCTCCGGCGGCCCGGGTGCGATCCACCGTCCCCACCAGGTTGCACCTGCCGCCGCGAACTCCGCAGGGTCACCACCGCTGACCTTGACGTCGAAGGGCCCGTCACGCTCGGCAAGCAACGCCCGTACGTCGTCCGGTGTGATCTGCTGTGGTGCGTCGGTCGATCCCTTGTACGCGCAACTCCCGTCCCATCGCAGGATCCGGCGTCGTACGCCGGGCACCAGGAGGTTCCCGCCGACCCAGATGGGGATCCGCGGCGTCTGCACCGGCCGAGCCATCAGCTGCACCTGATCGAGCTGATAGTGGTTTCCGGCAAAGCTGAACGGCTCACCGGTCCACAGCCCGGCGATCACGTCGAGCCCTTCGTCCAGCATCTCGGCCAGTGCCTTCGGGTCGCCGTCGCCCATGAACGGGTCGCCGGGATCCCCGCTGCCGACCCCGAGCACGAACCGCCCGTTCGACAGGTGATCCAGTGCCACTGCCTCGGCCGCGACCTTCCAAGGCCGCCGCCGAGGCAGCGGTGTCACCGTCGTACCGATCCTGACCCGCGACGTGGCCATCGCCATTGCCGCCAGACAGATCCACGGGTCGTAGGTCGGCTGTGTGGTGTCGCCCTGGTAGACGAGGTAGTCCTCCAGGAACATCGCGTCCCAGCCGGAGGCCTCGGCTGCCCGCGCGAGCTCAGCGAGCCCGCGCGGGTCGCGGCCTGGACCGACCGCCCCAACTGTCACGGAGTAACGCATGCCGATGACGTTAGCCATCGGCGCCGACAACTCTCAGGCGGTGTGGCCGCCGTCGATGGTTAGTTCGGTGCCGGTGAGGAAGGCGGCGTTGGGGCCGGCCAGGTAGGTGATGGCGGCGGCGACCTCGGTGGGGGTGCCGAAGCGGTCGAGGGCCAGGTCGGCGATCTGGGGTTCGGCGAAGGGGCCGTCGGCGGGGTTCATGTCGGTGTCGATCGGGCCGGGCTGGACGACGTTCGACGTGATGCCGCGGGCGCCGAGTTCGCGGGCCAGGCCCTTGCTCAGGCCGACCAGTGCGGCCTTGCTCATCGCGTAGAGCGTCATGCCCGGGCTGGTGACACGACCCGCGGCGCAGCTGCCGAGGTGGATCAGCCGGCCGCCGTCGGACAGCCTCGGTACTGCGGCCTGCGCAGCCGCGTAGACGCCACGGATGTTCACCGCGAGCACCCGATCGACGTCGTCCAGGCTGAAGTCGGTCATCGGCCCGATCGCGCCGACGCCGGCGTTGTTGACCAGGATGTCGAGACCGCCAAGCCGTTCCGCGGCCTGCGCAACGCCGTCTGCCACTGCACTCGCATCAGCCGCATCCACCGGCAACGCGTACGCTCGCCGCCCGAGCGCCTCGATCTCCTTCACGACCTTCGCCGCCGCGTCCGGAGAGCTGTTGTAGGTCAGCGCGACATCGGCGCCGCGCTCGGCCAGGGCGATCGCGGTCGCCGCGCCGATTCCGCGGCTGCCACCGGTCACCAGTGCCTTCTTGCCAGTCAGTTCGTTCATGTCTTCCAGTCCACCCGGTGAGCCACCCGGACTCTGGCGGGAAAACGACCCGGGATCCTGGCGTCGTTTTCTCGCGATACCTCCATGTCGCAAAACCGCTAGAGACTGTCGGTGGCAGCAGGGATGCTGGACCACGTGTACGAGTGCAGAGAGCGGTGCATCCGCGCGGTCCAGTCGAAGGACGCGCGGTTCGACGGGTGGTTCTTCACCGCGGTGCTGACGACGAAGATCTACTGCCGGCCGAGTTGCCCGGTGGCGCCGCCGAAGGTGGAGAACATGCGGTTCTACCCGAGCGCCGCCGCCGCTCAGCAGGCCGGTTTCCGCGCCTGCAAGCGGTGCCGCCCGGACGCTAGCCCGGGTTCACCGGAGTGGAACGACCGCGCTGACCTCGTCGCCCGCGCGATGCGGCTGATCGCAGATGGCGTCGTCGACCGGGACGGCGTACCAGGACTGGCCGGCCAGCTTGGCTACAGCGTCCGCCAGGTGCAACGCCAGCTGCAGGCCGAGCTCGGCGCCGGTCCACTCGCGCTCGCCCGGGCTCAGCGTGCACAGACTGCGCGGCTGCTGATCGAGACCAGCGAGCTGCAGATGGCGGACGTCGCTTTCGCAGCCGGATTCTCCAGCGTGCGGACCTTCAACGAGACGGTCCAGGAAGTGTTCGCGCTCCCGCCGACCGAGCTGCGCCGAAGGGCCAAGAAAGGTACGGCGACCTCCGCACCGGGCACGATCTCGCTCCGGCTCCCGTTCCGCGCACCGCTGACACCGGACAACCTGTTCGGCCACTTGATCGCGACCGGCGTGCCGGGAGTGGAGGAGTGGCGCGACGGGCACTACCGGCGCACGCTGCGACTCCCGCACGGCCATGGAGTGGTCGCGCTGAAGCCGATGCCCGACCACATCGCCTGCCAGCTGTCGCTCACCGATCAGCGTGATCTCGCGATCGCGATCAGCCGGTGCCGCCGGATGCTCGACCTCGACGCCGACCCGGTCGCCGTCGACGACCTGCTGAGCAGCGATCCGGTGCTCGCGCCGCTGATCGTGAAGGCCCCCGGTCGCCGGGTTCCGCACACGGTCGACGGCGAGGAGTTCGCCGTCCGGGCGGTGCTCGGGCAGCAGGTGTCGACCGCGGCCGCGCGGACGCATGCGCATCGGCTGGTCCTGCAGCACGGCGAGCCGATCGACGACGCGGCCGGTGGGCTCACGCATCTGTTCCCGACCATGGAGGCGCTGGCCGGGCTCGATCCGGAGACGCTGGCGTTCCCGAAGTCCCGCCGTACGACGTTGATGACGTTGATCCGGACGCTGGCCGCCGGTGAGATCGACCTCGGGGCCGGCGCCGACTGGGACAAGGCGCGCGAGCAGTTGACGGCCCTGCCGGGGATCGGGCCGTGGACGGTCGAGTCGATCGCGATGCGTGCGCTGGGCGACCCGGACGCCTTCGTGGCCAGTGATTTGGGTATCCGCTACGCGGCCCGTGATCTAGGCTTGCCCGAGGCCCCCAAACCACTGACCGCCCACGCGTTCGCGTGGCGGCCCTGGCGTGCCTACGCGGTGCAGTACTTGTGGGCCACCGGTGACCACGCCATCAACAAGATCCCCGCGGAGTGAGTATGACCGAGCTGACCACCGACCGTCTGCTGATGCGCCAGTGGCGCGAGTCCGACCGCGAGCCGTTCGCCGCGCTGAACGCCGACCCGGCGGTGATGGAGCACTTCCCGTCGCTGCAGAGCCGGGAAGTAAGCGACGCCCTGATCGACCGGAACACGACCGCGATCGACGAGCGCGGCTGGGGTCTGTGGGCCATCGAGGTGCGCGACACCGGCCGGTTCATCGGCTTCACCGGACTGTCCGTGCCGAGTTTCGAGGCGCACTTCATGCCGGCGGTCGAGATCGGCTGGCGACTCGCGAAAGAGGCCTGGGGCAACGGTTATGCGACCGAGGCGGCCCGGGCGGCGCTGGCCCACGGGTTCGGTCCGGCCGGGCTGGACGCGATCGTGTCGTTCACCGCGACCACCAATGTGCCGTCCCAGCGGGTGATGCAGCGGATCGGCATGATCCACGACGAGCCCGGGGACTTCGACCACCCGCGTTTGGAGGCCGGCCACCGACTCCAGCGTCACGTCTTCTACCGGATCGACCGCGCGCAGTGGGAGTCCACGCGGTGACGTATGCGTTGACGGACAGTCCCCTCGGCCCGCTCATGCTGGTCGAGGTCGACGACAAACTCGCCGGTGTCTACATGGATCGGCACCGCCACCGCCCGCCGATGGAGACCTTCGGCGTCCGCGACGACTCGGTGCTGCCGGCCGTCGCCGAGCAACTGGCCGAGTACTTCGAGCACGGCCGGACGACGTTCGACGTACCACTGCATCTGGCCGGCTCACCCTTCCAGCAGCGCGTGTGGACCGCGCTCCAGGACATCCCGTACGGCGAGACGGCGACGTACGGCGAGCTCGCCCGGACCCTCGGCCTCGTGCCGGGGGCATCGCGGGCGGTCGGGCTCGCCAACGGCAAGAATCCGATCAGCATCATCGTTCCCTGCCACCGCGTGGTCGGCTCGACCGGCAGCCTGACCGGGTACGGCGGCGGCCTCGAGCGCAAGCAAGCCCTGCTGGACCACGAACGCGGTCAGAAAGTGCTCATTGGTTGAGCACTTATCTGGCGCATGCTGTCAGGTATGAGCACGCTGACTGATGTGGACGCGCTGGAACTGACCGCCGGCGAGTGGCGGAGTTGGCTGGCCGCGAACGGGCGGACCGAGCGGTCGGTCTGGCTGGTGGTGCACCGGGACGCGGCCGGCCCGAACCTCGCGGAGGCGGTCGAGACCGCGTTGTGCTTCGGGTGGATCGACAGCAAGACCGTGAAGCGCGACGACAAGACGACGTACCAGTGCTTCACGCCACGGAACCCGCGGAGCACCTGGAGCAAGGTCAACCGCGACCGGGTCGAGCGCCTGACCGCGGCGGGCCGGATGGACCCGTCGGGTCAGGAGCTGATCGACCTGGCCAAGCGCACCGGCACCTGGGACCTGCTCGCCGACGCCCAGAACCTGATCGTCCCGGACGACCTCGCCGCGGCGCTCGCCGCGAAGCCCGAAGCCGACAAGCACTTCCGGGCCTTCCCGCCGTCGGCGAGGCGGGCGATCCTCGAGTGGATCACCCTTGCGAAGCGGCCGGAGACTCGTGCGCGCCGGATCGAGCAAACCGTCGCACAGGCAGCGCAGAACGTGCGCGCGCGCTGAACCCGCCGCGAGACCTCGGACACCATCTGGGGGCCTCCTACACCTTGTCAGATGTCCGAGGTCCCCGTTTCCTGGCCGCGGTCCCCGGCGACCGTGGGTCAGGTGGGGGTGTTGGCGGGGTCGTCCAGGCGTTCGGCGGCGGGTGGGCCGGCGGCGGTCCGGCGAGCGGTGAGGCGGCGGGCGATCGGTTCGGTGTAGCGGGCGGCGATCGGGCCGAGGATGACCAGGATCAGCACGTACGCCGTCGCCAGCGGGCCGAGCCGTGGTTCGACCCCCACCGCCAGGCCGGCGATGACGATCGAGAACTCGCCGCGCGCGACCAGCGTGCCGCCGGCCCGCCAGCGCCCGGCCGTGCCCACGCCGGCCCGGCGGGCCGCGAACCAGCCGGTGGCGACCTTGGTCAGCGTGGTCACCAGCGCGAGCCCGAGCGCGATCGCGAGCACCGGCGGGATCGCCCGCGGATCCGTGCTCAACCCGAAGAACACGAAGAACACCGCGGCGAACAGGTCCCGCAGCGGGCTGAGCAGGTTCCGCGCGCCGTGCGCGACCTCACCCGACAACGCGATCCCGACCAGGAACGCGCCCACCGCCGCAGACACCTGCAGTTGCTGCGCGATGCCCGCGACGAGCAACGTCAGTCCGAGTACGACGAGCAGCAGCATCTCCGGGTTGTCCGACGAGACCGCCCGGCTGATCACCCGTCCGTAGCGCAGGGCAACGAACAGCACGACGCTGACCGTGCCGAGCGAGATCAGCAACGTGATGCTGCCGCCCGCGAGCCCGACACCGGCGAGCAGTGCGGTCAGGATCGGCAGGTAGACCGCCATCGACAGGTCCTCGAGCACCAGGATCCCCAGCACCACCGGGGTCTCCCGGTTGCCGAGCCGGCCGAAGTCGCCGAGCACCTTGGCGATCACGCCGGACGACGAGATCCAGGTGACACCGGCCAGCGCGACCGCGGCGACCGGGCCCCAGCCGAGCAGCAGCGCGACGGCCGCGCCCGGCAACGCGTTGAGCAGGAAGTCCACGGCACCCGAGACATACTGCGTCTTCAGCGTGCCGACCAGGTCCGACGCGGTGTACTCGAGGCCGAGCAGCAACAGCAGCAGGATGACGCCGATCTCGGCGCCGGTCGCGACGAACTCCTCACTCGCGGCCAGTGGCAGCAGCCCGCCGTGCCCGAAGGCCAGGCCGGCCAGCAGGTAGAGCGGGATAGGCGAGAACCCGAACCGGGACGCGATCCGGCCGAGGATGCCGAGGGCAAGGATGACCGCGCCCAGCTCGATCAGCAGGGCGGTGATGTCCTCGTGCATCTCACCCTCCCGCGATCAGGTCGTACACGGCGTCGACGCCCTCGCGGGTGCCGACCACGACCAGGGTGTCGCCGGTCGCGAACCGGAAGTCCGGCGTCGGCGACGGGGTCGCGCCGGTGCGGCGTAGTACCGCCACGATGGAGGCGCCGGTCCGGCTGCGGGCCTGGGTGTCACCCAGCGTGCGGCCCGAGTACGGCGACTTGGCCGTGATCGGGATGTGCTCGGTGATCAGGTCGATCTCGATCTCGTTGCGGACCGGGTCGAGCGGCGCCGGGATCAGCAGCGCGGACAGCGCGGCCGCCTCACCGGGATCCAGCGGGACCGAGTCCTTGCAGTTGTTGTCGTCGTCGGGATCGTGGAACCCTAGGAACCGCCGGCCGTCGTTGTGCACGACCACCGAGACGTGCTTGCCGCCGTCGGTGATCAGGTCGTACCGGGTGCCGATTCCGGGCAACGTCGTCCTGGTCGGGTGGGCCTGCTGGTCCATGGTTCCTCGATCCCGCGATAGATGGCGTCTGCAACCATTCTTTCAGTTCAACCACCCCCGCGCCGATGTGATTCCGCCCTCCCTCTCTCCCCTTCTTTCCTTCCCTCAGCGCCCACCGGCGGATTGCTGTGATCTGACTTGCAAACAGGTGCACTGCAACGAGTTGCATAGGTACAGTGCCGACCATGGCGTTGGAGCACGCGATTCTGGTCTCACTGACCGAGCGGGCCGGGTCCGGTTACGAGCTGGCCCGGCGGTTCGACCGGTCGATCGGGTACTTCTGGCCGGCCACCCACCAGCAGATCTACCGGGTGCTGCGCCGGATGGACGAGGCCGGCTGGGTCCGGCACACCGAGATCGCGCAGGACGGCCGCCCGGACAAGAAGGTCTACCGGATCTCCACCGCCGGGAAGGCGGAGCTCGCCCGGTGGCTGGCCGAGCCCGAGGACCCCGCGGTCCTGCGGGACGGACTCGGCGTGAAGCTGCGGGGGGCGTCGTACGGCGATCCCGGCGTCGTGCTGCGTGAGGTCGAGCGGCACCGGGCCGAGCACGCCACCCGGCTCGAGGTCTACCGCGGGATCCAGAAGCGTGACTTCCCGAAGCCGGCCACGCTGAACGGCCGCGACCTGCACCAGTACCTGGTCCTCCGCGGCGGCATCCGTGTCGAGGAGTCGTTCGTCGAGTGGTGCGACGAAGTGATCGAAGCCCTCCGGAAGGACGAGTCATGACTCTACTGATGCCACGCCTCCGGCGCGGCGGGTCATGGGGCTGGAACTCCCGGCCTTCCCTCGTCACTCCGGTCGCTTCGCTCCCTCCGCTCCTCAGTCCAGG
>NZ_JBFAHB010000136.1:0-11199 GCF_040653975.1 Kribbella sp. NPDC050820
CCACGCCCTCATCGCCCTGGCCATGCTCACCCTCGGCGGCTACCGCCCACCCCTCCCCGGGCGAAACTGACCCACACATCAGACAGAAGAGCCGGTTATCCCCTCGAACGGGCGGGTGTCAGATTCTTACGGGGTTTGGCGACTCGCCGTGTGGTGGTGACATGTTGTTCATTCTGCGCCAGTCTCATCTTGTCGGAATGTGCTTGTTCGGACAGTTGAGGAGACATTTGTGCGCAGAATCCGCCCCCGCACCCTGGCCGCCACGATCGCCGCGGTCCTCGTCGCCGGCGTCAGTCCACCGGCCGCAGCACTGGCCCCAGCGGGCGCCAGCCCCGCTCAAACCGACCCGGTGCCGGTGCAGCTGGTATCGATCACCGACTTCCACGGGTACCTGCGGCCGCCGTCGCCCGCTGACGGCGGGACGATTGCCGGTCCGGACGGGAAGGCCCAGGTTGTCGGCGGAGCGGCGTACCTGGCGACCCACCTGAAGAGCATCCGCGCCGGACACCGCAACTCGATCTTCTTCGCCGACGGAGACAGCTTCTCCGGGTGGCCGTTCGAGGTGGACGCGCACGCGGACGAGCCGACCGTCGAGGTGCTGAACGCGCTCGGCGTCGAGTTCTCCAGCGTCGGCAACCACGAGCTCGACGTGTCGAGGAGCTTCCTGGTCGACCACATGGCGAAGGGCAAGTGCTTCGGCACGGTCGGCGTGGACAGCTGCTTCACGGACTCGACCGGCCGCCGCTTCCACGGCGCCGACTTCAGCTTCCAGTCGGCCAACATCGTCGACGCCAAGGGCCGCACGATCGTCGCGCCGTACACGATCCGTTGGGTCCGCGACCACGGCCGCTCGTACCCGGTCGGCTTCATCGGCCTGACCGTCCCGGACACCCCGGTCGGCTCCACGTCGTACCAGCCGGAGCTCAGGGCGCTCGACCCGGTCGAGTCCGCGAACAAGGCAGCGGCCGAGCTGACCCGGCGCGGGGTGAAGGCGATCGTGCTCAACATGCACGACGGCGGCACCGACGGCTCGGCGACGTACGACAACTGCGTCAACCCGAGCGGTCCCGCGATCGACCTGGCCCGCAAGGTGACGCCGCAGATCGACGCGATCGTCACCGGCCACTGGCACGCGGCGTTCAACTGCAGCATCCCGGACCCGGCCGGCAACCCGCGCCCGGTCGTCGAGGCCGCGAACCACGGCCGCCTGATCAACGAGATCAACGTCCAGCTCGACCGCCGGACCGGCGAGGTACTGCGGGACCGGACCACGTCGACCAACCGCCCGGTCACCCGCGACGTCACCCCCGACCCGAAGATCCAGGGCATCGTCGACTACTGGACCGCGGCCGGCGACCGCAAGTACGCCGAGCCCGTCGCGACGGTCACCGGCGACTTCACGCGTACGGCGAACGCAGCCGGCGAGAGCACCTTCGCCGATCTCGCGGCCGACGTACACCTCTGGACCGCCCGCCAGGACGGGCCCGCCGACCTCGGCCTGATCGCAGCCAGGCCGGCCACCGGGTCGACCGCACTCCGCGGCGACCTCCTGGTTGCCAACAGCAACAAGCCGGGCGACGGGGACGGCCGGGTGCTGCTGGGGGAGTCGTGGGAGGCGTACGGCTACGGCAACCCGGTCCTGACCGTCAGCCTGACCGGTGCACAACTGGACGCCGTACTCGAGCAGCAGTGGCAGACCCAGCCCAACGGCACGGTGAAGTTCGCGCCGCTCGCGGTGTCGGGCAACGTCAGCTACGCCTTCGACGCCGGCCGCCCGGTCGGTGACCGGGTCGACCCGGCCGACGTGAAGGTCGACGGCGCCGTACTCGATCCGGCCAGGACCTACCGGGTCGCCGCGCTGGCCTACACGGTGATCGGGGCGGACGGTTACTCCGCCTTCAAGGTCGCCACGGACCCGGTCCGGAACAACACCGATCACGAGACCTTCGCGTCGTACCTGAGAACCCACAAGACCTTGACCCCGGCGCCCCTTACCCGAGTGGTTCAGAAGGGGGCATAGTCGGGGTGTGGTGCTTGGGTTCGGGGGAGATCTGGAGTTCGACCCGGTGTTGTTCGAGGTGCGCCGGGGTGGAGTTCCGGTGCCCCTGGAGCCGCAGGCGTTCGACGTGCTCGCCTACCTGGTCTCGCACCGTGACCGGGTGGTCGCAAAAGAGGAACTGATGGACGGTGTCTGGGGCGGCCGTTTCGTGAGCGAGACGGCCGTCACCAGCCGGATCAAGCAGGTACGGCGCGCGCTCGGCGACGACGGCCACAGCCAGCGGATGATCCGGACCCTGCACGGTCGCGGCTACCGCTTCGTCGCGCCGGTCGAAGCGTCGGATCGGCCGGCCGAACCGGTCCGCTACACCGTCAGCGACGGCCTGCACATCGCGTACCAGGTGACCGGTAGCGGCGACCTCGACCTCGTGCTGATCTCCGGATTCGTGTCGCACCTCGAACTGGACTGGGCCGATCCGCGGCACGCCCACTTCCTGCACCGGTTGGGGTCGATGGGCCGGCTGATCCGGTTCGACAAGCGCGGCACCGGGATGTCGGACCGGCCGTCCGGCCTGCCGGACCTCGAGACGCGGATGCACGACGTACTCGCGGTGATGGACGCGGTCGGGTCGCAGCGGGCAGTGCTCGTCGGGTACTCCGAGGGCGGGCCGATGGCGATCCTGTGCGCGGCGACCCATCCCGAGCGGGTCGCGGGGCTGGTCCTGTACGGCGCCTACGCCAAGCGGATCTCGGCGCCCGACTACCCCTGGGCGCAGCCCCAGGAAGTCTGGCGGGTCTACACCGATCACCTCGTGAACGGGTGGGACTGGGAGGCGGACATGCGACTGCGCTGCCCGTCGGCCGACGTACCGATGCAGCGGTGGTGGGCACAGCGCATGCGAGCGTCCGCGACACCGTCCACCGTGCGGGCGCTACTGGACATGAACTCGCTCGTCGATGTCCGGGACGCGCTCCCCGCGGTCCGCGTCCCGACCCTCGTGCTGCACCGGGTCGGCGACGCCCTGATCGATGTCGGCGGCGCTCGTTTCATCGCCGACCGGATTCCCGGCGCGCGACTGGAACTGCTCGAGGGGGCCGACCACTTCGTCTCCGGGAACCCGGACCAGATCCTCGACCCGATCGAGCGGTTCGTCGCCGACCTGCCGAAGACGGTCGGCCGGCCGGTGGCGCTGACCGCCGTCACCGCGCCCGCCGGGCCGTCTGCCGGTGAGTTGGTCTCGAGCCTGGTCGCGGCCGGCGGGCGCCGGTGCGCCGGGCCGGACTCACGAGCAGTCGTGTTGTTCGACGGTCCTGCCACCGCTGTGCGCGCCGGACTCGCCCTCTTGCATCCTGCCGACACGCTCGGCGTCGCGATCGCCGAGGTCCCGCGCGATGCGATCGAGCTGGACGCGTACGGCGTACAGGTTGCGATCGGCCTGGCCGACGAGGCTCCCCCGGGGTCGTTGTGGATCACCCCGGGGGTGCGCGATTTGCTGGCCGGCTCCGGCGTTGCGACGGAGCCCGCCGACTCGGTGTTCCGGGCGGTGCCGAGCTAGGCGGTCGCGACGTCGATCGAGACCGGGACGCCGTGCGTGATCACGTCGTACACCGCGGAGCGGCGGCGCGACTGGTCGACCAAGGCGGCCAGCTTCTCCGCCGCCTCGTCGCCCTTGACGTGGAAGACGACCCGGATCGCCTCGTACCCGTTGCGGACCTCGGGGTCGAGCCCGAGGATGCCGAGCAGGTTGATGTCGCCCTCGACCGTCGAGGTGACCTCCTCGAGGTCGATGCCGCGGGCGGCGGCGATGTTCGCCAGGCCGCTGGTGAGGCAGGCGGCCAACGCGTGCAGGAGATGCTCGGCCGGGGTCGGGCCGTTGTCGCCACCGACCAGCACCGGCGGGTGGTCGGCGTCGAAGGTGAAGGCGCTCGCGTGGTTGTGCTCCTGCCCGGCGCCGTAGAACCCGCTGATCGTGCCGCGGTTGTGGGTGCCGCTGATCCACTTGTTGGTGGCGCGGAACTGGAACCGGGCGAGCTCGGGCTGTGCCTTGACCGCGTCGAGGGTGGCGAACAAGGTCGCGGTGTCGACGCCGTTGCGGCGGTTCTCTGTCGTGGTGGTCATGATTCTTGTCCTCTCAAGCTGCTGAGGTGACGGCCTGCTGGCCGGGAAACGAGGCCAGTTGGTCGGCCTCTCGTTCGAGCGCGTCGCTGAGCTGGACCTGTAGCTCGACGAAGCGTTCCGGTGCTGGGAAGGCGGTCAGTGCGCGCGTCAGGTCGAGCACCTCACGCGCCATCGCGGTCCGATTCGCCTGGTACGACGACATCGCGGCGCGCTCGGTGGACGGGTCGCGGAGGCCTTGGTCGATGGCCGTCGCGAGGAGCTCGGCGTCCCGGAAGGCGTCGGTGATCCCGTGCCCGGTGATCGGATCGCGGTGGTACCCGGCGTCGCCGACGAGCGCCCAGCCGGGGCCGTGCGACTGGCGGAGATAGTTCGGCAGGTCGGCCGCTCCACGCAGTCGTTCGGTGATGCGACCGGCGCGGACCCGAGTGCCGAGGCTCGGCACCAGTTGCTCGAGTTGCCTGACGAAGGCCGCCGTACGGCGGGAGCCCGCCGTACGGATCGGGTCGAGAAGTGGAGTCGGCCGGATCAGCCAGACGCAGGCCTCGCCGTTGTGCGTCGGGAACACACCGGCGAACGCGTCCGGCGCGACATGGAACTCGTAGGTGTCCGGCGCCAGTCCGGTCACGTAGGTGAAGTAGACCGCGCACGGCGAGGTGTAGTGCTCCAGCGTCCTGGCTTGAACGAACTCCGCCATTCGTGAGCGGCGACCGTCTGCGCCGACGACAACGCGGGCGGACAGTTCGACGCGATCGCCGTTCCGGTCGCGGCCGACGATGCCGGTGACTCGTCCGTCGCGCGCTCGCAACAGACCGGTCGCGGTCACGCCCGTTCGGAGCTCCGCGCCTGAGTCCACAGCGGCATCGGCGAGCAGGCTGTCCAGGATCTGCCGACGGGGCGCGACGAGGATGTCCACGCCGACGCGCGGCTTGATCCGCCGTACCTTGGTCTCACCTGGAAGCTCGAACCGCACCTTCGTCACCGCCGGCGCACCACTCGCCAGGACGGAATCGAGCAGTCCCCAGCGGGACAGCTGGACCACCCCGCCCCGAAGCAGACCATGCGTCGACAAGGTGTCACTCGGCATCCGCGCCTTGTCCACCATCACCACGCGATACCCCATCCGCCCCAGCAACATCCCCGTCGCCGCGCCCGCACACCGCGCCCCGACAACCACCACGTCGTACATTCCCGCCCCCATCGTCGATACAACGACTCTGCGACAGGACCGCACCCAATACTTGGAGACCGAATGGAGGCCCGATCTCCACGATTTCTCCACACTTCCGCCGCCCGGCCGCCAAAGCCAGGCAGACGGACCGCTGGGCCATCACAATTGCCGGACTCGGTCCGGTTCAGGCGCGCGGGCGGGCGAACGGTGTGATTGTGATGGCCTGGCGGTCCGTAGCCCTACTGTCCCCGGTGCGTCTCGGCGAGCCGCTTCAGGTACAACGCGCTGGATTTGGGGGTTCGGGTTTGGGTTTCGTAGTCGACGCGGACGATGCCGAAGCGTTTTGCGTAGCCGTAGGCCCATTCGAAGTTGTCCATCAGGGACCAGGCGAGGTAACCGCGGATGTCTGCGCCCTGCTGGATCGCGGCGGCGACGGCGGCCAGGTGGGAGGTGAAGTAGGCGACCCGGTCGGTGTCGTCGACGAAGCCGGTCGAGTCGGGGTGGTCCTCGAAGGCGGATCCGTTCTCGGTGATGACCATCGGCAGCCCCGGGTAGTCCCGGGCGATCCCGACCAGCAGATCGGTGAAGCCCTCCGGCACGATCTCCCAGTCCATCGCAGTGCGCGGCTTGTCCAGCGGGACAGTGCGACTCACCGGCCGCCCGTCGTCATCGACAGTCCGCCCGTCCTCACCGAACCCGGTGAACTTCTGGCTGAAGTAGTAGTTCACCCCGAGTACGTCGATCGGCGCCGAGATCACCTCGAGATCGCCATCGACGACCGGCAGCGCGACCCCCTCAGCAGCAAGATCCGCAACCACATCGGCGGGATACCGCCCGAACACCAGCGGATCGAGATAGAGGCGCCGCCCCATCCCGTCCGCCCGCCGAGCCGCGTCGACGTCGGGCCGCGCATCCGAGGCCGGGTACGCCGTCGCCACGTTCAACGTGATCCCGATGTCCAACCTCCGCGGAGACGCCTCCCGCATCCGAGTCGTCGCCAGACCGTGCCCGAGCAGCAGATGATGTACGGCGGCCAACGCCGCCGGGTACTCACGCCGACCCGGCGCATGAGCGCCGTACGCGTAACCCAGCATCGCCGAGCACCAAGGCTCGTTCAGCGTGGTCCACGTGTCGACGCGATCGTTCAACGCGTCGAAGACGAGCATCGCGTAGTCGGCGAACCGATACGCCGTGTCGCGCACCGGCCAGCCGCCGGCGTCCTCCAGGTCCTGCGGCAGGTCCCAGTGGTACAGCGTCACCCACGGGTCGATGCCCTGGGCAAGCAGTTCGTCGACGAGCCGGTCGTAGAAGTCGATGCCGGCCAGGTTGACCGGGCCCTTCCCGTGCGGCTGGACCCGCGGCCACGCCACCGAGAACCGGTAGGTGTCCAGGCCGAGGTCCTTGATCATCGCCACGTCGGCCGGCATCCGGTGGTAGTGGTCGCAGGCGATGTCGCCGGTGTCGCCGTTGTCGATCGCACCCGGCACCCGGCAGTAGGTGTCCCAGATGGACGGCGTCCGCCCGTCAACGGCGACGGCGCCCTCGATCTGGTACGCCGACGTCGCGACACCCCACCGGAATCCGGCCGGCAGCCCCGCGATCAGCTCGGCGTCCCCCGAGACAGAAGTTGTGCTCATCCGCGTCCTCGCTTCGCTGCGGGCGCGGATGAAGCACGAGGTGCACTGTGCCTTCTGATGAACTCGCTTCGCTCGCTCATAGAGAACCTTTCAGGAGGTAGGTACGCGGCCAGGGAGCCAGCAGGCGACGGACCGGCTGGGATCGTTGCGGGCGGACGGAATCCCGAGCACCGGGATCTCGGCCGAGCACCGGTCGAACGCGTGCGGGCACCGCGGATGGAACGAGCAGCCGGACGGCATCCCGCGCAGGTCGGGCGGCGATCCCGGAATCCCGGCCAGCTCCCGCCGCGGTCCACGCAACGCCGGGAACGACTTCAGCAACCCCTCGCTGTACGGATGCAGCGAGTCCTTGTACAGATCCGCAGACCGCGCCTCCTCGACGATCCGGCCGCCGTACATGATCGCGATCCGGTCCGAGAACTCCACCAGCAGCGACAGGTCGTGCGTGATGAACAGGACGGAGAACCCGAGCCGCTCACGCAGCTCGACCAACTGGGCGAGGATCTGCCGCTGCATCACCACGTCGAGCGCGGTGGTCGGCTCGTCCATGATCACGATCTGCGGTTCCAGGACGAGCGCCATCCCGATCATCACCCGCTGCCGCATTCCGCCGGACAGTTGGTGCGGATAGGCGTCCATCCGGTCCGCCGAGATCCCGACCAGTTTCAGCATCTGGGCAGCCCGAGCGGTCCGGGCCTGCGGGCTCAACCCGGGCTCGTGCGCCTTGATGACGTCGAGCATCTGGGTCGAGACCTTGTGCACCGGGTTGAGCGAGTTCATCGCACCCTGGAACACGATCGACGTCTCGGCCCACCGGAACGCCCGCAACTCCGGGTCCGTCAGCGCCATCACGTCGTACGAGTCACCGCTCGGCGGGTGGTACACGACCGAGCCGCCGCTGATCACTCCAGGCGGCGGGAGCAGCCGCGTCACGCCGTACGCGAGCGTCGACTTCCCGCTGCCGCTCTCGCCCGCGAGCCCGAGGACCTCACCGCGATGCAGGGTCAGCGTGACGTCGCGGACCGCCTGGACGGCCTGGTCGCCGAGACCGTAGTCGACGCAGAAGTCCTTGATCTCGAGCACCGGCTCCTTCATGCGGCCTCCTTCTTACGCCGTACCACAGGAGTCGCAGCGCCGGCCCTGGACCCGAGGACCGGGGTGAAGCCGACCCGCATCCGGACCGAGTGACCGTCCGTCGTCTTGACCTTGGTGTGCCCGCTACTCCGCAACCGCGGGCTGACGAACTCGTCGATGCCGAAGTTGATCAGCGACAGTGCCGTACCGAGGATCGCGATCGCGAGACCGGCCGGGACGAACCACCACCAGGCGCCCTGGGCCAGCGCCTGCTGGCTCTGCGCCCAGAACAGGATCGTGCCCCAGTTCCACTCGGAGATGGTCGAGATGCCGATGAACGCCAGGGTGATCTCGGACATCACCGCGAAGATCACCGTACCGACGAAGCCGGAGGCGATGATCGCGGTCAGGTTCGGCATGATCTCGGCGGTGATGATCCGCCAGGTGCTCTCACCGGTCGCCCGCGCGGCCTCGACGTAGTCGCGCCGCCGCAACGACAGCGTCTGTGCCCGCAACACCCGCGCGCCCCAGGCCCACGAGGTGAGGCCGATGACGAGGGCAACCATCAGGTCGCCGGCACTGGGGATGGTCGAGGCGACGATGATGATCAGCGGCAGCGCCGGGATGACCAGGAAGACGTTCGACAACGCCGACAGGCTCTCGTCCGCCGCGCCGCCGAGGAAGCCGGCGCTGACCCCGATCAGCACGGACAGCGCGGTCGCGACGATGCCGGCCAGCAGGCCGACGAACATCACGCCGCGGGTGCCGACGAGCACCTGGCTGAAGATGTCCTGGCCGAGGTGCGTCGTACCGAACCAGTGCTTGCCGGACGGCGGCTGGATCAGGTCGCTGCTGCGCGCAGACGGGTCGTACGGCGCGATCCACGGCCCGATGACCGCGATCACGCAGAAGAAGGCGAGCACGATCAGGCCGGTCGCGGCCTTCGGGTTGGCGACGAACCGCAGCCGGCGGCGCTTGGCCGGCGCGGCCGCGACCTCGGGACCTTCCGGCGTCACCGCGGTGATGGTGCTGGCTGGCGCGGACATCTCAGCCCTCCTTCCGGGTACGCGGGTCGAGCAGCAGGTAGGCGATGTCGGCCATCAGGTTGGCGACCAGGACGGACAGCGTGATGACCAGGAAGATGCCCTGCATCAGCGGGTAGTCCTTGGAGCCGACCGCCTGGAAGAGGTTGTAGCCGATCCCCGGGTAGGAGAAGACGATTTCCACCAGCAGCGTGCCGCCGACGATGAAGCCGAGCGACAACGCGAAGCCGGAGACGTTCGGCAGCAGCGCGTTGCGGGCCGCGTAGCTGACCATCACCCGGCGCTCGGGCAGGCCCTTGGCGTGCGCGACGGTGATGTAGTCCTCGGAGGCGACCGTCACCATCATGTTCCGCATGCTCAGGATCCAGCCGCTGACCGAGGAGATCAGGATGGTGACCGCCGGCAGCAGGCTGTGCTGGATCGCGCTGCCGATGAACTCGCCGTTCCAGGACGGCACCAGGCCGGGCTCGTAGCCGCCGGACGACGGGAAGATGCTGCCCGGGCCGGCCAGCAGGGTGATCGCCAGCAGGCCGAGCCAGAAGTACGGGATCGACGACAGGAAAGTTGTCACCGGCAACAGCCCGTCCAGCCAGGAGCCGCGGCGCCAGCCGGCCAGCACGCCGAGCGACGTACCGATCATGAAGCTCGCGAACGTCGTGATCCCGACCAGCGCGATCGTCCACGGCAGGCTCTGGCTGAGGATCTCCGAGACCGGCGTGGGGAAGAAGGTGAACGACAACCCGAGGTCGCCGCGGAACACCTGGCCCCAGTAGTCGACGTACTGGCTCCACAGGCTGGCGTCCTTGTCGAGGCCGAACAGCACGTAGAGCGAGTTGATCGCCTCGGTGCTCATCTGCCCCTGGAACTTGTTGATCAGCGAGGTGACCGGGTCGCCGGGGATCATCCGCGGGATGAAGAAGTTGATGGTCAGCGCGGCCCAGGCGGTGAAGAGGTAGAAGGCGACGCGTTGCAGCAGGAACTTCACTTCGCCGCTCCTTCCTCGTACAGCCAGCACGCGGCCCAGTGACCGTGGTTCGTGGGTAGGTCGAAGCGGGGCGGAAGGTCGGTCGAGCACTTCGGCATCGCGTGCACGCAGCGCGGGTGGAACCGGCAGCCGGTCGGCGGAGCGATCAGGCTCGGCGGTTCGCCGCTGCCACGGTCCTCCTCGGACTGGAGATCGCCGACCCGGTCCAGCCGGTCCGGGTCCGGCGCGCTCTCGATCAGCAGCCGGGTGTATGGGTGGGCCGGGTTCTGCGTGACGGTCTCGGAGTCACCGCCCTCGACCATCCGGCCGGCGTACATCACCAGCGTCTCGTCGGCGAAGTAGCGGGCCGACGCGATGTCGTGGGTGATGTAGAGGATGGCCAGGTTCAGCCGTTCCTTCAGGTCGCGCAGCAGGTTCAGCACACCGAGCCGGATCGAGACGTCGAGCATCGACACCGGCTCGTCGGCGAGCAGCGCCTCCGGGTCGGCGCCGAGCGCGCGGGCGATCGACACCCGCTGACGCTGACCGCCGGACAGTTCGTGCGGGAACTTGTCCAGGTAGCGCTCCGGGGGAGTGAGTTGCACCCGGAGCAGCAGGTCGCGCAGGTTCTGCTCGAGCTCGGCGGCCGATTCACCAGCCCGGCCGTGCATCTTCAGCGAACGGGTCAGGTGGTACCGCACGGTGTGCGTCGGGTTCAGTGACGCGAACGGGTCCTGGAAGATCATCTGCACCCGGCGGCAGTACGCGCGGAACTTGCGGCCGCCCTTCACCGTGACGGTCTCGCCGTGCAGGCGGATGTCTCCCGCCGTCCGTCCGTACAGCTGGGCGAGCAGGCGGGCGACGGTCGACTTGCCCGAACCGGACTCGCCGACCAGCGCGGTGACCCGGCCCCGGCGCAGCGTGAGCCGGATGTCGTCGACCGCGTGCACGACCTTGCGCTCCTTGGTGAGCAGGTCGCGGACTCCCCGCCGTACCGGGAAATGCTTGGTGAGGCCTTCGGCCTCGAGGACCACCTCAGAGTCGGTGACCGTCATGGGACTCCAATCGTGGTACCGCGGCGCCGGGGGACATCCCGGCGCCGCGGTTCGGCGGGCACAGGGGGCCGGGGGGGGTGAGGTTGAGGGCAGATGGGTAGAGGACACGTGTGTAGTAGACTGACCGGGTGAGTATTTGCG
>NZ_JBFAHB010000137.1:0-11155 GCF_040653975.1 Kribbella sp. NPDC050820
CTCCGAAGTGAACCGCCACAGCGAAGCCACCGGCGGCACCTGCGCGGCCGCATCCACGATCACCGCGCCGCGCAGTAGGCGTGGGAGCGGGAGACACGCCTTTTGTCTGCGCGCGGTGTCAGACTGCGGAAGATGAAGGAGACAGCAGCGGAGATCAGTGAACTGCAGGAGCTCCTCGACGCCGCGTACCAGCGCTCGACGGAGCATCTGCGCAGCATCATCACGGGCTCCCGCCAGCTGGACGCCGAGGCGCTGGTGCGGGTTCTGACCGGGATGTGCACGCTCAACGTCGCCACCGTCACAGCGCGGGGCGAGCCGCGGATCAGTGCGGTCGACGGGCACTTCCTGCACGCTCGGTGGGTGTTCAGCACGGCCGGTTCGGCGGCGAAGGCGCGGCACCTGCGGGCGAGGCCGGCGGCGAGCATCTCGTACGTCGACGGCGAGCGGATCGGCGTGTTCAGTCACGGGGACGTGGAGTTCCTGACCCCGGAGCACCCGGACTTCGCCGAGATCGAGGCGCACCTGACCAAGTTCTACGGCAGCTCGCCGTCGAGTTGGGGGCCGGACATCGTCTACTGCCGGCTCCAGCCGTCCTGGATGGTCGGGTACGGCGACAGCGCGGCGCTGCTCGCGGAGGCCGAGGAGAAGACCGCGAAGAAAAAGAAGAAGTAGCCGGCAACGGGCTAGCGAGGTGAAGGCCACCCCTCCGGGGCCTTCACCTCGCTGTGCTGACTTCCTCCTGTGCGTCAGCTCGTCGCCTCACTCCGCCGGCTCCCCCGAAGCCGACGTCTCACCGGCTCCCCTGTCGCCGGCACATATCTCCCCGCCGCCGCGCTCGCGGCGCTGCGGGTGCCGTCGGCGCTCACCCCGCGCGCCGCCCCGTTGGCCCTGCTGTCTCGCACCGGCCAGCCGGCGCCCACCTCACTCGCGCCGCCTCGCCGGCGTCCGACCAGCGCCGCCTCGTCGGTGGCCTCCCACTCACCGCCTCGACGCCGCTTCACTCACACCGGCGAGCCGGCGCTGGATCCCAGCGCCGGCTTGCCGATGCTCATCGACGTCGGCTCTCCTGTGCCCGACGCCGTACACCGGCCCCCCGATGGCCGGCGCTCACCTCTGCACGCCGGCTCCCCCGAGACCCGGCGCCTACCGCTTCCGCCGGCTCCCCTGTGGCCGGCGCTTGGTGCTGTGCTGACTCCCCCTCGGTGTCAGCCGAGTTCAGTCCTCGTCGAGCTACTCCCCGCGCCGGTTCCCCGAAGGACCGGCCTGACCGCGAGCTCGTCGAGGTCCCGGGAGGCCCCAGCGGCTGACCCCGCCGGCGGGTGACCGAACCCGCCGGCTTCCCGGTGTCAGCCGGACCGACACTCGTCCCCTGTGTCGTGTGCACGGTCCAGTGCTGGGACCCCGCCCCGGGTGTGGTGCCCTGACGGTGCACGGCACCCGGTTCGGGCAGGACAGATCCGCACTCCGCAGCACTCCGGAGCTCTCGACAGCCGATCGGCGCCCCCACCGTCCGGCCGCCGGATGCCCTCCGCGTCGCCTCCCCCAAGCTGTTCGGCAGTCCAGCGCAGCACCATGGCCTCGTCACGGTTCACCGCCCATTCCCTGCCTGCCCGGCTTCGGTCTCTGCTTCGTGGAACCTGTCCTACGGCTGTAATTCTTCGGCCGGCGGGCATGTCAGGACGAGGCAGAAGAACCGGCAGTTACCCGGCAGCTTCAGCGGATGCGCGTCACGAAAGCGAGGCGAGTACGTCGTTCGCCAGCCGCTGCAGCGCGGCCGCGGGGTCAGGCTCAGGCCAGCCGTCGGCGACCGATGCGCTGTCGCACGACTCCTGCAGCACCGCCCACGCGGTCGGCGCCATCGGCGGGTCCATCGTGCGCTGCCAAGCCAGCAACTGACCGCACAGCACGTCGCCGGCAGCTGTCTGCCCCAGCGCGTGCAGCACGGCCACAGCCTCGGGGAGTACGTCGAGCAGGTAGACGACCCGCCCTTCGGCCACCAGCCGGTTGACCGCGTCCCGGATGCAGACCCTCGCCTGCTCCACGTCACCGGCCTCGCGAGCCAGCCGGGACCGGTAGAGCATCACCAGGTAGTCGAAGTACCCCCGGTGGCCGCGGATGTCGGCGGCCGCCTCGTCGAGCAGCGCCCGTGCCTCGTCGTACCGGCCTTCGTGGTACTCGACCATGGCCAGGCAGCCGGCCACCTTAGTGCGCTCGGGATCGTCGGACGCCTGGACCTCACGGGCGAGCAAGGCCCGACGCCGAGCCTCGGTCAGGTTGCCCAGCTCAACCTCCAGCCGGCTGAGCGCCATGTAGGCGATCTCGTCCGGGTAGACACCCGGGTTGACCAGCTCGGCCTCCCAGGAGAGCAGCAGCTCCTTGGCCTCGGTCAGGCGACCCCAGCGCATGAGGGCGATGGCGCAGGTGCCTTGGACGGTCGCGGACCGCTGCACGTCGCCGTGCTTGCGGGCGTCCTCGACCAGACCGGGGATCTCGGCCAGGCTCTGTGTGTCGAGCAAGTACGAGCCGGACGACACCCAGCCGCTACGGGCGAGCAGACCCATCTCTGTCTCGCCGGGCATGAGCTGCCGCGCCTGTCCGTAGTACCGACGGGCGCCGCGCACGTCACCAGTCAGGCTGGACAGCCGGCCGGCAATCGTCAGCAGCCTGCCGCTGACCTCGTTGTCCGTGACGTTCTCCGCGCACAGCGTCGCCCAGCGGATGCCGCTCTCAGCCACACTCGCCTGGTACTGCCACGCGATCCGGAACCCGAGCACGATCCGCGCGGCGACGTCCCACTGCCCCAGCTCGGCCGCACGCTCCAGCGCGACCTCGAACACCGCGCTGTTCGCATGGGCCGCCCGGTAGCGCCGGTCCCGGTCCGGCGACGACCAGGCGCCCTCGAGCCCTTGGACGTACGTCGAGCACCACGCGACCGCTCGGTCCCGAAACTCGGTCAGGTCGTCCGCCTGCGACGACAGACCGGCGTACGCGTGCTCCCGGATCGTCTCCAGCAGCTTGTAGCGAGCGCCGTACAGCTGCTCGAACTCGTGCACCGGCTGCAGCAGCGACTTCTCCACCAGCTCGGCCAGCAGCATCGGTACGTCGAACGCGTCGATCGGAGCGCCCGTACACACGCCCGCCACTGCGTCCAGCGTGAACGGGGACCCGAGCACGGAGGCCCGGTAGAGCAGCTGCCGAGCGGCGTCGGACAGCGCATCCACGCTCCACGCGATCGTGTCGGCCAGCGTGCGCTGGTGCGGCGCACCGAACCGCCTCGGCCCCGACAGCAGCCGGAACCGGTCGTCCAGCGCAGCCAGGATCGTCTCCACCGACAGCGAGCCCGCCCGAGCGGCCGCCAGCTCCAGAGCGAGCGGCAGACCGTCCAGCCGGCGGCACAGCCGGGCCACGGTGGGCGCGTTCTCCTCGGTCAGGCTGAAGTCCGGCCGTACTCGCGCCACCCGCCGGCAGAACATCTCCACGGCCGGGCTGGCCTTGATCTCCGCGTAGTCCTTGTCGTTGGCCGGCACGTCGAGTACGGCGACCCGCCGGACCACCTCGTCCGGCAGCCCGAGCGGGATCCGCGACGTCACCAGTACGCCGACCCCCGGGAAGCTGCGCACCATCCGGTTCGCGACCGTCGCCACCCCGTCGAGCACGTGCTCAGCGTTGTCCTCGACGATCACCAGGTCACCCGGTTTGCGTCCGGACAGTACGTCGTCCAGGTCCGACGTACCCGGTGCTGTGCCGAAGGCGTCCAGGATGGCCGACGGTACGGCGGCATCGCGATGGACGGTCGTGAGGTCGACGACCACGACGGTCGTGTCGGCGCCGGAGAACCGGTCGGCCGCGGCAAGCGCGAGCTCCGTCTTCCCGACGCCGCCGGGACCGACGAGCGTGACGAGCCGGTTCTGCCGCAGCAGGCCCTCGAGCTCAGCGAGCTCCTGCTCGCGGCCGACGAGGCCGTCGGGGATCGGTCGGGTGCCCCGCCAGCGCAGTCCGGTCGCGGCCGGAGCGGCCACCGAGATGGGCGGCCGGGGCGCCCCGTGCCCGGCTGCTGCCACGAAGTTGCCGGCGTGATCGCCCTCCAGCCCGAGGGCGGTCGCGAGCAGCCGGACGGATTCCTTCCGCGGTCGCGCGACCCGGCCGGCCTCCATCTCGCGGATGGAGCGCACACTCAGCCCCGCCCGCTCGGCCAGCTCCTCCTGGGACAGCCCGGCATGGACCCTCAAGTCGAGCAGCAGACCGGCGAAACTCCGCCCGCCGTCAGCCCGGCCTTCCGCGTCCGCCACAGCCCGTCACCCCTCTTGAGGCCTCACGTTCCTGACACAACATAGCGTGACGGGAGTGAACTTGGCGGACCTGCCCGGCGTGCGGAACGCGGCCTGGATCACACGAATCCGTTGTCAAAAGCAACGAGATGATTCAGGGTGAAATCACTGCGGGCGCAGAAAATAAGTGTTTCAAGCGGTCGCGCGAACCGAGGCCGATTCATTTTCACCGCTGTAGAGAGAATGCACTGCGGCCCAGTCCGCGAGCCGCGCGCTGGTGTCGGCGCGGCCGGTGTCGGCATTCAACAGGCTGCCGGCACAGATGCCGCGCGTGGCGCGGATCAGGAGTTCGGTGCCTAGCCCCGCCCACTGGGCCCGAAGAGTGTCAAGCGCTGCCATGACCGCAATTCAACCGGAATCGTGTTTCGCATGCGTAACGCAACCCGCAACATCACGATAAGTCACAAGAATTCCGGAACCGCTTGTTACCGGGTGGTCCATTAACCGGGCAGCCAGGAAAGCCGGACCTGCCGGCGCGGATTGTCCACGTTGGTGTCGACCAGGCAGATCGACTGCCAGGTGCCGAGCATCATCCGGCCGTCGAGCACCGGGATCGTCGCGTACGGCGGGATCAGCGCCGGCAGCACGTGGTCGCGACCGTGCCCCGGCGTACCGTGCCGGTGCCGCCAGCCGAAGTCCCGCGGCAGCAGGTCCTCGAGGACCGCCAGCAGGTCGGTGTCGCTGCCGGCGCCGGTCTCCAGGATCGCGATCCCGGCGGTCGCGTGCGGCACGAACACGTGCAGCAGTCCGTCGCCCTGGGCCTGGTGGGCCTCACGGTCGACGAACTGCTCGCACCTGCTCGTCAGGTCGAAGACAACCTCGCTACCACCGGTCGCGACATCGATCAGCTCGGAACGCATCCCGTCAGCTTAGGCCGGGACGATGTTCACCAGCTTCGGCGCGCGGACGATGACCTTGCGGACTCCGCGGCCGTCCAGCGCCTTCTGGACCGCCTCGGACGCCAGCACCAGCTGCTCCAGGTCGGCCTCGGCGATGTCCGGGGACACCTCCAGCCGGTCCCTCACCTTGCCGGCGATCTGGACCACGCAGGTGACCGTGTCCTGGACCAGCAGCGCCGGGTCGACCTTCGGCCAGCCCGCCTTGGCGACGGTCGGCTCGTGGCCCAGCGTCTCCCACATGTCCTCAGCCGTGTACGGCGCGACCAGGCTCAGCAGCACCGCCACCGTCTCGACCGCCTCGCGGACGGCCGGGTCGGCCGCACCCGGTCCGGCGTCGATCGCCTTCCGGGTCGCGTTCACCAGCTCCATGATCCGGGCCACCATCACGTTGAACCGGTGCGAGTCGACCAGCTCGGCCGCGTCCGCCACCGTCCGGTGGGTGATCTTGCGCAGCTCGACGTCACCGGCCGCGGGGTCCGAGCCCAGCGGCGCCTCGACAGACCCGGCCAGCCGCCAAGCGCGCTGCAGGAACTTCAGCGCGCCACCCGGCGACATGTCGGCCCAGTCGATGTCGTCCGACGGCGGGCCGGCGAACACCATGGTCAGCCGGACCGCGTCGACGCCGTACAGGTCGATCTGGTCGCCCAGGTTGACGCCGTTGCCCAGCGACTTGCTCATCGACTTGCCCTGGTTGATCACCTGGCCCTGGTTCAGCAGCCGGGTGAACGGCTCGACCGCGGACAGCAGGCCCATGTCGTGCAGCGCCTTGACGAAGAACCGCGCGTACAGGAGATGCAGTACGGCGTGCTCCTTGCCGCCGACGTACTGGAACACCGGCATCCAGCGCTCGGCCGCAGCCGGGTCGAACGGGCCCTCGGTGTAGTCCGGCGACAGGTAGCGCAGGAAGTACCAGGACGAGTCCACGAAGGTGTCCATGGTGTCGGTGTCCCGCTCGGCCTTGCCGCCGCACTTGGGGCAGTCGACCTCGACCCACTCGCGTGCGGCCGCCAGCGGCGACACACCCTTCGGCGCCAGGTCGGCGCCGCGCAGGTCGGGCAGCTCCATCGGCAGCTGGTCGTCCGGGACCGGCACCTCGCCGCAGGACGGGCAGTGGATGATCGGGATCGGGCAGCCCCAGTACCGCTGCCGGCTCAGCAGCCAGTCGCGCAGCCGGTAGTTGATGGTGCTCTCGCCCAGGCCCTTGCTCTGCAGCCACTCGCTGATCCGCGCCTTGGCCTCGACGACGCCCAGCCCGTTCAGGCTGATCTCGTCGTTCGCGCTGTTGATCGCCGGGCCCTCGCCCGTGTAGGCCTTGCCCTCGAAGCCGTCCTCCGGCTGCACGGTCCGCACGATCGGCAGGCCGAACTTCTCCGCGAACTCCCAGTCCCGGGTGTCCTGGCCGGGCACCGCCATGATCGCGCCGGTGCCGTAGTCGGCCAGCACGTAGTCGGCGGCCCAGATCGGGATCCGCTCACCGGTCACCGGGTTGATCGCGTACGAGCCCAGGAAGACACCGGTCTTCTCCCGCTCGGTGCTCAGCCGCTCGATCTCGGTCTCACCCTTGACCTTGGCCAGATAGGTGTCGAAGGCCTCCCGCTGCTCCGGCGTGACCAGCTCGGCGGCCAGCTTGGCGTCCGGCGCGACCACCATGAAGGTGGCGCCGAACAGCGTGTCCGGACGGGTGGTGAACACCCGGATCGGCTCGTCGCGGCCCTCGACCTGGAAGTCCGCGAAGGCGCCCTCGGACCGGCCGATCCAGTTGCGCTGCATCAGCAGGATCTCTTCCGGCCACTGCAGCAGCTCCATGTCGTCCAGCAGCCGCTGCGCATAGTCGGTGATCTTGAAGTACCACTGGGTCAGCTCGCGCTTGGTGACCTCGTGCCCGCACCGCTCGCACCGGCCCTGCACGACCTGCTCGTTGGCCAGCACGGTCTGGTCGTTCGGGCACCAGTTCACGTACGACGCCTTGCGGTAGGCCAGACCGCGCTCGTAGAACCGCAGGAACAGCCACTGCGTCCACCGGTAGTACTCCGGGTCGGACGTGTGCAGCCGGCGCGACCAGTCGAAGCTCAGGCCGTAGCGCCGGATCGACTCCGCCTGGGTCTCGATGTTGCCGTAGGTGTACGTCGCCGGGTGCTCGTTGCGCTTGATCGCCGCGTTCTCGGCCGGCAGCCCGAACGAGTCCCAGCCGATCGGGTTCAGGACGTCGTACCCCTGTTGGAACCAGTAGCGCGCCAGCACGTCGTGCAGCGCGAACACCTCGGCGTGGCCCATGTGCAGGTCGCCGGAGGGGTAGGAGAACATCGTGAGCGCATACCGACGCTCCGCGGAGCCGTCGTCGCGCGTCTTGAACGGGTCCAGCTTCTCCCATACCGGCCGCCACTTGGCCTGCAGGACGTTGAAGTCGTACCCACCCCGGTCGATCGGGGCGTCCTCCACCTGCTCGCTCACGGTCCTACTCCATGTATTTCGTGTGTTGGTTGAGCCTAAATCTGCCAGAAGGCACACCGCGAAATGACAGTGCCCTAAAAAAGAAGAGCCCCTCGCGCAGGAGGGGTTGCCGCACTGACCGGCGCTCAGGCGCCTGGTTGCCAGTACGGCTAACTAAGGAGCAGGCTCACTCGCATGTGATCAGTCTAGCGCGTTCGGCTCGAGTCCGGACAGCAAGGCGTCGAGAGCGAACTCGAAGCGGGCCTCAGTGCCTCTGGGAGACGCTTTGCTCACCGCTTCCGCCAGCAGCGGGTACTCGGCCGGGTCCAGCGCGTCCAGCTGGTCCACGGGGTCGCCGTCCGGTGACGTGACGACGTGTCCCAGGACGAAGCCGGTCACTGCGTACAGCACGTCCAGAGCGTCGGCAGGCTGCAGTCCGGCGGCTCGCATGCTCTCCAGGGCGGCCTCCATCACCTGCAGGTTCTGCGCGGTGACGGCCGGCCGGGACGCGACCAGGGGGATGACGTTCGGGTGGGCGAGCAGGGTGGTGCGGAGCTCGCTCGCGTAGGCATGCAGGGCCTCCTGCCATGAGCCCGCCTCGAACGCCGGTGGGGCGATCGGTGCGACCAGCAGCTCGACCAGACCGTCCAGCAGCGCGTCCTTGCTCGGCACGTGGTGGTAGAGCGTCATCGCCTCGACGTCCAACTCCGCTCCGAGCCGGCGCATCGAGAGAGCCTTCAGCCCTTCGCGATCGGCGAGTGCCAGCGCGGCCCGCAGCACCGCCTCACGGGTAAGGCCGACGCGCTGACCAGGGGTACGGCGACTCACTCGAGGCTCCTCGCTTGAAGATTCTTACGGCGTAAGTATAGAGTCAATCTTACGTTGTAAGAATGACGTGGGGAGGAAGTTTCGGATGAGCACCATCACCGCGTCGGCACGGACGGCGTCGTACGTCCGGCGGGCGCTGTACGGCGGGCTGCTGCTGACCGTGGTCGCAACGCTGGCCCCGGTCGTCGACCTCATGACGGTCGACACCATCGGGGATCACGTGCGGGCCGCGTACCCGGACTGGTCAGCCAATCTGGTGACCAAGGACCGGAACGCAATCACGATCTACCTGGTCGCCGTCGGCGTACTCGGGCTTGTCGGCTGGGTGTGGTCGATCGTGGCTGTGGCGCGGACCTCGCGCCGGGTCCGGGCGATCTGCACCACGCTGTTCGCCGTCGGGGCGACGGTTCAGCTGATTGGGCTGTCCGTCGGCGGGGAGGCGTACACGACGATCGTCCCGCCACTGCACGGCGTGATCGGCTTCCTGCCGTCGTTGGCAGGGCTGGTGGTCGTTGTCGGTGTCTGGAGACGTCGGTAGCAGCCCGGACAGCACTGGTGCCGCGACCCCACTGACACGGGTCGCGGCACCAGTAACGACGAGCGTCAGCCGATCGGTACGCCGAACGTCTTCAGCCAGTCCTGGACGACCTTGATGTCGATCCGCTGCAGACCGTCGAGGTAGCGGCAGTTCTGCGTGTAGCCGTAGCTGGTCACGGTCACGACGTAGCCACCGTGGTACGTCGGGCCGCCGGAGTCACCGAAGCAGGTGCCCCCGGTGCCGCGGTTGTCGTTCTCGTTGCCGTTCACCTGCAGGATCTGCGGGGTGAGCTTCTGGCCGGGCTCCTCGGCCCGGCGGCGCAGCAGCGGGTACGACATCGGCGTCGGCTTCTGCGGGCCGGAGTCGGCCTTGCGGACCTCGGTGCCGTAGCCGACCGACAGGAAGATGGTGCTGTTCAGCTTCGGCTGCTGGTAGGCGTTGAGGTAGTTGGCCGGGGCGATCTTGGCCGGAGCGATGTTCGTCACCGGCCGGTCGAGCACGATCACACCGACGTCGTTCCAGTTGTCCAGATCGGTGAAATCGGAGTACTGCGGGTGCGTGGCCGCCGTACCGGACTTGTAGCCGGCCTTCTCGAGCTCGGCCTGCGTGTAGCCCTTCGACGGGTCCGCCGCGACCGGGAACGGCGACGGCGGCTGCTCGGCGATCACCGAGTCGAACGTGATCAGTGTCTTGCCCAGCGTGCCCTTCGTGCAGTGCGCTGCGGTCACCAGCACCGTCGGCGACACCAGGGTCGCCGTACAGCGGAAGCGTCCGTCAGGCATGTAGAACAGGATCAGGCCGACGTTCGGATGGCCGTTTCCGTCCGGCTCGCCTCCGGTGATGGCGGACGCGGGAACCAGGGATGTGGCTGCGAGGCCGAGCGCCAGCGCGATGACGCCGGCGATACGGCTGAGGCGACCCCTCATATGTCTCCTCCAGGAGTACGGCGGAAATACCTGGATGCATTTGAGCAGTCACGGTCTGCCCTGTCCATGATGTTGATTGACTACTCTGAGTGACAGATCCTTCGGGCACAGTTGCCCGGCCGAGCGGGCAGAGCTCGGCGGGAGCCGCTTTTTACCGTGATTGCGCGGTTAACGTTCCAGCCACACCACGACTTCTTGGGGGACCAACCGCATGATGCACCTGGGCAAGACGACCGCGACGGCCGCAGAAAATTCGCGACACCTACGAGAAGAAGTTCCACCAGCAGTCGGTCCTACGAACCGACACCACCGAACAGGCGTCGTCTAGAACCAGTCGCGCTGGGCAGGACTACATGAACTCGGTGCCGCCGGTTTGGCGGTGGTTGCCTGGGGTTCGGCCGTAGTGGCGGCGGAAGGCGGTGGAGAAGGGGCGTACGTCGGAGTACCCGCAGGCTCGGGCTACTTCGGTGACGGTCAACGACGGGTCCAGCAGGAGTTGGGCGGCCAGTTCGAGGCGTAGCCGGCGCACGGTGGACATGATCGACGCGCCGGTTTGCTGGTGGAAGAGGCGTTCGGCGTGGCGTTCGGACAGGTGGGCTACGGCGGCGACGTCCCGGACGGTGATCGGGCGGGAGAGGTTGTCGCGGAGGTGGCGTTGCATCGCCTCGACCACGAGCGGTCCGCGGTCACGCCGTACCGGTTCTACTGCGAGATCGTCGTCCAGGGCGAACGCTCTGGACGTCTCCATCACCAGCGTGGCCCCCAGCGCCGCAAGCGCGGCGCTGTAACCGGACACCGGCGCCGCAGCCTCAGCCGCCAACGCAGTGATGAGAGCCGGCAACGAGCCGACCCGGTCGGACATCACCGGCCCGTCCTGTCGAGTCAGCCCTGACCACCACCCCGGTTGGTCCGAGCCCGGCCGGAACGTGAAGCCCCAGAAGGCGATGCCCAAAGGCTCCGAGTGACTGGACTCGATTTCGTGGACGTCGCCTGGACGGGCGAGGAAGACAGCACCCGGGTACACCTCGTACTGCGAGGAGCCGGAATTGAAGCGGCCGGCGCCGGAGTAGGCGAGGCAGACCTCATGGAAGGAGTGGGTGTGCCAGTAGTTGCGCCAGTACTCCGGGCGGTAGTGGCCCCAGCTCAGGAAGTCCGCGCGGAAGCCGTCGACCTCGCAGGACTCCAGGAGCCCCGCGAGGTCGACGA
>NZ_JBFAHB010000138.1:0-10781 GCF_040653975.1 Kribbella sp. NPDC050820
ATCGCGGCCCGCCGGGCCGCTAGGAGTGTGCAGCTGACCGCTGCCTGTGTCTCGTTGCCGGCGGCGGCCAGCGTCAGGGAGCGAGCCAGCTCGAGCTCGACGTACATGTCTGCGATCCGAAAGGCGACCGCCTGGTAGCCGCCGATCGGGCGTCCGAACTGTTGCCTTGCGCACGCATACTCGCGGGCGAAGTCATAAGCGCGTCGCGCCACCCCGACGGCTTCGGCGGCCAGCAGGAGGAGTCCGCGCGAGCGGATCGCGGCGATTGTGGCCTCAGCCGTCGGGGTGTGACAGACCGGCTCCGCGCGGGCAGCAGACAGTGTGATGGCTCCGATGGTTCGCAACGGGTCCAACGGTGCCCCACGGTGAACGTCGACGCCCTGGGCGGCCAGATCGACGCGAAACAGCATCGGTCCCGCGGGTGAATCTCCCGCGACGATGACTCCTGCGGCGAGCTCGAGATCCGGCACCAGGCCGACGGCGCCGGTCAGCGTCCAGGAATCGCCCCACGTCGCCACGGCTTTCGGCATCGGGCCCGCCGTCTCATCGAACCCTATTGCGACGCTGTCAGGCCCAGATCTCGCCTCGCCCAGTACGGTCAGACACATCGTGGGCCACCAGGGCTGCGGTGTGAGGTAGTAGCCACACTCCTCGGCCACACGGACCTGGGCGAGGGCCGGCAGGTCGGCATCGAACCAGCCCAGCTCTGTCAGTTCTGACCAGCCCGCCGGATCCGCTCGCAGAGGACTGTCCGCGAGCTCCGCGATCCGGTCCGTCGGGTAGCGGCGGGCGAGGACGTCGCGGGCTGTGCACTGAACGGAGAGGCAATCGTCGCTCGTCGTGGTCACTGGTGCTCCTGTGGATCGGCTATCTGGTCCTGGGCAGTCCCGCGACTTGTTCCGCGATCACGGACTGCAGAATCTCGGTGGTGCCGCCCTCGATCGTGCTGCCGCGACTGCGCAGTAGCTGAGCTGTCCATCCGGCGGCCGTCGGGTCGACTGTCATGACGTCGTTGCCGAGGACATCGATCGCCAAGGCCGTGAGGTCCTGATTTGAGCGCGACCACTGGAGCTTGAGGATCCTGCTCTGCGGACCGGGGCGGCCGGTGGTGACGAGCTCGGACATCGTTCTTTTGGCGGTGGCCTTCAGAGCCTGGACATCGATGTACAAGAGTGCGAGGCGGTGCCGCAGCGCCGGCTCGGCCGCGACGCCGCGCTCCCTCATAGAGGTGACGAGCCTGTCCAGCTGGGTGGCGAGGCGCGCGACCAGCGTGCCTGCGAGCGTGACGCGCTCGTGCGACAGGGCGCTCATCGCCACCGTCCAGCCGGATCCTGCGGCTCCGACCACTGCGTCGTCCCCGACGACAACGCGGTCGAACCGGATCCGGCAGAAGTTCTCGTCGCCGTTGATCTGACGGATCGGCGTCACATCGATGCCGTCGCTGGTCAGGTCGACGAGGAGGAGGGACAGACCCCGGTGCGGGCCGACGTCTGGATCGGTCCGCGCCAGCACGAGACAGAAGTCCGCGAGCTGGGCGTACGATGACCACAGCTTCGTACCGTCGATGCGGTACCCGCCGTCGACCCGGGTGGCTCGGGTGCGGACTGCGCCGAGGTCGGACCCGGCTTCCGACTCGGAGAAGCCCAGGCAGAACATTTGACTGCCGATCAGGATCGGCTCCAAGTGCCGGCGTTGCTGCTGGGCCGAACCATGCTGGATCAATGTCGGTCCGGCCATCTGCAGACCGACGATGTTCGGCGGCTCGGGGACGCCAGCCCGATCGCATTCCTCCGCCAGGATCAGCTCGTGCTCGATGCCGTACCCGTGACCGCCGAACTCGACAGGCCAGGTGAGGCCCGCGTACCCGCCGTCGAACAACCGCTGGCTCCACGCCTGCAAGCTCGGCTTGCCGCGGTCGCCGAGCTCCGGTGCATACCGCCGGTTGGTCCGCAACCAGGCGCGGAGCGCCCGCCGAAAGGTGCCAGGCGCGCTCAGGGTGTCCACTTGGCGACTGTAGTCAGGGCACGACGACCGCGGCTAGGGTCGGATCGCCCGGAGGGTTGATCGCGGCGGATAGCGGCATCGATACGGAAGGGAGCGAACGTCGTGGCTGAGGCGAGAACCGTGCGTGCACCGGCGGAGGAGCGGGAGGTCCGCCTGCGGGAGCTGGCTGTGACCTTCCGGATCCTGGCCCGGCGCGGGCTCGACGAAGGCGCCGGTGGCCATGTGACAGCGCGAGATCCTGAGTACCCGGATCGGTTCTGGATCAACCCGTTCGGCCAGCCGTTCGGCACCGTTTGCGTCCGCGACCTGCTGCTGGTCGACCAGGCCGGTAACGTTGTCAAGGGCAACGGTCGGGTCAACCCGGCAGGGTACGCGATTCACTCGCAGTTACATGCCGGGCGTCCGGACGTCATCGCGGCTGTGCACACGCATTCGACGTACGGCCGTGCCTGGTCGTCGCTCGGTCGGCCGCTCGACCCGATCACGCAGGACGCGTGTGCGTTCTTCGGGGACCACGCGGTGCACCGGGACTTTCCGGGCGTCGTCCTGGAAGCGGCCGAGGCCAAACGTATCGCGGCGACTCTGTCCGGGATGAAGGCTGTCATCCTGCAGAACCACGGCCTGTTGACTGTCGGGCGGTCCGTCGGTGAGGCGGCGTGGTGGTTCGTCCTGATGGACAAGTGCTGCCAGATCCAGTTGCTTGCGGAATCGGCCGGGCGGCCGATTCCGGTTCCAGTTGAGACCGCCCAGGAGGTAGCTGGAGTGATGGGCGTGCCATCGATGGGCCGGCTCAACTTCAGGTCGCTGTACGCCGAGATCGTTGCTGACAGCCCCGATCTGCTGAGGTGAGGCCTTGGTTGCGTTGCTGAACGAGCTGGTCCGGCTGCACGGCACCGAGGAGGCTGTCGCCGACCGGCGACGGAGCTGCACCTGGCGGGAACTGGACGAGCGGGTCAACCGTTGGGTGGCTGCTCTTCGCGGGGCAGGGCTCCGGCCGCGCGAAGTCGTCGCGGTGGTGTGCAACAATCGCATCGAATGTCTTGAGGTGCTGCTTGCCTGTCTGCATAGCGGGTTGGTGCTCGTGCCGGTGAACTCGCGGCTCGCCCCGGCCGAGGTCGCTCACATCCTTCGTGACTCGGGCTGCCGGGTCGTGCTGTCCGAGCCTGCGTGCGACGATGCGACGGCCGCGGCGGCGCTGGGACTCGAGATCACTCATCTCAGTCTGGAGCAGGATCTCGCGATGCTGGACCCGGCCGCGCCGGGCGACCAGACCTGCGGTGGGCTGATGCTCTACACGTCGGGAACGACCGGCACGCCGCGTGGTGTGATGAGCCACCTGTTCACCTTGGGCGCACCGATGGACGCAGCCGCCCGTGCATTGCGGGCCGCGCGCTATATCGTCGGGATCCCGGCCCGACGGCGAGGCCTGCTCGTGTGCCCGTGGTACCACTCGGCGCCTCTGTACTTCGGTCTCATGTCGCTGCTGCTCGGTAACCGCACTCGGATCCTCGACAAGTTCGATTCGGCGGCGTTCCTGGAGATCGTGGCCGCGGAGTCGATCGACCACTGCCATCTAGTTCCGACCCACTTTGTCCGACTGTTGCGCGATCGGCGCCCCGGAACGTACATCGGTGGACTCGAAACGGTCTGGCACGGCGGCGGCTTCTGCGATCCTGAAGTCAAGACGGAGATGATCGCCTGGTGGGGGCCGGTGCTCGTCGAGTACTACGGAGCCACCGAGGGCGGAATCGCGACTATGATCGACTCGGCGCGGTGGGAGCGCCACCGCGGGAGTGTCGGCCGGCCGTTGCCCGGGACCACGGTCACCGTCGTCGGTCCCGACGGCGGACCGGTCCCGCCGGGCGAGAGTGGGCGGGTCTTCGTCGAACGTCCCACGCACGAGGGGTTCGCGTACCACCGTGATCCGGATAAGACCCGCGCGGCACATCTGCGAGCTGGCGTCTACACGTTCGGCGAGCTCGGGCGCGTTGATGCGGACGGCTACCTCTACCTCGACGGGCGCGCCGATGACCTGATCGTGTGCGGGGGCGTCAACATTTACCCGGCAGAGGTGACTGCGGCCCTGCGGCGGCACCCGGCGGTGCTCGACGCCGTGGTCTTCGGCTACCAGGACGCAGAGTTCGGGCAGGTCGCTGCAGCGCTGGTGATGGCCGAGAACCTGATCGACGAGGATCTGCTCGTAGCGGACCTGCGGCGGCACTGTGCCAGGCTGGTCGCTGGCTTCAAGGTGCCCAGGTGGTGGTGGTTCACGCGACAGTTTCCCCGCGACGAGGCTGGCAAAGTTCGGCTGGACTCGGTTCGGCAGCTTGTACGTGCCATTCCGGGGCATGCTTCGCCATGATGCTGTGCAACCAAGCGCTACTTTGGTACCGGCCGACGGGCCTAAGCTGAGTCGACGGTGTATCTGTCGGCCGGGCTGGAGCGGTCGAGGATGAGCTGGCCGGTGCTGGATTGGGCTGGGGGCCGACCGGCGCGACGCGTCTTCCCGCTGCAGCCGGATCTCGTTGGCATCTCCAACGATGTGGTCGTGGCGGCGATCGAAGCTTTGGTCGAGCGGCATCCGACCCTACGCACGCGCTACCTGTGGGGTGGCGCTGGTGGAACGCGGGTACTGCACGCGACTCCGGACGTCGAGTTGATCCGATCGACAATCAACGACTCTGTTGCCGAGCACTCCTTCGACCTGGACCACGAACGGCCCTTCGGCGTGGAGCGAGCCGGACGGCTGAGGGTGTGCCGCACCTCCGGCTGGTGGTCAACACATCGCAACGGATCTGCACGGAGCCGACGTGTTGCGGGCTGAATTGACTGGCCGTGTCCAGCGGACGCCGTTGGGTACCGCGACGGGCTTCACGCCGTTCGACACTCGTGCTCGCCGACCCGTCCAAGGCTATCGACCGCGACGGAGGGCCCGCGTGGCTCGAACGGAGGCCCGCGTGGTTCGAGCAGTGCGGCGCCGCAGGCTACGGTCTGGGCTTCTTCGGGCGACCGGACTCCGGCCTGGTGACGCCGTCGCCCTGGTCAGTGGGAATCGCATCGAGTGTCTCGAGGTGCTGCTCGCCTGCTTGCACAGCGGGCTCGTCCTGGTGCCGGTGAACTGCCGGCTCGTCCCGGCCGAGATCGCACAGATCGTGGTCGATGCCGGCTGCCGGGTGGTCATCTCGGACCCAGACCGCGGGGAGGAGACGGCAGCGGCGGTAGCCGGTCGCGGGATCCGTCACCTGAGCGTGGATCAGGACATCGATGCGGTAGACGCGCGGGAGCCGGCGTCCCAGACCTGCGGTGGGCTGATGCTCTACACATCAGGAACCACCGGTACGCCGCGTAGTGTACTAAGCCACCTGTTCACACTCGGCTCGCCCATGAACACCGTCGTGGCGACTCTGCGACTCGCTCGGCACGTGGTCGGGATTCCCACCGGCAGACGTGGTTTGCTGGTTTGCCCGTGGTACCACTCGGCCCCTCTGTACTTCGGCCTGATGTCGCTTCTCCTGGGAAGCCGGATCCGGGTCCTCGAGAAGTTCGAGCCAGCCGGCTTCCTGGACGTCGTCGCTGCGGAAGCGATCGACCACTGCCACCTGGTGCCGACCCATTTCATCCGGCTGCTGCGTTACCGCGACGCGAGTGGCCGGTCCCATGGCGGCGGCAGCCTCGAAACGGTGTGGCACGGCGGCGGCACATGCGACATCCACGTCAAGACCGACATGATCGCCTGGTGGCGACCTGTGCTGGTCGAGTACTACGGCGCGACAGAGGGCGGCATCGCGACAATGATCGACTCGGAGCAGTGGGAGCGCCACCGAGGGAGTGTCGGCCGGCCCTTGCCGCGATCCACAGTGACTATCGTCGATTCCGACGGTATGCCGCTACCACCGGGCGAACGGGGACGTGTCTTCATCGAACGCGCCACCCGCAGCGGTTTCGCATACAACAACGATCCGCGCAAGACCCGAGCCGCTCATCTCCGGCCCGGTGTCTTCACGTTCGACGAGCTTGGACATCTGGACGAGGACGGCTACCTGTACCTCGACGGGCGGGTCGACGACACGATGTGTGTGGAGGGGTCAACATCTATCCGGCCGAGGTGACCGCTGCCTTGCTGCGGCACCCGGCAGCGCTCGATACGGTGGTGTTCGGCCACGAAGACGCGGAGTTCGGACAGATCACGGCAGCCCTTGTGATGACCGAGGAGGCCGACGAAGACCGGTTGGTGGTGGATCTCCGGACCCACTGCAGTGCGCTCGTCGCCGGCTTCAAGGTCCCCAGAATGTGGTGGTTCACACGGAGGTTCCCGCGCGACGAAATCGGAAAGCTGAGGCAGACTTCTGTGCAGCGTCTGACTCGCGCGATCCCAGGGCACCGGACGCTGGCGTAACGCTCCATACGAACTGGTGAGTCTGGCGGACTCTTCCTAGCACCGTAACTCCAAGCTCTCACTCTGAGGCTGGTGTTGTACAACCAGGACAGGCCGTCGTTTGGCCTCTTACGCTGAGGCGATGGTAAACCTGCCGGTCGAGGTGGACCGATCGAGGATGAGCTGGCCTGTGCTTGATTGGGCCATGGGAGCTGACTCGGTGAACGGCGGCTGGGCGGCGGCTGATCGACGCGATGCTCACGTCAACAACCTCCGGATCGACGCCGACATCGCTGGTCTCACCAATGATGCCGTCACCGCGGCGCTCCGAACCCTGATACAGCGCCACCCGACGCTGCGCACCCGCTACCAGTGGGACGGTGTTCGGGGCAGTCAGATCCTCCACGCCGCGCCGGAGGCCGATCTGATCCGATCGCTGACGAGCGACTCCGCGCGCGATCATTCCTTTGATCTCGATCGCGAGCTACCCTTCATCATCGAGCGAAGCCGCTCCGTTGACGGCGCTCCGCACCTTCGGCTCGTGGTCGATCACATCGCGACAGATCGGCGCGGAGCCGAAGTCCTGCAAGCTGATCTGATCGCGTTGCTCCAGCGGCGATCTCTGCCCGCCGAAACCGGCTTCTCACCCGCCGAGCTTGCGCACTGGGAGGCCAGCCCCGACGGAATCGAATGGCAGAACGCCAGGGAGCGCGGCTGGTGCACACACCTGACCACTGCGCTTCGCCGGCACGAGACCGACCGTGCTTCGCGCCTCGGTCCGACGCCGAGGCAGTCCTCGACCAGCTTGCAGGAACAGGTGCTCTGGTGCCGCAGCATCGGTGGTGCGTTGTCCCATGGCGCCAGTCGGTTGCGAACCTTCGAGTCAGCCATCGTGCTCGCCGCCATCGCAGCCGGGCACCGCCATGTACTCGACCAGAGGGTGTTCGTCGCCCAGGTGCTCAGCGTCAACAGATGGAGCCGGCGAGGACGGTCGTCATCCGCGAAGTTCTTCATGCAGGGCCCCGTGATACTGGAGAATCTCGGCGCACAACGGCCGGTTCCGGACGACCTGCGCAAGGTTCACGAGGTGCTGATCCATGCAATGCAACTGGCATACGCCGATCCGCTACGAATCGATCAGCTCGTCGACGAGCTGGGGAGTCGCCAGGTGCCAGGCATCCAAGGTGTCTATTACAACTATGTGCTGGCGGACCCGTCCCGAGCCCTGGCCCCGGATAGCGACTCGCGGTTGACCTGGATCGAGCACCGCGGCGAGGCCGGCTACGGTCCCGGCCTCGTGTATGACGTTTGGCGGGCCGGTGACACCCTCAGAATCAGCCTCCGGCACGATCCCGGAAGCATCCAGCCTGCGGACGTCACAGCGATCCTGGATTCCGTGCCGCGCTTCATCTCGCAGGTGACATCCGGATCGACCCCGGCCTAGACGCGTACACAGGCAGTCCTCTGCAGGATTGAAGGAAGGTCTTGGTGCTGGGCGAGCAACTTTCAGCTAGTGCTTCATCAAGCATCGTTGGGTAGGTAATCCGGTCGACGGATCTTGGAGTCGGTGGCGAAGCGGCGTTTGGGTTGTGCTCGCTTGTTGCGCGAGCGGACGTAGCCGGCGATCGCGTTCTCCTGTGCGGCGTGGTCGGGGTAGCCGCTGCCGTCGAGGGTGAAGTAGCGCAGGGCGGTGAACTCGCACTCGTAGGGTAGCTCCGGCGCGTTGCCGCGCCGGAGCCCCTCAGAACCGGGCGTGCGGGCTGGCAGAAGTGCTGTTCGGCTGCCATCGCTGGTGGTTCGGCGGTGGCAGTGGCTGTGTATGAGGCGGGTTGCGGTGCGTTCGTTCGGGGGCCTGACCCTGGTTGCTGGACACGCTGAATCCAGCCATGTGCTGGGGAAGCGAGATGATCGGGACCATGGCCCGCAAGAACTACTCCGAGGAGTTCCGTCGGCAGGCCGTCGACTTGTACGAGTCCAGTCCGGGAGCGACGCTGCGTGGGATCGCAGCCGACCTCGGGATCGAGCGGGCGACCCTGGCGCGCTGGGGCGAGCTGTATGGCTCGGGCAAGTAGACGACCGCCGCCGGGACCACCGTGTCCAGGCCTTCGCGGGCCTGTCAGCGCGCACCCAGGGCGAATGCTGGGCCGGAGACACCGGAGGCGAGAATCGCTCGGCTCGAGGCCGAGAACGCAGAGCTGCGGGCGGAGCAGGCCAAGCTCACGACCGAGCGGGCACAAACCCCTATCCGGCCGGTTATGCGGGAACGCTGGCGGAGGAGCCAGCATCAGGTTCCCGGTTTCCCGTTGGCTTTCGGCCACCGGGATTCGCTTCTCGGGGTCGTCCTGCTCCCGCCGGGGAGTTCAGCCTTCCTCACGGTCAGCCCACCAGGCGACCACGTCGCCTGGACCCCGACGGGGTTGTCACGTTCCGCATGACACAGATACGACCGATGGGCGCCCTCTGTACCCCGGGGACGGTGGTGCGTTCCCGCCCGGCCAATCCCCCCGGGCGGCACCCGCCGACTCACAACGGCCGGCCCCTATCTCTCGCTGAAACATCCCATCGACGAGAGTGCTAATGACGAGGCGTCAACGAGGGTTCATGTTCTTCACCCGTCCGGTCTTCCCCAGCCTGTGGCCACCGGATGGAACGGCGGCCCTTGGGCCTTTCACCCTGGTCTTCGCACCCCGCAGTTACCCGCGACGCACGCCAAGGCGGGGGAGGGACACGCACCTTAACCACACGCCTCGATCTCGACGCTTAAGGTTGGCAAGCGCGATCTCTCGGTAAGGCCTAGTCGCTCCTTCTCGTTTATGCGGACGCCCCAGTCCGGCGCGATCCCGATCAAACAAGCCCAGAGCAGAGCCATCGACGGCGCGTCCGAGCCATCGGCTCAATCCCTTGCACCACTCACTGGTCCAGTTGGCAGCGAGGACTCTCGGCCCGATCGCAGCAGGCGGCTGATAGACCCTGAAGGGGACCTTCCCTCGGTAGGAGGTGTTGGCAGGGTGCGTGTGGGAGGGGTCAACGTGGAGCACGCGCAGCGTAGCGAGCATGAACGACGTTGATGCCGACGAGCGCAGGCTGATGATGGGCCGTCGAGGGATGGTCTGACTCGATGGCTTGTGTGGCCTCGAGCCTTCTCTGTGAGGAGGTTTTGGTCATGTCGGTGCTGCAGGTGGCGCTTGATGCTGCCACGTTGGTGGTGGCCGTCGACCCGGGGAAGGTGTTGAACCGGGTGTGGGTCAGTGACGGGTCGGGTCTGTTGGCCGATCCGGTGTCGGTGCCGGTCTCTCGTGACGGTGTGGCCGGTGTTGAGCAGGTAGTGGCTGCGCATCGTGGGAACGGTCGTGGGTTGGTGTTCGCGGTCGAGGCGACTGGGAGTCTGCACCGTGCCTGGGCGTTGGAGTTGGAGCGTCGCTATCCGGGGGCGGTGCGGTTGTTCGCGCCGTCGGAGACCAAGGCTGCGCGGGTGCAGTTGGGATCGGGCCGGTTCAAGACCGACGACCGAGATTGTGCGGCGTTGACGTATCTGGCCCGCCAGGGCGCGGGCCGGGTGCTGGTGGATGAAGTGGAGGTGGAGGCGTTACGGGCGGTGGTGCGGCACCGGCGCGGGTTGGTCGCGGATCGCAAGGTGGCTCAGCAGCGTCTGCACGATCAACTGAACAACCTGGTTCCGGGGTTGTCCGCGCCGGCCGGGCACGGCCGGAGCCTGGCGGTTGAACGCCCCTCGGGGCAGGCGGTGCTGGCCTGTGCTGCGGCGTTTGCCGGCCGAGCGCCGTCGGTGCGGTCGCTGCTCGCGCGCTCACCCGGACGTCTCACCAAGGCAGACGCGCAGTACTGGGTGCAGCGGTGGCGAGGATGCCTGGCGCCACCAGCCGATGCCGAGCACCGGGCCCAGCGGCTGGCCAAAGACCTTGCCCGCTTCCGGATGCTGTGCGCGGACATCGCCGCGCTGGACGGCGAGATCGCCCAGCTGCTGGCCGGCACCGACGGGCAGATCCTGACGAGCTTGCCCGGGGTCGCGGTTGTGCGTGCGGCCGCGTTCGCGGCGCACAGCCTGCCGATCGAGCGGTTTCCCGATGCCGAGCATTTGTACTCCGCGACCGGTCTGGCACCCGCGCTCTACCAGTCTGCGACTCTGCACCGCCGTGGCCGGATCTCTCGCCAGGGCCTGGCCGAGCACCGCGACGCGCTGATGGGGATCGCCTGGGGACTGTCGGTGTTCTCGCCGTCGTTCGCGCAACGCGACCGCGAGTACCGTGCCCGCGGCATGCGACCCATCCAGGCCCGGGTCGCGCTGGCCCGGCACGCCTGCCGGCTCACCTACCGGATGCTCAAGACCCAACAACCTTTCGATGAACAGGCGTATTGTCGAGGAAGGCTCAGCCGCGGACGGTGA
>NZ_JBFAHB010000139.1:0-10261 GCF_040653975.1 Kribbella sp. NPDC050820
TAGTTCTTGCGGGCCATGGTTCTGGATCATCTCGCTCTCTCCAGCAGATGCTCAGCTGCTGGATTCGGCGTGTCCAAGAACCAGGGTCAGGGCCCTACACCCCGGCAGTAGGTCAACCTACCGGCCAACCGGGGTGGTGTTCGGGCGAAGGACTCGGTTCCCCTCGAGCGCTGACCAGTTGTTTCCCGAATACCAGCACCTGGCCGTCGGAGGCATCATCTGCGGCGGGCACAACTACGCCTCATACGTTCGCGCCCAACATGTGGATCCACGCACGCCCTGGTACGGACTCGGGCTAACTGCCCGCCGCCGGATGTTGCTATCCCTCCGGCGGTACGGGCGCCCGTACCACGGTGGCGGTGCCGTCGGGGTCCGTGACCGTGCAGCTGACCGCGTTCGAGGCAAGGCCAGTCTTCTTGCCAAACGCCTTGGCGACGATTTCTACGCCCCCAGTAGGCGTAAAGGTGATCAATAGCAGGACCATGTGCTGGTCGTCGATCCACCGGCTCGCCGAGTCGCCGGGCGTGCCGACGACCGTGATCGCGCCTTCGGCGCAGGCGACGGTGAACGTCTCCAGACCATGTCCGGGCGGGGCGTCGGCGCCGGCCGGCAGCGCGGGCAACGCGACCGCGGCGGCCGTTGACGCGCCAAGTGCGAGAAGTCGCTTCATGTGTTCCCCCCGGTGAGGTGGCTTAGGCATCCACTATCCCGCAGCCAGCGTGCTCCAGTCTCGTGTTTGAGCGATCGCGTCTTACTTCCACCGCTAGTCGGAGGATCGCTGGCGGGTCGCCGACCCCGAAGGCAACGAGATGGTGATCGTCAGTCGGACATGAGCTCGCGTTGCTCCGATCGATCGAGTCCGGCCTGCCACCGATTCTTGGCAACGATCTGGGCACGCTCCGACGTAGATCGTCCCAATGAACACCGACCTCGCACCCCCTGCCCACGCTCCTCACGCAGGACCGCAACTGACCACTGCACTCAAGCAGGTACCCAGAACATATGTTCCCTTAAGTCTTCGTAACGATGTCTTCCATGTAGCCCACGAAGGCTCCTTGAGCAGGCCTTGTGCTCCAGCTGTAGACCGTGATCGCGCTGGTCGGGCCCGGCAGCAGACGTGTGCGGCCAGGTAGGTCACACTCCGAATGACGCGAGCGCTTCGGTATCAGAAGTGTTAGCGGGCGTCTTCGGAACCGGCGTCGAGCAGCTTGGTCGGGTCGTCGCCCACTACGCCGGAATCGCCGAACGCACCAAGAGCGCGCGTCGGGTCACCGAGCTAGCTGGGGTTCTGACGGGACTGCTGCCGGACGGACGGGGCATGTCCAGTCCAGTGAACATCTTTCCGTCTGTGGTCCGGCGTCGTATGCTGCGCTGTAAGCCAAGTCCGCTACCGTGCGGGGGGAACCTGGAGGAGTTCGGTGTCGTCCAGCATCAAGATCGCCATCGCCACGCCGCTCGAGCCCGGCCTGCGGCCTCTGCTGACCGAGGTCGACCCGCGGGTGGACCTGCTGGTCGACGACGCCCTGTTGCCCGCGCAACGGTTCCCCGGCGACCACGAGGGCGACCCGGGGTTCCGGCGGACGCGCCGCCAGCAGGCCGAGTTCGACCGGCTGCTGGCCGAGGCGGACCTCTTCTACGGGATCCCGGACAACAAGCCGGCCGCGCTGGCGTCGGCCGTTCGGTCGAACCCCCGCCTCCGCTGGGTTCAGACGATGGCCGCCGGCGGCGGTGCGCAGGTGAAGGCGGCCGAGCTGACGGCCGACGAGCTGAGACGGGTGCAATTCACCACGTCAGCCGGAGTGCACGGCCGCACTCTCGCCGAGTTCGCTCTCTTCGGGGTGTTGGCGGGAGCGAAGGATCTGGCCCGGCTGCAGGCCCAGCAGGCGGCCCGGCAATGGACGGATCGGTGGGCGATGAAGCAGGTCCACGAGCAGACGGTGCTGGTCGTAGGCCTCGGCGGGATAGGCAAGGAGACAGCCCGACTGGTCAAGGCCCTCGGCGCCACCGTGCTCGGCACGAAACGACAGCCTGAACCGGTCGAGTACGTTGACGAGGTGCACCCGATCGAGGCCGTGTCCGAGTTGGTCGGCCGTGCGGACGCCATCGTCTTCACCTTGCCCGAGACCACCGCCACCCGGGGTCTGTACGGCGCCGAACTGATCGCCGCGACGAAACCCGGAGCGACCATCGTGAACGTCGGGCGCGGTACCGTGATCGACGAGCCGAGCCTGGTCGACGGGCTGCGATCGGGCCGGCTGGGTGTGGCCTTCCTGGACGTGGTCGCCGTGGAGCCACTGCCCGCAGACTCACCGCTGTGGGCGATGCCGCAGGTCGTGATCGCACCACACACAGCAGCGTTGAGCCCGCATGAGGACCGCCGTATCGCGGAGCTCTTCGCGACCAACCTGCACAGGTTGCTCAACCGGAAGGAACTGCTGAATGTCGTCGACATCACGCACTTCTACTGAGGAACCCGGGCACGAGCCGCCGGCCGCGGTGCGCCGTTTCCGGTCCGACGGCGAAGGCAGTCCGGCACCTGCGGTGACGAGGGCCGCAGCGATCCTCGACGCACTGGAGGTCGCCGGAGGTGAGCCCCTGGGAGTCAGCGACCTGGCCAGATCCCTGGGCATCGCCAAGTCCTCCACGTCGCACCTGTGCCAGGCCCTCGAGGACGCCCGCATCATCCAACGGCGCGAGAACGGCTACGTCCTGGGCCGGCGCACGGTCGAACTGGCGGGCGCCTACCTTTCGGGATTCGACGAGGTCCGCAGCTTCTACGAGCTCTGCTCCCGCACGGTGTCCCTCCGGGACCACGTCGTCCAGATCGCATTGCTGGACGGCACGGACGTGCTCTACCTCGCGCGGTACGAGGGGCGGTCACGGTTCCGGTTGGCGGCCAACATCGGCGAGCGGTTCCCGGCCGCCCTGACGGCGACCGGCCAGGCCCTGTTGGCGGTCCTGCCACCGGCCGAGGTCACCCGCCGTTTCCGCGGCGTGGAGATCCCGCATATGACCGACGCTTCCTTGTCCGGCGTTGCGGCCCTGCAGGCGCGGCTCGCCAAGGCGCGTGCGGACGGCTACGCGTTCGACGACGAGGGCGTGCATCCCGGCGTCATCGGTATGGCCGTGCGACTGACCCCGCGTCAGGCCGGCGGCCCCATGCTGTCCCTCGGCGTGACCGTCCTGAAGAACCTCGCCACCGAGTCCATGCGCGAGAAGTTGCTCGGCGAACTGAAGTCGGTGGCGGCCGCCCTGAGCAACCCGCTCATCTTCGGCTGACCCGAAACACTCGCTGCGGGTCCACCCAGCGCGACGCGACGACTCTGCCCGTTGTACGGCGCAGAGCAGCTTGCCATGCCCGCATTCGCTCCTCCCGAAATTCATCCGGTACCACCTATTGAACGCTGTTCCGTAGGTGGTTATGGTGTGCGTCACGCAGTGCCCACTTCGCGAAGCTCTGGGACTCCAGTTGGGCGCTCCCGGTTCACGACATCCGCCCCATGGCCCCACAGGTCTAGGAGGACGCATGACACAACAAGCCCAGGACTCGGCAGTGGACCACCGCGCACAGGTGCCCCCCGAGCAGTTGCGCAAGGCGACCCTGGCCGCCTCAGTGGGCAGCGCGCTGGAGTACTACGACTTCGCGCTGTACGGCACCGCATCGGCGTTGATCTTCGGCAAGCTGTTCTTTCCTGCCTTCGGCGTGAACCAGGCGCTGATCCTCAGCTTCGCGACGTACGCGATCGGATTCCTGGCGCGGCCCCTCGGTGGCCTGTTCTTCGGCATGATGGGCGACCGGCTGGGACGCAAATGGGTGCTTACCTTCACGATCGCGATCATGGGCCTGTCCTCCACCTTCGTGGGGCTGCTGCCCACGGCCGCCACGATCGGCGTCTGGGCACCGACGATCCTGGTCGTGCTGCGACTGCTGCAAGGATTCGGGGCCGGCGCCGAACAGGCCGGAGCGACCGTGCTGATGGCCGAGTACTCCCCCACGAAGAAAAGAGGGTTCTTCTCCGCGCTGCCCTTCGTGGGCATCCAGGCAGGAACTCTGCTGGCGGCCGCCGTGTGGGCCCTGCTGGGCCTGGCCCCCGACGAGGTACTCTACGGCTGGCTGTGGCGGGTACCGTTCCTCGCCTCGATCGTCCTGATCGCGTTGGCGTTGTTCATCCGCCTTCGGCTGCGGGAGTCCCCGACGTTCGTCGAGCTCGAGAAACAGGAGCAGATCGCCGAGCATCCGCTGCCCGAACTGTTCCGTACCGCGCGCAGGCAGGTCTGGCGCGGCATCGGACTGCGGATGGGCGAGAACGGCGGCTCCTACCTCTTCAGTACCTTGTCGATCACCTTCGTCACCTCGAGCGCCGTCGGTCTCGGCAAGTCAATCGGACCACTCGCCGTCGCTGTCGCCTCGGGTATCGGCATACTGACTGTCCCCCTGGCCGGAGCGTTGTCGGACCGCTTCGGAAGAATCCCGGTCTACCGCAGCGGAGCCGCCTTCCTGACCTTGCTCGCCTGGCCGGCCTGGTACCTGCTCTCGCTCGGCAATCCTGCCCTGGTCGTCCTGGTCGTCGTACTCGGCGTGAGCCTCGGCGTGAACACGATGCTCGGCGCGCAGTGCGCGATGTTGCCGGAACTCTTCGGGAACCGGCACCGCTACATCGGCGTCGCGGTGTCCCGCGAGTTCTCGGCCGTCATCGCCGGCGGCGCGGCGCCGCTGCTCGGTGTCTGGTTCCTCTCCATGACCGACTACTCGTGGTGGCCACTGGGCCTCTACACCTTCGTGCTGGGTCTCATCACCGTCGTCAGCACCTTCATCACCCCCGAGACCCGGGCACGCACGCTCACCCGGATCGAGGACGTTCCCCTCGCCGGCACACAGAATCAGCGGGGAGCCGCATGACACACCCACTGTTCGACATCACCGGGCGCAAAGCCCTGGTCACCGGATCCTCCCGCGGAATCGGCCGCGCGCTGGCCCACGGTCTCGCCGAGGCGGGCGCAGAGGTGATCCTCAACGCTCGTTCGGCCTCCGCGCTCGCCGTGGCGGCCGGCGAGATCAAGCGGGATACCGGTGGCACGGCCCATGCGATGCCGTTCGACGTCACCGATCCGGCCGCGGTCGCCGCGGGTATCGCCGAGATCGAGGAGACCATCGGTCCGCTCGACATCGTTGTGAACAACGCCGGGATGCAGCGACGGGCGCCGTTCACCGACTTCACCGTCGAGGACTGGAACGCCCTGCTGGCCACCAACGTGACCAGCGCCTTCCTCGTCGGTCGCGAGGTCGCCGCTCGCATGAAGCCACGCGGCCACGGCAAGATCATCAACATCGCGTCGCTGCAGTCGGAGGTCAGCCGGCCGGGCATCGCGCCGTACGCCGCGACCAAGGGCGCGATCAAGATGCTGACCCGCGGCATGTGCGGCGACCTGGCCGGGTCGGGGATCTGCGTCAACGCCATCGGTCCGGGCTACTTCGAGACCGAGCTGACCAGCGCCCTGGTCGCCGACGAGGCCTTCTCAGCCTGGGTGCGCAGCCGCACACCTGCCGGTCGCTGGGGCAAGGTGGATGACCTGGTCGGCACGCTGATCTACCTGGCGTCCGACGCCTCCGCATTCGTCAACGGCCAGATCGTGTACGTCGACGGCGGAATGCTCTCCGTGCTGTGAGCGCCAGGCAACAACCGTCGGGTCCCGGCGCAACGCCGCGACCCGACGGCTCTGGCTCCGCACCTCGATCGAAGGGATAGACATGTTGGCGCTGGTGGTCCATGGGCCGGGGGATCTGAAGTTCGACGACTTTCCCCAGCCGTCGCCGGATCTGGGTCAGGTCCTGGTGCGCAACACGCACGGCGGCATCTGCGGCTCGGATCTTCACTACTACCGGCACGGCGCAGTGGGGGCGTTCGCACTGCGCCAGCCGCTCGTCCTCGGCCATGAAGTCGTCGGACGTGTCGAGAGCGATCCGTCCGGCACGCTGCCCCGGGGCACTCCGGTGGCTGTCCATCCCGCGTCACCCTGCGGCGACTGCCCCGAGTGTGCAGCCGGGATCCGCAACGTCTGCCGCAACGCGCGGTATCTCGGGTCGGCGGCAAGCTTCCCGCACACGCAAGGGGGCTTCTCCGAGTACATGATCGTTCGGCAAGACCAGTTGCGGGTGTTGCCGCCCACTCTTCCGTTGTCGCGGGCTGTTCTTGCCGAACCGTTGGCCGTCGGCCTGCACGCGCTGAACCGGGCCGGTGGCGTGGCCGGGGCGAAGGTCCTGGTCAGCGGATCCGGACCGATCGGAATCCTGGCCGCGGGTGCGGCGAAGGCCGCGGGCGCCGACGAGGTGTGGACCACCGACTTGCTCGACCTGCCCTTGAAGATCGCACTCGACGCCGGCGTGGATCGCACCGTGCGCATCGGCACCGACGAGCTGCCGGACCAGTACTTCGATGTGGCTCTCGAGGCGTCGGGAGCCACGGTGGCGGTCGGCCCGGCGCTGGCCGCCGTACGCCGTAGGGGCGTGCTGGTGCAGCTGGGCATGTTTCCGCCCGGCCCTCGCCCGGCCGAGCTTTCCGGCCTGGTGGCCAAGGAGATCGATGTTCGGGGCGCGTTCCGCTTCGACACCGAGCTCGACGAATCCATTGGCCTGCTTGCCGGTACCGGCGTCCTGGACCCCGTGATCACCCACACGTTCGACCTGTCCGACGCGGTCGCGGCGATGGATGTGGCCGCCGACCCCGCGTCGTCGGGAAAGGTCGTCCTTCGGTTGTCCGACTCCTGAAGGTCGCCGGAGCAGTACCGAACCGCTTTCGAAATGACGACAAAAGGAACTCTCATGACCGCCAGCAATCAGATCGATGCTTCGACCGCCCGGCAGGGGAACACCGTAGGCCGCGTGGGGGTGGTCGGACTCGGAGTGATGGGTCACGCCATCGCCACCCGCCTGCAACGAGAGCTCGGCGGGCTCGCTGTCACCGACCTTCGACGAGACGCCGCGGACGAGCTCGTCGCCCAGGGGGCGACCTTCTACGGCACCGCCGCGACGATCGCCGCGCACTGCGACATCGTCGTACTGTCCCTGAACACCGCCGAGATCGTCGAGCAGGTCGTGTTCGGCGAACAAGGCGTCCTGGCTGGGTGGACCTCCGACCGGGACGGGTTGATCATCGACATGTCGTCGATCGCGCCGGACCGCACCCGCGACTTCGCCGAACGGGTCGCCGAGCAGCGCGTCCACTGGGTCGACTCCCCGTTGTCCGGCGGCGCCCCCGGAGCGCTGGCAGGCCGGCTCAGCCTCATGGTCGGCGGCGACGACGCCTCGGTCGGCCGGGCCACCGCAGTCCTGGACCACCTCGCGGCCAGAGTGACCCACGTGGGCCCGAGCGGCGCGGGCCAGTTCGTCAAGCTCATCAACCAGATACTCGTCGGGATCGGGTTCAGCGCACTGGCCGAGATCTCGGCGCTGACCCGGGCTGCCCGACTGGATCCGAAGGCAGTGCTCTCCTCCTTGACAGGCGGCCGCGCCGATTCCGCGCTCTTCCAGGAGTTCTTCCTCAAGTTCGCCGCAGCCGATCTCACGCCCACCGGAAATATCGCCAACATGGTCAAGGACCTCGGCACGGCCGCCGCCGCAGCCCACTCCGAGGACCTCGTGCTGCCCCTCACCGAACTCGTGCTCGCTCAGAACCAGGAACTGGTCGACCAGGGACTCGGTCGGGGTGACAACGCCAACCTGATGCGGCTCTACGGGCAGGTCGAGTGACGGCGACAAGCTCTCCCCCGCGGCACCCGGTGCTCGTGATCATGGGTGTCTCCGGGGCCGGAAAGACCACGGTCGCAGGCATTCTCGCCGCGCAGCTGGGGTGGGACAACGCCGAGGGAGACGACCTTCATCCGCTCGCGAACGTCGTGAAGATGTCCGCCGGCGTGCCGCTGACCGACCAGGACCGCCGGCCCTGGCTGGACCAGGTAGCGGCTTGGATCAGAAGCCACGCCGAGGCCGGCGTTCCCGGCATCATCACCTGCTCGGCCCTCAAGCGCAGCTACCGGGACCAGTTGGCCGGCGACAACGTGGTCTTCGTGCACCTCTCCGGCTCCGCGGACCTGATCGGCCGGCGGCTCACCGAGCGAACGAACCACTATATGCCTGCCACGCTGCTCGCATCCCAGATCGCCGTACTGGAACCGCCGCAGACGGACGAGAACACCCTGTCGGTCCTGGCCGAGCGGCCACCCGCCGAGATCGCGGCCGAGATCATCCGTCGCCTCGAGCTCACCCCTGAACCGGACCACCAGAAGCCGTCGTACTCATCCCCAGCCTGAGGAGAATCACGTGTCGTACGTCCCTACCGCCAAGGCCGACATCGGCGTCACCGGACTGGCGGTGATGGGGTCGAACCTGGCCCGCAACCTTGCCCGGAACGGATTCGTCACCGCCGTGCACAACCGGTCGTACGCCAAGACCAAGGCCCTGATCGACGAGCACGGCGCCGACGGCACCTTCGTCCCCTCCGAATCCATCGAGGACTTCGTCGCCTCGCTGGCCGTCCCCCGCAAGATCCTCGTCATGGTCAAAGCAGGTGACCCGACCGACGTAGTGATCGACGAACTCGCCACGCTGGTGGAACCGGGCGACATCATCATCGATGCCGGCAACGCCAAGTTCGCCGACACCCGGCGCCGACAGGCCGGCCTGCAGGAGAAGGGAATCCACTTCGTCGGCTGCGGTGTGTCCGGCGGTAAGGAAGGTGCCCTGAACGGCCCGTCGATCATGCCCGGCGGTTCGGCGGAGTCGTACGAGTCGCTCGGCCCGATTCTGGAGAAGATCTCGGCTCACGTGAACGGGGCTCCGTGTTGCACGCACATCGGCACCGACGGCGCCGGGCACTTCGTCAAGATGGTGCACAACGGCATCGAGTACGCCGACATGCAGCTCATCGCCGAGGCCTACGACCTGCTCCGCCGCGGAGCCGGACTCGCCCCGGCCGAGATCGGCGAAGTCTTCGCCGCCTGGAACAAGGGCGAACTCGGCTCGTTCCTGATCGAGATCACCGCTGAGGTGCTCGGTCACGTCGACGCCGAGACCGGGCGACCGTTCGTGGACATCGTCTTGGACGCAGCAGGCATGAAGGGCACCGGCACCTGGACCGTGCAGACCGCGCTCGAGCTGGGCGTCCCCGTGTCGGGCATCGCGGAGGCAGTCTTCGCCCGTGGTCTCTCCTCGACGACGGGCCTGCGTGCAGCCGCTGCTGGCAGGCTGCCGGGGCCGACCGGCGCGTGCGCGGTCTCTGACAAGGACACGTTCGTCGAGGATGTCAGGGTCGCGCTCTACGCCTCCAAGATCGTCGCCTACGCCCAAGGCCTGGACGAGATCTCCGCGGGCGCGGCGGCGTACGGCTGGTCGATCGATGTCGGCGCGGTGGCACGGATCTGGCGCGGCGGGTGCATCATCCGGGCGAAGTTCCTGGACCGGATTGCCGAGGCCTATGACGTCGCCGCCGGCACCGAGCTTCCCGAGTCGTTGCTGTTGGCACCGTACTTCACCGACGCCATCACAGCCGCGCAGGACTCCTGGCGCAATGTCGTCGCGGGAGCCGCGAGAGCAGGTATCCCGACGCCTGGCATCGCGGCAGCGTTGTCCTACTACGACGGTCTGCGATCGGAACGGCTGCCCACCGCCCTGACCCAGGGCCAGCGAGACTTCTTCGGCGCGCACACCTACCAGCGTGTGGACAAGGAGGGGACCTTCCACACCCTGTGGGCCGGCGACCGCACAGAGAGGCAAACCGCATGATCCGCCCAGAAGGCGAACTCGCCGCCATCAACCTCGCGATCGGGGACGCCGAAGCGTCCGCGGATCGAGCCTTCTTCGAACGTCTCCTCGCACCGGCCTTCAGCATGGGCCGCCCGGATGGCGTGCGCTTCGACGACCGGGCGACCTTCCTCGACTCCTTGACCGTCAGCTCGCCACGGCAGACGCGCATCGAGTCCACGACGATGTTCGACAATCGGGCGGTCGTGGTCTGCGCGGTCTCCAAGGCCACTCCGGCCGGGGCGCAGCATTTTCGCAACATCAGGGTCTTCACCCGGCAGTCCGACGGTGCAGGCTGGCAACTGGTGTCGTGGGTCAACGAGCCGCTCGCCGCGCTCGGCATCGCCGGCGACGCTGGTGTCCCCGAGGACGCGACGCCGGTCGGTGGTGCCTGATGCTGGTCGCCAGGATCCAGGTCACGGCCGGACCCCACCAGGGCGCACGAACGTACGCCGACGTTCAACT
>NZ_JBFAHB010000140.1:0-9620 GCF_040653975.1 Kribbella sp. NPDC050820
GCTCCCTCCCCGGCTCGGTTCAAGCCAGGATCTCTCCGGGAAGCTGGTCAATTTTCAGTTGCCGCCCACTGGTCAGTTTTCAGCTGCCGTCGACAGAAACCAGGCGGCTCCCATGACTGCTCTCATGACCACCGTCCGCATCGTTGTCGACCTGCTCGTACGGCAGGAGTACGACGTAATCGAGGCCATGACGCGTGGACATCGGCTGAGCGCAGAGGATATCCAGACGGCGATAGAGCGTTACGGCAGAACGCTGATAGCTCCGCCGGAGGATGGATGGAACGCGGTTGAGATCTATCGAGTCGAGTCGAGCAGTGCGCCGAGGTTCAGTGTCGATGTGCCGTTGTGGTCCAGAGAGGAAGGGCTTTCTGAGCTGACTTTGTCTCTCACGCTGCTCGAGTTCGCTCCAGGACTGTTCGAAACGCAGGTCGATGACCTGCGCGTCCAGTGAACAGCGCCAATCCAGCCAGCCGTCGAACCGGCTGAACCAGGCTTCCCACCCCGCTAGGGCTCGTCCGCCGGGCTTTCCTGTCCGCCGCTACGACCCTGGCTCGCTGTTGACAGGTACGTGTGAAGCGCGCGGGCAGTCCTCCGCATCGCCCCGATAGCTGCCGACCTCAGCGTTTGGACCGGTGCGGGTCAAGGGTCGAGCTTGCTCGATCGCTTGGAGACTTGGATTTCTTCGTCAAGACGGTGGCCCCGTCGGTCGCTGGAGACTGCAGACGGTTGGGGGTGTCGCGCCATGAGCACTGTCCATTAGGGCGCCGCTTGGCCTCCGCGGCTCACCGACGACATCGCCGGGTCCACACGACTCACCGAGCTGTTGTGCGCCGATGCGGGACAACCGGCGGAGGTCAGCATCGCGCTGCAGACCAACCGTGGACTGTTGGTGGCCACGACACTCGTCCGCCAGGTGATCTGCGACAGCCGAAAGGCAGGGCTCGCGGCATGAGCGGTCAGGGCTATGCCGTCGGTCGGCGGTGTGACCCAGCACGACGCACAGGAGGGGCGCTGGCACATCCGATAGCAGTCCACGGCTATGCGGGGAAGGCCTTCCAGTGTCCTTCGGAGATGACCTTGACGGTGCCGTCGGTCACCTTGATGGCGGTCTGGTCGTCGATCGCGTACGCCGGACCTGCGATGTCGGCGGCCCATCTCTCCGCATCGGCCATGGTGTTCTCCGGCATCTGCTCGTGGTCCAGGTGCGGGAAGATCGAGAAGTCGACGACCCCGAGCGTGCGGTCGTCCGGGGCAGACGGCCACGAGACGAAGTCGTCACCGATCCGCGGTGTCATCACCATGCTGCCGGCACTTATCCCTACCCAGACCGTCTCGGGCAGCGATGGCATGACCCGCGACAGCCCTGACTCCCGCATCCAGTGGCACAGGTACGTCGTGTCGCCGCCGTCGACCAGCAGCACGTCGGCCTCTCGGACCCAGGGCACCCACCGCTCCTCGCCGATGCTGGGCAGCGCGGTGAGCTCCAGGACGCCCAAGGACGCCCAGCCCAGGCTGGTCATCCTGTGAAACGGGGGCTCGCCGGCGACGGAGCTTCGCACCGTGGTGGGCCCGAGCATCGGGTGGCCCCACTGCGCCGTGGGGATGCAGAGCGCACGGGACTCGGAGATCGGCTTGCCCAGCAGCTCGACCAGCGCATCGCGGATGCTCTCGTTCGTAACGCCTCCGGATGTGAGAAGGAGCTTCACAACGCCTCCCGAGTTGAGCGCGACGGATTCGTGTGACATAGGCGCCGCGGACGCGTCATCGCCTGACTCCTCGTCTCGCCCTGTGGCGCCCTCGAATGGCCGCCATTCACCTGTTCTACGAACACTACGTTCCGGATCCGACAACCCCCGGCCAGTAGATCCGGTGGTTCTCCGCATGCCCGCACTGTCATCGGCAGATCTCTGCGCTGCTCCGACACGTGGAAAGACTTCTAGCCTGTCGCACATCAGTTGGCGGACATGTGTCACGGATCTGCTGGCGGATCACAGCTGTCCTCCGTCGACTGATGCGCGACACTCGTCCGCCAGGTGATCTGCGACAGTTGAAAGCCCGGATCGCGGCGTGAGAGTGCGACTCAGGTGTCCGGAGAGGCTGCCAACTACTTGACCACCGTGAGGGCGTGAGAGCCGGGCGACGGAGGCCATCACCATGGCGCATCGTTAGGGTGCACAGGTGACCGACCGAGTGAATGTTGACGAGAACGGAATCTGGCTGACCGATTCCGGTAGGAGGTTTGGCTACCCCTGGTCGGAGGTGAGGGGGGCGGGCATCTCCGTGTTGCTGCTGCCGCCGGACGCCAAGCGCCTCATCACGGTGGAGGTCGACCATGTCAGTGGCGATTTCCTGTCGATCACCGATGGGCTCGAGGGATTCAAGGAAGCAGTTGAGGCTCTCGTGGCGCGGAGCGGAGGCGAGCCGCCAAACCTGGCGACACTCTCCCCGGAGGACACTGTCAGCATCGCGTTAGTCGGCGAATCCCCCTCGGCGTAGGCACGTATCGCCACTTTGACGGCGCACGAGCATCGCTATTCGGGACATCCTCACCTCGGCAGTCCGTGCGTTGGCCGGCGTCCTGGTGGTGGCCAGGCTTCTAGCCTGTCGCGAATCAGTTCGCGGACATGTGTCGCGGATCTGTTGGCGGATCACAGCGACGATCCCGTCTGTCCTGCGTAGGGTGCGCGACATTTGTCCGCCACGTGATCTGCGACAATGAGCCTGCACGGATCGCCACCCAATCCCGCTCATCGTGGTAGCTGGGGAAGCACATATCCTTCGTCGCCCCAGAGGACGTGCCAGCCTTCGTCGAGCTCGTCAAGGCGCTGGTTCACCCATGCGATCGGGACCGCTCCGATGCCGGCCAGAATGTACGGCGCGTCCTCGGCGAACCTGTCCAGGTACTCCTGTCGGATCTGGGTCAAGACCCCTACTCTGCGGGTGTACTCGGGTGTGTCTGGGCCGCGTCCTCCGCGGCCGAATCCCCACATCGAGGTGTCGAACCCGTATCGCTCGGTCGGCCCCCTGGCTCCGCGGCCGCCGCGGCCGTCACCACGGCCACCGCCCGCGTCGCCTCCATCGCCACCGATGACTAGTGCGTCGTCACCAACGACGGTGCCGCTGCCGCCATGGCCACCACTACCGCCGGTACCGCCGCGTCCCGCATTGCCTCCGATGACCGTTCCACGGTTTCCGGAGATGGTGCCGCTTCCACCGTCGCCGCCGCGGCCACTCGCCTCGTCGTCGATGTTCAGGAACTGGGCACGGATGCCGACGAGCGCTGGCTGGTCCAGAAGACCGGTCACGCGTTCGAGGTGATACAGCGTCACGCGGTCCGGCCACGCGGCCTTGAGGATCTCTCGCTCCGCGAGCCGCAACTCTTGGTTCGTGACGAACACGAACGCCTCAGCGTCATTGCGCTCTCGAGCAGCCATGAGGTCAGAGGTGAACTTCGACTTGATGTCGACGAATGACTGCTCCCCCCGGGGAAAGTAGAACCCCCCGATGAAGCGGACGCCGTCGCGCACGCAGACAACGTCCTTACCGCCGTCTCGTCCCCCGAGCGGATGGCTCGGGTCGACCTCCATGAAACGTTCGGCCAGCAAAATCTGGACCGCGAGGCGCTCAGCTTGGACTTGCCCCGAGGTCCACTCGCGGAGTCGATGCCAGGTCTCGTCCCATCGCTTGCTCACGAGGGCAATTCTGACAGTGGGTGAGGTGCCCGGGACGGGATTCGAACCCGTATGCCTTTCGGCCGCGAGGTTGAAGTTCGACCAGCCGCGATTCCGGCAGGTCTACTGGGGTCCGTCTCGCGCTCACGGTGGGGATCGTCGTATGGCTGTCCGAACTGGGATGAACAGCGCCGAACTGCAACCACAAGTGCAACCATGCGGAAGGTCAGGCCGGACGGGGCAGGAGGGTGACAGGGAGCCTTCCTGCAGTGAACTGGGCTTCGGACTGGTAGGTGGTCAGTCGAAACGCGTTGCCGTTGAAGTGACATTCACCTCCGCGAGGTGACTCACCAGGCCGCGGTTGACGCGTACGCGTCAACCGTCATGGCAGTCCTCCGCCCCAGCGCGCTGGACCGCCTGATCTCTTCCAAGCCATGGGCGGGGTCACCTTGGCGGCTCACACAGCGCGACGCCTATTCCCTTATCTACAAGGGGTTCGCCGTCCTGGTTCTTGCGGGTTGGACCCACTTGAGGATCGTTGTTACCGGTGGTTCGCTCCCAAAATCCTCCCACTACCCCTCCAACCTGGGCGGGGCCTGGGTGACCATCGACGGATGGACCAAACTTGGACGATCGCAGAGTTGCACGAGGAACTGGAGCGGTTTGAACGGGCCGCCCGCGCTGCGGGGTTGGCTCACAACTCCGTTCGCACCTATGTCGATCGGTCACGATACTTCGTCCGTTGGCTTGCGGGTGACTTTCACTTCCAAGGTCCTCGGACGTAGTGACGCGCCGCATCGAGTGTGTTCGTCACCGACGCCTGCGACCAGGAGGGCTAGTGCTCCGCCGGCGACTCGAACCCCCTACCCGCGGATTGGGACTCGAGACCTGCGGTCGATGTGCGTCGGTCGCCGATACCGCCGTCTGACCTGGGAACTCTCACGCAGGGTAGTTGCCACCACTTGCCGTCATTCGGCGGCGTTTCGTATCCAAAGGGGGTGGCCAGAGAGGTGGTCTCAGCCCTCCCCTGGAGGCGTCTGTTACCTCCGATGGTCTCGTCGACGTCTATGGGGTAGGAGGTGGACATGGACGAAGGCCGTGACGAAGACTTCGTGCGTTTCGTGGAGGCGCGCGGCGCGAGCCTGACCAGGCTGGCCTTCGTGTTGTCAGGGGGCGACGAGCACCTCGCGCTGGACCTTGTCCAGGACACCCTGCTGAAGGCCTACCGCCGGTGGGACCGCGTCAGCGCAGCCGGTTCGGTGAACGCGTACGTCCGCAGAGTGTTGGTCAACGAGTTCCTGACCTGGCGGAGACGCGCCTCGTCGCGGGAGTCTCCGGTGCCAGCCGTTCCTGACGCGCCGGTTGTGGATCTGTTGCCGGAAGACACCTCGACGGACCTGTGGTCGCTGATCTGCCAGATGCCACCGCGTCAGCGTGCGGTTCTTGTCCTGCGGTACTACGAGGACCTGTCGGATCGGGAGATCGCGGACTTGCTGGATTACCGAGTGGGATCGGTCAAGGTCATCGCGGGCCGAGCTCTCAACGAGCTCCGCCGCAGGATTGGCCAGGATAGTGGAGGGAGCCGTCGATGACGGACCTGGAAAGTCGCGTGCGTGAATCCATCACATCCGCTGCCCAGGACGGCGCTCCCGCTCCTCCCGACGCGGCGGACCTCCTTGCCCGAGCGCATCGTGCCCGTACCGCCCGGCACCGTACCGCCACAGCAGGGATCGCGGCCGTCTTTGTCCTCGTGCTGTCCCTCATCGTCGTTCTGGTGGATCGCGAGGACCGCGGAGACATCCCGGCTGCCAGCCCAAGTGCGAGTCCAACCGCTACTCCAGATCAAGTTGGATGGAAAGTGCTTGAAGACAGCGGCCTCAGGATGAGCCTGCCTCCAGGAACCCTCGTCAATCCCTCGGTGTGCCTGAAGGACGGTCGGTCATACGTCCTCACCGCGGGCCACTCGTGCGGGAAGCCGAATACCGACGGGCCAGTCAAGCCTGCACCGGTGGTCATTTGGTTCCTTGGCGGTGAAGACCGAGTGGCGCCACCGCCGAAACCTCTGGTCCTGCAGACCTTGAACCGGGATGGTCTCTCGGGGTTCGTCGAGCCGATGGGCGACCCGGGCTTTCATTGGCAGACCCGTGGAGCGAGCTACACCTGGAAGCTAGTCGAAAACACGACAACGACCACGATTTACTTCTTTGGCAAGGACCTAGCGACAGCCCAACGAGTGATCGATTCCTTGCGGCTCGCACATCGTTGACGGTTACGTGTCAAGGCGCGCGGGCAGTTCCTCCCGCATCGCCCCGATAGCTGCCGTTTCGGTGCGGTGCGGGTCAAGTGTCGAAGATCCCGGAGGGACGCGGAGCGCTCTAATGGGTCTGTGTAGGCGCGGCTCGCGCCGCCGGTGTGGGTGATCACTTTGGCGCCCGGAGACTTGGATCTCTTCGTTGAGAAGCGTGGCCCCTGCCGGTGGCGGGCGCAGACTGTGGCTTGAGCCGCCGGCGGGATGACCACTCAAGCGCTCAGAAACCCTTTGATTTCTTCGTCAAGACGGTGGCCCCGCCGGTCGCTGGAGACCGCAGACGGCTGGTGGGGTGTCGCGCCATGAGCGCTGTCCATTAGGGCGCCGCGTGGGCTCCGCGGCTCAGCCATACGAGGGTGGAGAGTAGGGAGGGATGGCGGATGGTGATCTTCTGTGGGATCGACTGGGCCGAGCACCACCACGATGTGGCGATTGTCGATGCAGGCGGCGGGGTGCTGGTCAAACGTCGCATCACCGACGACATCGCCGGATTCACACGACTTACCGAGCTGATATGTGGCGATATGGGACAGCCGGCGGAGGTCAGCATCGCTCTCGAGACCGACCGTGGATTGTTGGTGGCGGCGTTGCGGGGGCGGGTTATCGGGTGTTCGCGATCAACCCGAAGGCGGTGGACCGGTACCGCGACCGCTACGCGGTCTCGGGTGCGAAGTCGGATGCGGCGGATGCGCTGGTGCTGGCGAATCTGTTGCGCACCGATGCGTCGCGGCATCGGGAGCTGGCCTGCGATACGGCCGCGGTGGAGGCGATCGCGGTACTGGCCCGCGCGCATCAGGACGCGGTCCGCACCCGGCTCCGCGATGTCGGCCGGTTGCGGTCGGTGTTGCGCGAATTCTTCCCGGCGGCGCTGAACGCGTTCCCGAACCTGGCCACCAAGACGGCGTTGCTGATCCTGGCGGCCGCACCGACCCCGCGCCAGGCCCGGGCGCTCCGCCGCGACCGGAATCGGGACCTGCTGACAGCGGCGGGACGAATCTGTCTGCGCCGCAGCGAGATCGAGCGGCTGCAGAAGACGTTCGCCGCCCCACAACTGCACCAGCCGGCGGCAGTGGAGGACGCGATGGGTGTCGCGGTGCGATCGATCGTCACCACACTGATGGGCACCGACGCCGCCATCGTTGAACTCCAGGCCGCGTTGACGGCGCGGTTTGACAACCACCCGGACGCCGAGATCCTGCGAAGTCTGCCCGGGCTCGGTGTGGTCCTCGGGGGCCGGGTGCTGGGCGAGTTCGGAGACGACCTGGACCGCTTCCTCGATGCTGCCAGCCGGCGCCGCTACGCCGGAACCGCCCCGGTCACCCGCGCCTCGGGCGAGTCCCGCGTCGTGCTGCTGCGCCGGGCCCGCAATCAACGGCTGGCCGACGCCTGCCGATGGTGGGCGTTCAACGCTATGCAGCACTCCGACGGGGCGATGGCCTACTACCGGCGCCGCCGCGCCGCCGGCGACACCCACGAAGCCGCGCTGCGTCGCCTCGGCAGCAAGCTCGTCGGGCAACTCCACCACTGCCTCCAACACCGCAAGCGCTATCGAGAAGACATCGCCTGGCCCACCACCGGCCAGGACACTTCACCGACCGCGGCCTGAGCCACCGCCCGGACAGCCGCCGAACCACGGGGCGCAGCGGCGGGGTCAAGGGCTGCCGCCAGGCAGACGCGCAGCGTCGCGAAGCGCCCTTGACGCGGCCGCGAAGACCCGCACCATCACCGGCGCCGGAAGGTGGCGACCCACTGACGACGTTGCGGCAGCAATAATCAGGCCGGTGAGCGATAACCCGGTCGACGCAGTCACGCTGACGGTAGGCGATTACAGCATCGTCGTCGGCACACCGCCACCAGACCTGCTGGCCCACTACCTCGCCCATGCCCGCCTCGTCGACGACTTCCCTGCAACCGATAACCGGTTGTCGGTTGGCTATTGCTACGTGGCCATCGGAACCGGCGACTGGCCAGAGCTCGTGGTCACTCAACACTTCGGCCCCGCCGGAACTGGCTTCACCCCGGGCGTGCTATTCGTACCGGACACAACTGCGCTGTTCATCGGTGCCGGCTCCAGGCTCCTGGGCTACCGTCGCGACTCCGCGGGCGAGTGGCGTCCTATCTTCGTTGACGAAGCCGACCTGGGCTTTTGGGCCTGGCGCCAGTACGGCAACGTCGTCCTCATGTCGGCAGAACTCGAGCTCGCAGCGTGGAGCACCAGCGGCGCGAAGTTGTGGGCCACCTTCGTTGAACCACCGTGGTCCTACCGACTCGTCGGCGAGGAAATCCACCTCGATGTGATGGGCAAACACACCGCCTTCAACAAGCACACCGGACCAAGCGGAGAGTCTCCCACCGCAGAGTAGCAACCCCGCAATCCCGCTCAGATCGAAACGGCCTGCCAAAACGGGCGACCGCAATCGGCAGAGACCATGCCTTGCCAGCCACACCCGTGGGGTGTCTTGACGCGTGCCGGGCCGGGCCGTCCCTTCCATGATTGCTAACGGGGCGATGTGGGAGCCCACCAGCAGACGGGAGCATGCCGCAACAACGGGGACGGCGGGTGGCCGGCCTTTTCAGCGAGCGGTGCACCGACAGGGTGTCGATTGTTGATGGCGAGTTGTGCTGTATTCGACTCGGCACCCTGTTGGCACGTGCGCGCCAAGCCAAGGGACGCGCCCAGAACGAAGCGCTAGCGGAGTGGCGGGCAGGCGTCCCGCGCTGTGGTGGCGGCGCGCTTTCGGGCCCTGGAGGGGCCCGTCTTGAAGACGTAGAGAAACTTGTCAGGCGCCAGAAACTGTCGCTGCAGCCAGGACGGTTAGGTGTCCTCCGTCAGGTGATGCGCGACACTCGTCCGCCAGGTGATCTGCGACAGTCGAAAGCACGGATCGCGGCTGCCAGATCCGTGCGTTTGTGGACGGCAGAACCTGGGCGGGGCGCCGATCCCTAGAGGTAGTCCCGCCAGAACGGAACTGGCGTCTGCGGTTCCTGGAACTCGTGGGCCACGTAGTCTTCGAGGTCCAGTCCGTAGACCATCATGTCGGTCAGGTGATGCACGGACACGACGGGCTGTCCGGCTGTGCCTCGACCTGCGGGAAGGTAGCGGTGGGCGTACACGGGGATGAGCCGCGGTACGTCGGCCAGCCGTCGTTGCGCCTTGGATACCGCTGACTCAAGGGTTTACGGACGCTTGCCCCAGTCGGAGTGCCATCCGCCGCCGGTGATGTGGCGCATGATGCATTCGGTCGGCCAATTCACTTGCTGGCGTAGCGTGTCCGAGTCGGAGGTCCGCCAGTCAGGCCAACCCCAGCTCGCCTTGTCTGGGTCCTCGTCGTGACCTGTCGTCCAGGCGGGCAGGCCGGCGGTGAGGAAGGCTCGATGGTCGTCGGCGAACTCGAACCCGAATCGTTGCTCGACACGAGCGAGCTCCGTCTCGCTGAGGCCCGGCTGGATCTCGGTTGTTCCCAGCCGCACCAGGCGTTCCGCAGCCCTGAGTCCAACGCTGGCATCCGGTGCGGCCGTCACGGGACGCAGCCTAGCCGCCCGCCTGGGTCGGCATGGTTGGCTTCACTCTCGGCGGCAAATGAGGATGTCTTGGCAGGCGCTGCCTGAGTCGATGGCGTCGTGGAAACCATGTGGCCCTT
>NZ_JBFAHB010000141.1:0-8528 GCF_040653975.1 Kribbella sp. NPDC050820
GTTTCCCCACACTCTCCCCCACCCCCCCCCTCTCCCTATCTGCGGGGACCCCCCCCGGTTTTTGGCCGCCCCCCCCCCCCCCAACCCACGCCGCCCCCCCCCCCCCCCGGGGGGCGGGCGGAGGCTCGGGGTCACCGGGGCGGGGCTACTGCCCGGTGAAGGTGAAGGTCGAGCCGGGTTCCTTGACGATGTCGCCGTCGCGGGAGTTCGTGACGGTGACGTTGCTCAGGACGGCGTTGCCGCGGGCGCCACCCATCGCGAGGATGCCGGACCCGTTGTTCGACTTGTCGATCCGCAGGCTGGTGAGCTGGACGTTCGGCATCTCACCGCCACCGGTCTTGAACTGGATCCCGTCGTACGTCGAGTCGTGGATCTCGGTGTCGCGGATGGTCACCCCGGTGATCGGCAGGTTCGCCGGGAACAGGGTGATGGCGCCGAACTCCTGCGCCTCGCCCCAGAACACCCCACCGCACCGGTACAGCGCGTTGTCGGCGATCAGCGTCGTACCGGAGAACGGCAGCGGGTCGTGGTCGGTCGCCAGCATGATGCCGGGGTAGTTCATCGTGTCGTAGATCAGGTTGTTCTCGATCTTGTTGCCGTACCCGCCGTAGATCGCGACGCCGTTGGCGCGCCACGGCAGCTGGATGGTGTTGTTGGTGAACGCGTTGTCGTGGCCGATGTCGACCGACTGGTCCTTGACGAACTTGCTCGCCCACACCGCCAGCGCGTCGTCGCCGGTGGTCCGGAAGGACGAGTCGAACACCTTCGAGTTGCGGGTGCCGTTGGCGAAGTTGATGCCGTCGGCGTAGGTGTCGCGGATCCGCATCCCGCTGAACTCCAGCCCGTCGCCCGGTCCCCACAGCTCGGGGATGTTGTCGTAGTCGCGGCCGACCCAGGCGCCGACGTTGGCGTGCTCGATCCAGACGTTGCTGATCTTCGTCCCGGTGCCGAACCGGCCGTTCAGCGCGACGCCGCCCTCGGCGTTCCCGTCGCCGCCGCGGATCCGGCCGGAGCCGAAGATCGCGATGTCCGACAGCTGCACGTTCTTGTCGATGTCGAAGCCGAAATTCCCCTCGTGCGGGTGGTTGATGCCGCCGGCGTTCTGCGGCTCGATGGTCGAGTACAGCTGCGAGTACCACATCCCCGCGCCGCGGATCGTGGTGTTGCTGATCCCGACCTGGTTGTACTGGCCCCGGTTGAGCGGGTCGTCGGTGAGGATCTTCTTCTCCTGCCGCCACTGGCCGGCCGGGATCCAGACGCAGCCGATTACGCCGTTCTGGTCGTCGGTGACGGCCCGCTGGATCGCGTCAGCGTCGTCGATCCCGTCGTTCGGCACGGCGCCGTACTGCGTGATCGACGTGCAGCCGGCCGGTTGGGTCAGCGGCGGGGCGACCTGCTCCAGGTCGATCATGTCGATGATGTAGAACGACGCGCCGTCGCCGGAGTCGCGTTGCAACTTGAACTTCGTCCCGGCCGGGTACGACGTGCCGAGCAGCGCGTGCGACTCGTCGAAGAGCCGGCGCGCGTCTCCGCCCGGGGTGTTGGTCAGCGACTCCGGTCCGTCACTGTTGCCGTAGAGCCAGCTGTGCCGCGACGACAGGGTGAGCTTCTGCTTGAAGACGCCGTCGACGTACAGGCTGATGGTCGCCTCGAGCCCCTGCCCGTTGGCCGAGTCGGGGATCGAGTTGCGGACCACGATCGAGTTGGTCGGCACCGTCGAGGTGAACTCGACGAACTGGCCGGTCGAGTTCAGCCGGACCGACTGGCGGCCGGACGACTCGGTGGCGAAGTTGGTGTGGCCGAAGGTCCGCTTCGCGTCCGAGACGAGCAGCGTGCCGTTGTGCGCGGCCGCTTCCGCCTCGTACGACGTGTACGGCACGGCGGCGCCGCGTCCGACCACGATCGACCGGCTCAGCGTGTTGTTGGTTTCGTTGGTCTCGGCAACGGTGTTGGTCGCGTCGGCGATCCCGGTCACGGTGGCGCCGCCGTTGGTCGCCGTCCAGATGCCGGTCATCGCGACGTTGCTGGTCGCGCCGGCCGCGATCGAGGCCGTGTTCGTGTTCAGCGTGGTGCTGCCCACGGTGAGGCGGGTGACGCTTGCTGCCGAGGCCGCCGTACCGCGGTTGTTGACCGCGACCGTGAAGGAGACCTGTGATCCGGGCGCGGGGTTGGCCGGGTTGGTGGTGATCCCGGTGACCTGGAGGTCCGGGCCGGGCGCCTGGCCGACGGTCAACGGGGTGGGCGACTGGAAGGTGTTGTTGGTTTCGTCCTGCTCGACGACGGCGTTCGCCGGGTCGGCGACCGCGGCGACCGTGTGGTTGCCTTGGGCACCGGTTCCGGCGCCGGCCGTGACGGTGGCGGTGGCCCCGGCGGCAAGGGCGCCGACCGCGGCGGTGCCGGCGACCGAGCCGTCGACCAGGAAGTTGAGGCTGCTCGCGGGCGCGGCCGCGACACCGGAGTTCCGGACGGTGGCCGACAGGGTGATCGGAGTGGACTCGGTCGGTTCGGCCGGGCTCCAGGTGACGTTCGTGACCACGAGGTCCGGGTTCGGCGCCGCCGTACCGAAGATCTGGAAGTCGGCGACCTGCCCGCCGGGGGCGCCGGTGTTGCCGAAGAACTGCAGGCGGACGTCCGCGTAGCGCCCGCTGACCGGGATCGTGATCGAATTCTGGTTGCCGGACGGGCTGAACTGGTAGTCGGTCCGGGCGACGAGCGAGGTGAAGGTCGTGGCCGACTGCTCCCGGCCGAGCACCTGGATGCTCTGCGTCCGCGGTCCCCAGATCGGGTCGGGGTTGAGCTTCACCACGATCGAGCTGAGGTCGGCGTCGGCGCCCAGCTTCACGGTCAGCGTCGAGGGGAAGCCGTTGGACTCCCAGTAGGTGTTGACGCTGGTGTCGTTCGCGTTCGTGGCGACGAACTCGAAGACCGCCGACGACGCCTCGATCGGCTTGCCGGTCGCGAGGTTGGTGCCGACCGGAGGCTCGACCGGCCCGCCACCAGGTCCGGCAAGGTCGAACTCCGACAGTTGAGCGGCCGGCCAGCCGGTGTTCGCCGTGACGACCAGCCGGAGGTAGCGGGCGGACGTGGTGGTGAAGTCGATCGTGACCGTGTTGTTCACGGCGGGGTTGAAGGCGTACGCCGTACTGCCGACGAGCGTGCTGAACGACGAGCCGTTCGTGCCGGCCTGGACGGTGATGGTCTGTGTCCGGGCGCCCCAGGACGCGGGGAGCTTCAAGGTCACCTGGTTGACGTCCTGCGTCGTGCCGAGGTCGGCCTGGATCCACTGCGGGAGCGCGTTGTTGCTGCTCTCCCAGTACGTGTTCTGGTTGCCGTCGGCGGCGTTGCTGCTCGGATACTCCCCGAGCGAACTGGAGGCCGACAGTGTCTTGCCGAGGTTGGCGGTGACGGCTGCCGTCGCCGATCCCGGGACAAGGGCCGCGCCGACGAGCGCAGCCATGAGCAAGCCGACCAGCAGTCGCCAGCCGGCAGATCTCTTCCACTCCATGAAGTTGTCCTCCGTCAGGTGGGCGGGGGCGGACGCCGACCCTCAAGAGTTTTCATTGTCTTGCTAATTTCTTGCGGGGCGGTAACCGAAGCTTGCAGCCCAGCTCACACCTCGTCAAGACCTCGCGCACGCAAAACCACCCCGCCCCGAATCTCCGGGCGGGGTGGTGAGCAGGAACTTCAGGCGCGCCGCTGAGCAGCCCAGTCGCGGATCAGCTCGATGCGCTCCTTGAGCTGGATCGAGGAGGCGTGGGCGGCCGCGGGCCCGTCCAACTTGCGGCGAAGGTCGTTGTGGATGACGCCGTGCGGCTGGCCGGTCCGGTGGTGCCAGGCGGCGACCAGGCCGTTCAGCTCGCGGCGGAGCAGCGCGATCTGCTCGTGCGTGGCCAGCTCGGTCGGCGTCGGGTCCTCGCGGCCCGCCGGCTCCGAGGAACCACGCTGGGACCGTTTCTGCGCCGCGATCGACTTCGCCTGCCGCTTCTTCAGCAGCTCCCGCACCTGATCCGGCTCCAGCAGGCCCGGCAGCCCGAGGAAGTCGAGCTCCTCGTCCGACGCCATGTCGCCGCCGGTTCCGTAGTCACCGCCGTCGAACACGACCCGGTCGAAGCTCGCGTCCGACCCGAGCGCCTCGAACTTCGCCTCCAGCTCGTCGCTGGCGCCCTCGGCCTGGTTCGCCTGCTTGATCAGGTCGTCCTCGAGGGCGAAGATGTCGCCGTCCTCGTTGGAATTCTTCCGGCCGAGCACGTGGTCGCGCTCGACCTCCATCTCGGCGGCGAAGCTCAGCAGCCGGGTCACCGACGGCACGAACACCGAGGCCGTCTCACCCCGCTTCCGGGCCCGCACGAACCGCCCGACCGCCTGCGCGAAGAACAGCGGCGTCGACGTCGGCGTCGCGTACACCCCGACCGCCAGCCGCGGCACGTCGACACCCTCCGACACCATCCGGACCGCGACCATCCACCGCGAGTCGCTCTCGGAGAACTTCGCGATCTTCTTGCTGGCCGCCTTCTCGTCGGACAGCACGACGGTCGGCGCCTCGCCGGTCAGCTCGCGCAGCGTCTTCGCGTACGCCCGGGCCGTGTTCTGGTCACCGGAGATGACCAACGCGCCGGCATCCGGCATGTGCCGGCGCACCTCGGTCAGCCGCTTGTCGGCGGCCGCCAGCACGGCCGGCATCCACTCGCCGGCCGGGTCGAGCGCCGTACGCAGCGCCTGCGCCGTCAGGTCCTTGGTCAGCGGCTCGCCCAGCCGCGCCGCCACCTCGTCGCCGGCCTTCGTCCGCCAGCGCATCTCACCCGAGTACGACATGAAGATCACCGGGCGTACGACGTGGTCGCGCAGAGCGTGACCGTACCCGTAGGTGTAGTCCGCCTTGCTCCGGGCGACGCCACCCGGCCCCTCCTCGTACGTGACGAACGGGATCGGGTTGTCGTCGCTGCGGAACGGCGTACCGGTCAGGCAGAGCCGGCGGGTCGCGGGCTCGAACGCCTCCCGGACGCCGTCACCCCAGCTCAGCGCGTCGCCGCCGTGGTGCACCTCGTCCAGGATCACCAGCGTCTTGAACCGCTCGGTCCGGACCCGGAAGGCCAGCGGGTTCACCGCGACGCCGGCGTAGGTGACCGCGACGCCCTGGAAGTCCTTGTTGGTCTTCCCGCGCCGGCCGGCGAACGCCGGGTCGATCGCGATCCCGGCCCGGTCGGCCGCCTCGGCCCACTGGACCTTGAGGTGCTCGGTCGGCGTCACCACGGTGACCCGCTCGATCTGCCGCCGGTGCAGCAGCTCGGCGGCCACAGTGAGCGCGAACGTGGTCTTGCCGGCTCCCGGTGTCGCCACCGCGAGGAAGTCCCGCGGGTTGTCGTCGAGATAGAGCTTGAGTGCCTCCGCCTGCCAGGCGCGCAGTTTGCTCGCGGTACCCCACGCGGCGCGGTCCGGGTAGGCCGGAGGAAGCACGGCTGGTGTGGCGGGCGCGTGCGAATCCACGGACGGCATACTCCCCCGTTAGTCGACTGTCGGCCGTGCAGGAACGTTACCTGACGTCGGGGACAACTGCTGACCGGCATGTCGGGGTACGGCCGGTCTGTGGAGAAAGTTCCGGATCCGCTGGTGAGGCGGCCTACACTCGGGGGCATGAGTACTCAGTTGACCCCCGGCGCCGAGACGGTCGTCGACGAGCGCACGCAGCCGTCGCTGCAGGAGCCTGGCGATCACGAGCGGTTCTCGCACTACGTGCCGAAGGACAAGCTGACCGAGGCGATGGTCATGGGCACGCCGGTGGTCGCGCTCTGCGGCAAGGTCTGGGTGCCCAGCCGGGACCCGCAGCGGTTCCCGGTCTGCCCGGAGTGCAAGGAGATCTGGGACTCGCTCAACCCGGGTGACGACGACCAGGGCGGCGACGAGTAGACCCGCTCAGTTCAGGGTCGGATCGTCCGGGTACGTCGCCAGGTAGGCCATCTGGTCGTTCTGGCGGCGCAGGACGCGGCGCCAGAGCTTGTCCGGGTGCAGGCTGAACACGTCGTCGGGCTCGGACTCGACGACGTACCAGGCGCCCTCGGTGATCTCGCCCTCGAGCTGCCCGCTGGACCAGCCGGCGTACCCGGCGAAGATCCGCATCCGCTGGATCGCGCCCTCCAGCAGCGCCGGCGGTACGTCGAGGTCGATCAGCCCGATCCGGCCGAAGCACTCCCGCCACCCGGGCGGATCGGCCGACTCGATCACCTCTGCGACCGCAAGGGCACTGTCCGTGCCGACCGGGCCGCCCATGAACAGCACCCCGGGCTCGTTGACCGTGGTCGACCAGTTCGGCAGCACGCGCTCGACGGCCAGGTCGGCAGCGCGGTTCACCACCACCCCCAGAGCCCCGTCGTCGTCGTGGTCCAGCAGCAAGATCACCGAGCGGCGGAAGGGCGGCTCGTCGAGTAGCGGAGTCGCCACCAGCAGCGAACCGGTCAGGGTCGAGGCCGTCATGCTCCCATCATGGCGTACGACGGAGCACACGGAAGGCCAGCCAGGCGCCGACCACCACCCCGGCGAGGTCCGCGACGACGTCGAACGGGTCGCCGTCGCGCTGCGGGAGCACCCAGTACTGCACCAGTTCACTGACGATCGCGTTCGCGACCAGTGCTCCGAGCAACCAGCGCGCCGGGATCCGCAGCATCAGCCCGAGGAACGCGACCGACCCGAACAGGAACAGGTGCGCGACCTTGTCGATCCCGGGGATCCCGACGTGCGGACCCGCCTCCCGCGGCGTGTAGACGCCGTACAGCTGCAGCGCCACGGCCGCGACGAAACCGATCCGCCACGCCCAGACCTTGGCCCGCGAGCCGGTCGCCCCCGCCACCGAAACGGTCACGCCGGCGAGTCGTCCGGGTAGGTCTCGTGCGCCGGCGCCCGGCCGCCGGCGGCGTCACGGACCGCGTGCGCGACCATCGTGTGCACCTCCGGGTGGAAGACGCTCGGCACGATGTAGGCCGCGTTCAGCTCGTCGTCGGTGACGACGCCGGCCAGCGCCTTCGCGGCGGCCAGCTCCATCTCGATCGACACCTTCGACGACTGCGCGTCCAGCAGACCGCGGAAGACACCCGGGAAGACCAGCACGTTGTTGATCTGGTTCGGGAAGTCGCTGCGGCCGGTGGCCACCACCGCCGCGTGCTCACCGGCCTCGGTCGGGTCGACCTCCGGCACCGGGTTGGCCAGCGCGAACACGATCGCGTCCTCGTTCATGGTGGCGACGTCGGCGCCGGTCAGGATGTTCGGCGCCGAGACCCCGATGAACACGTCCGCCCCGGCCAGCGCGCCCTTCAGGTCGCCGCTGTACTTCGCCGCGTTGGTGTTCTCCGCGATCCAGCGCAGCTCCGGCGACAGGCCGTCGCGCTCGGTGTGGATCACACCGCCGATGTCGGCCACGCAGGTGTCCTTCACCCCGGCCGCAAGCATCAGCTTCAGGATCGCCGTACCGGCCGCGCCGGCGCCGGACATCACCACGCGCACGTTGCTGATGTCCTTGCCGACCACGCGCAGCGCGTTGTAGAGCGCGCCGAGCACGACGACCGCCGTACCGTGCTGGTCGTCGTGGAAGACCGGGATGTCGAGCTCCTCGCGCAGCTTGGCCTCGATCTCGAAGCAGCGCGGCGCGGAGATGTCCTCCAGGTTGATGCCGGCGAACCCCGGCGCGATCGCCTTGACGATCTGGACGATCTCGTCCGGGTCCTGGGTGTCCAGGCACAGCGGCCAGGCGTCGATGCCGGCGAACCGCTTGAACAGCGCCGCCTTGCCCTCCATCACCGGCAGCGCCGCCTTCGGGCCGATGTTGCCCAGGCCGAGTACGGCGGAACCGTCGGTGACGACCGCGACGCTGTTGCGCTTGATGGTCAGCCGGCGGGCGTCGTCCGGGTTGGCCGCGATCGCCAGGCAGACCCGCGCGACCCCCGGCGTGTAGATCATCGACAGGTCGTCACGGTTGCGGATCGGGTGCTTGGCCTCCATCGAGATCTTGCCGCCGAGGTGCATCAGGAACGTCCGGTCCGAGACCCGGCCGATCTCGACGCCGGGGACGGCGCGCATCGCCTCGACCAGGCGGCCGGCGTGCTCGGTGTCGGCCGCGGCGCAGGTCACGTCGATCCGCAGCCGCTCGTGGCCGGACGCGGTCACGTCGAGCGCGGTGACCAGACCGCCGGCCTGCTCGACCGCGGTCGTCAGCTTGCTCACCGTCGAGCCACCCGCGGGCACCTCGAGGCGAACGGTGATGGAGTACGAAACACTCGGCAAGGCAGTCACGCGGGTGATCCTCTCACGGCACTGGTAAACCCCGAAGGTTGTGTTCGTAAAGTGCACGGCAGGAAGCCCGGTAATCCATTACCCGGACGGACTACTGTTTCGCCGGCAAAGGAGGTGCGGTGGCGACGATCAGTGACGTGGCGGCGCGGGCTTCCTCGGCTGATAGACCCTGAAGGGGACCTTCCCTCGGTAGGAGGTGTTGGCAGGGTGCGTGTGGGAGGGGTCAACGTGGAGCACGCGCAGCGTAGCGA
>NZ_JBFAHB010000142.1:0-7665 GCF_040653975.1 Kribbella sp. NPDC050820
CTCGGATTCCGCAACCTCACCAACTACATCGCCAGATCCCTACTCGAAACCGGCGGCTTCAGACCCCAACTACACCCTCAATCGTGAAGAGCCGGTAAACATCCCGAACAGACCGACCAGGACCAGCGGCCAGAGCACATCCGGACGGCTCACTACGTAGCGCAGTCAGGCGCGGAGCTGCCCGCGCGCGGCCGGCGCTCGCGGGAGCGCATGCAGCTCGTTGGCGCGAATCCGGGTCAGCGCGGCCAGGGGTGCTGTGTAGCAGACCGCGGTGATGAGGAACGTCCAGCCCGGACCGACCGCGCTGATCAACAGGCCTCCGACCGCGGGACCGGCCAGTCCGGCCAGTTGGGTCACTGAGGAGGTGATGCTGATCGCGTTGCGCAGCTGGGCGCGTCCGACCAGCTCACTGACGAACGCCTGCTGGGCTGGATAGCACAGGGCGGTGACGACGCCGCATACGGCTGCGATCACTTGCACCTGCCAGGTCTGCACCACGCCTGCGAGCGTGAGGCCGGCGAGGAGGGCAGTCAGCGAGGCCCACCCGGCATAGTTGACCAGTACGATCCGGCGCTTCGGGTAGCGATCGGCTAGCACCCCGCCAGCCATCCCCAGCAGCAGCGTCGGCAGGTACACCAGCGCGGCCGTCAGCCCCATTGCTGCGGGGCTGCCGGTGAGGCTGAGGACCAGCCAGTTCAGCGCTGTGCTCTGCATCCACCAGCCGGTGTTGGACAGCAACTGGCCAGCTGCCATCAAGCGGAAGTTACGAGTACGCAGCGAGCCGAACGTAGTACGGCGTCGCACGGTCGGGGCGTCGGGTCGAGAGGAGGTGTCCTCTTTGGCCTCGGCAGTCACAGGCAATCCACATCATCGTTGGGTATCGGTGCATTTAAGCCTGACGGAGGCACAGTCATTCTGAAATAGAATTGATTAGATTAGTGTAATTTCAATCCGCGATAACTGAAGTCACGGTTTTGGCCAGAGCCAGTCCCGGCCAGTCTCGCTGGCCGGCGTTTCCGGGTAGCTCGTGTTGGTGCCTTGATCGGATGTCCTTGCGATGATCGCGGTGATCAACGCCTCGACGGCATCACTCGGGTTACGCTGCCGGGTGAGCAGAACGAGGTCGATGTCGCCGAGGTCGGGCAGGCCTGTGCCGGCGGGGAGTTCGATGAGGTCGTCTGGTACCAGGCTGCGCGCGAAGATCGCGAGGCCCAGGGCCCGCGCGGGCGGCCGCGGTAGCGCCGAGCACGCTCCTCACCGTGCAGCGGACCCGATACGGCAAGCCGGCCTGCGCTAGCACCTGCACGCCGAGTGAGCGGGTGATGCTTGGCGCCTGGTAGACGATCAGCGGGACGGGCCGGTCGCGTCCGAGCTGGGCACCGGCAACACCCGCCCACACAAGTCGGTCACGGCGCACGAGGCGGCCGCCCTGCTGGCCGGGTGCCTGCTTGACGAAGGCAACGTCAAGGTGCCCCGACTCGACGCGGCGTTGCAGCACCTCGCTTTGCGAAACGGTGAGCTCGAGGTCGACTCGCGGGTACTGCTGACGGAAGTCCCACAGGATCCGCGGGACGGGGGTCAGCGCGAGATCGTCGGTGACCCCGAACCGCAGCCGCCCGCTCAGTCCGGAGCCGGTGAAGTAGCTGACCGCCTCCTCGTGCGCGGTCAGTATCGACCGAGCGAAGACCGGCCATCGCCTCACCGTCGGCGGTCAGCGTCACCGAGCGGGTATCACGCACGAACAACGCCCGGCCGACCGCCTGCTCCAGCCTTCGCACCTGCTGGCTCACCGTCGACTGCGCGACACCCAACGAAGCACCGGCCCGGGTGAAGCTCAGCGACTGCGCCACCGCCAGGAACGTCTGCAGCAACTCTGGCTCATACATCTGGACCGTCCACACGAACAGCCTTCAACGTGAATTCGGCGGGGTCAGCTTGACCAGACGCCCGCCGATGAGCCATTCGGTCACGTAGATACTGCCACCGGCATCTACCGCGACTCCGTGCGGCGTGTTGAAGGTTCCGGCGCGCAACTGTGGCCGGCGCGCCTTCCCATGCTCGGCCTCGTTGGGCCAGCCCGGTCGGTTCTGCGCCGCCGGTTCATGATGACCGAGAAAGGCCCTCGGTTTGTTGTCGGGTCCAAGTATCGTGATGCGCGAGTTCAGCTCAGTTACCAGCAGGTTGTCTCCGTAGCCTGCGAAGCCACTCGGGCTGACCAGGAAATCCTCACCAAAGGAGCGCACAAACCTGCCCTCCAGATCGAAGACCTGGATCCGCTTGTTGCGTCTGTCAGCGACGAGCAGTTCGGGCGTTGCATCGCGTCTGTCGATGTAGACGGCGTGCGGGTGAGTGAATCGGCCGGCCCCCGTGGTGCCGTCGATCGTCATCAGGTAGGTGCCAGCGTTGTCGAAGCGGTGCACCACCATCTGGCCGTAGCCGTCGGCCACCCAGATGTCCCCGCCGCCGCCGAACTGCTCCTCGTCCACGGCGACCGCTGTTGGACAGTAGTCGCCGGCGGCGTACACAGGTAGCGCGGGCATCTTCAGCCGAAACACCTCGGTGCCGTCGAGCCGGAACTGGGCGACGCTTCCCCGCAGCGGCTTGACGTCGGGCTCATAGGTTCCGTCATCTCGGCGTCGCCTCTTCGAGCCGTTGTCCGAGATCCACAGCAGCTCCTCGTCCCCCTCGCGTACCAAGACCATCCCATGGCCCTCGACCAGGTCGACGTCAAAGGTCCGCACCAGGCTGCCATCACGACCGAGCACCAGGACTCGCGGCAGCTTCTCGTCGAAGGTGACCACTTCGCCCGCGGACGTAACCACGACGCCATGGTGTGCCCACCCATCGGTGTGACCACTGTGATGCTCGCCCTCGAACCATCGGTCGTCAAAGTCGAAGACGAAGTCGCCTTCACCGACCTGCGACAGCGTCATATAGAAACTCCTCTAAATCGAAGACGAACGTCGAGCGCAGCCAACAGCTCCGAGCCGGAGCGCCGTCGCGCCGCCGGCAGCTAGTAGGCCTGTCGTTCCGTGGCACAGTCGGTCGTGGAAGTCGACGACCGGCCCGCATGGCTCAGACCTCGACGTCGCCAGTCAGCCTTCGAGCAGGTCCACGCAGGCGGCCTTGTCGACCAGCGTCTCGCAGCCTTCCTGGTCCAGCGGCCCGTCCGCGATCGCGACGTCGTAGCGCAGTGTGAACGACGTGCCAGCGGCGAGCGGGTACTCCTCGCTGAAGAACGGGGCCGGGCATACCACTGCGTAAACGCCGGTTCGGACGAACCACTCGGTGGGGTGGCAGAAGTTGTCCGTGTGGTCCCGGAAGATCAGCGTGGAGGCCACGCCCTGGCCGTCGTGGCGGCCGACGAAGCCCATCCACGGTCCCCGGGTGCCCATCAACTCGTCGCCACCGGCGCCCTCTGGCGTGATGACCAGGCCGTTGGAGAAGGATCGGGGGCCACGCCAGAACAGGCCGCTGTATCCGGCGTTCTCCCGCCCTTCCGTGGTCGGGCTGCCGAAGGCGATGGTGTCGCCGCTGACGTTCTCCATGGTGCTCTCGAACGTCAACTGCCAGGCGCCGAGCTCGGGGAACGCCGTAACACCGACGCGCCGCCTCTCGGCGACGTACTTCTCGCCACCCTGGGTGATCCAGAGCAGCTCCTCGTCGAACCGCAGCACACCGTCACGCAGCGCCAGGATCTCAAAGCCCTGGTGCCGCATGGCGCCGTTATTGTCGAACTGCTTGTAGCCCTCGTCGCGGACGTAGGTCACCCCACCCCAGAAGTTCTCCGTGCCCACGTTGGACAGGGAGAACGAGATTCCCTTGTGCCACACGTGGTCGTGGGGACGGTAGACGCTGACCAGGTCGCCACCGAGCGTGCGTAGCGGGTGGAAGTACGGCTTGGGCGACTCGAATTGGGGCTCCCACGGCGCGTAGACGTAGCGGAAGAGCTCGTTGCCCTTCCAGGTCGCCCGGACCGAGCGGCCGTCCTCGTGCAGCAGTTCCAGCCCATCCGCCACAGGCTCGGCGCCGCCGGTACCCGCTAGACGGCTCAAAGGGTTTGCCATCGTTGATCTCCTTACAGGGTTAGTGGGTGACGGTCGCGCACGTAGCTGTGGCCACCGAAGAAGTTCTCCGAGCCCACGTTGGTGAGGCCCAGAACAGCCCTGTGTGCCACAGGTGGTCGTGCGGCCGGTAGAGGCTCACCATGTCGACATTGAGCTGGCGCAGCGGGTGGAAGTACGGCTTGGGCGACTCCATCGGCGGGTCCCACGGCTGGTAGACGTCGCGGAACAGTTCGGTGCCGTTCCACTCCGCCCGCAGGGAGCAGCCTTCCTCGCGGGTGATCGTCAGCCCACCGGGCGGGGCCTCGCCGCCGGGCACCAGCGCGTCGTCGCGCCTGGACGCAGTCATGCTTTCCGTCTCCTCTGCTCCGATGCGGAACACGGTCCGCGTCACCAGCGCGGGCCGTCGCCTTCCATGCGCTGGTAGAACGGCGAGTCCGGACCGAGGTCCTCGGGGCGGATCGGGCGGCGCTGGAAGGCCGACGCGTAGGTGGCGGCGACCAGTTCCAGGGTGCGCCGGCTCTCGCTGGAGGTCACCGGCGGCGGAGTGCCTTCGCGGACTGCCTTGAGGACTTCGGGGAACTGGGCGACGAAGCCGCTACGGGTGCCGTGCGGGCCGGCCTCCCAGGCGGGGAGGACCTTGTCCTCGTATCCCTTGGCCGGGGTGATCGTCCAGTTCCCGTCGCCATAGCCGTACAGGTGGGAGACCTCGACGGTGGCGTACTCGAAGTCGAAGCGAAGGTAGCTCTCCTCGCGGGGGGAGAGAATGCTGTTGACCATGCTGGCGATGGCACCGTTGGCGAAGGCAACGGTGCCCATGGTGACGTCCTCGGTGTCCGTCGTGCGTGCCTGCTGGCGGGCGATGGCCGACACCTCGGTCCACCGACCCATGATGGCCGAGAGCAGGTCGATCTGGTGGATGCCGTGGCCCATGGTGGGGCCACCGCCCTCGGTGTCCCACCGGCCGCGCCACACCACGTCGAAGTAGGCCTGGTCACGGAACCACAGGGTGTTGCAGATCGCCACGAGAGGCCGTCCGAGCACGCCCTCGGCCATCAGCTCCTGCAGCCGCAGCGCGCCGGAGCCGAAGCGGTGCTGGAAGATGGTGGCGAGCCAGGCGCTGCTCTCCTTCTCGGCCTCGACGAGGGTGTCGAACTCGGCCAGCGTCAGGGTGGGCGGCTTCTCGACGACCACGTTGACGCCCGCCCGCAGGCACTTCAGTGCCACCTCGGCGTGGGCTCCCGGCGGGGTGCACACGTGCACGAGCTGAGGCTGATCCTTCTCGAGGAGATCCGCAACGTTGTCGTAACCATTCCGGAGGCCGTACTGCTCGCAGAACGCAGAGAGACGGTCGTCATCAATGTCGACGGCGCCCACGAGCTCCACTTCTTCTTCCCCCAACGACTGCAATGACTGAACGTGGCTTCGGGCGATGTTTCCGGTACCCACGATCGCAACGCGGATTGCCACTACTCACCTCTCACGATATCGCGCTTGGTAACGCATTCCAGATGCTACTTATCCTTCAATTCTCGCGGGTCAGTAGCCATTTCGAAATGGAATTGATTAAATTACTCTCATTTCAATCCGCAATAACAGGCCGCCACTCCGCAGAAATCCGACCAGGAGCCCGCTGCCTCGCGTTGTCCATCGCAGTCCGGAAGCGGCCGATCCGGTGCTTGCTCATGCTGATGGCGTTCAAACTCACGCGCGCCGCCGCAACCTGAGCGGCCCGCAACTCGTCACGACATGTTCGCCCGGGGCAGCGGGATTGGACGGCCCGTCTCGGCAGACTCGTAGATCGACAGCACCACAGACAGCGTCGTTATGGCGTCGGCAACGGTGATGGCCGGTGCCCGCCCGGTCCGCACCGCTTCGACGAAATCGGCGTACTGCAGGCTGTGAGCATCTGAAGGCGCGGCGGGGCCGGAGCCTGCGGTCATGCCGTTTTGGTCGGGCAGTAGCTCTGACGCGTGGTTGCTGTCCGCGCCCGCGCCGTACGCTGGTGCCTCCTCCGCGTCGAGATTGTCGGCTGCGGCGTGGAAGTACGCGAGCTTGGCGCCGTCGATCACCGCCGAGCCGCGGCTGCCGTGCACCTGAAGCCGCGCGGTTAGCCCGGGGTAGGCCGCCGTGGTGCCATGGACTACGCCGAGTGCCCCGTTCTCGAACCGCATGATCGCAACGGCGGTGTCCTCGACCTCGAGACCGGTGTGGGCCAGGCAGGCCGCGTACGCCATCACCTCGACAGGGCAGCCCAGCATCCAGACCAGCAGGTCGATGGTGTGGATGCTTTGGTTTATCAACGCGCCACCGCCATCTCCCTTCTTGGTGCCGCGCCAAGCGCCGGAGTCGTAGTACAACTGGCTGCGCCACCACGACACAGTGGCGACCCCGGACGTCGGGACGCCGAGCTTGCCGGACTGGACGGCATCGTGCACGAGACGGCTGGACGGGTCGTAGCGGTGCTGGCTGATCACGGTGACAATGCCGGTCGATTGCTCCTCGGCCTTGGCGAGTGCGGCCGCGGCCTCGAGTGTGATGTCGATCGGCTTCTCGACGACGACGTGCTTGCCCGCGTCAAGAGCGGCGATCGCGTGTTGGGCGTGGTCGCCGCTCGGCGAGCAGATCGCGACCGCGTCCACGTCGTCTCGCTTTAGGGCGTCCGTCAGCCCAGTGACTGGCATGGCGTCATAGCGGGTCGCCAACTGCTGGGCAGCCTGTTCGGTCACGTCGATGGCGACGGTGACCTCTGCGCTGTCCAGGCCGTCGATGACCGAGGCGTGGTGCTGGCCTATCGCGCCGCACCCGAGGACAGCGAATCGCAGCGGTGGGGTGGCGGTGGTGCCATTCGTAGTGGCCGTCATGTTGGGTTCCAGCCTTCGATGGAGGTGGCGCGGCGGGTGCCGGGGCCTGAGTAGATGGCGGACGGGCGGATCAGCCGGCCGGCGCGCTTCTGCTCCAGCACGTGCGCGCTCCAGCCCGCGGTCCGGGCGCAGGTGAACATGGACGTGAACATCGGCGGCGGGACCTCGGCGAAGTCCAGCACGATCGCTGCCCAGAACTCCACGTTCGTCTCCAGCACCCGGTCCGGGCGGCGTTCGCGCAGCTCGGTGAGTGCGGCCTGCTCCAGCGCCTCGGCCACCTCGTAGCGCGGTGCGTCGAGCTCTCGCGCCGTACGACGAAGCACGCGAGCCCGCGGGTCCTCCGCCCGGTACACGCGGTGCCCGAAGCCCATCAGCCGCTCACCCGCGTCCAGCAGACTCTTGACGTAGGCACGCGCGTCACCGCTGCGCTCGACACCCTCGATCATCGTCAGCACCCGCGCCGGCGCTCCACCGTGCAGCGGTCCGGACATGGCGCCGACAGCACCGGACAGAGCCGCAGCGACGTCGGCGCCGGTGGAGGCGATCACGCGGGCGGTGAACGTGGAGGCGTTCATGCCGTGCTCGGCGGCTGAGGTCCAGTACGCGTCTACCGCTTTCACGTGCTTCGGGTCGGGTTCGCCGCGCCAGCGGATCATGAACCGCTCGGTGATCGTCTTCGCCTTGTCCACCTCGCGTTGCGGCACCATCGGTTGCCCGATGCCACGAGCCGCCTGGGC
>NZ_JBFAHB010000143.1:0-7592 GCF_040653975.1 Kribbella sp. NPDC050820
AGGGTGAGCGCCTTGCCGCCGATCAGGAACGGCGCCTCACCGTCGGCGAGGATCCGTTCCACGAGCGCGTCGTAGTTGTGCTCGACGTGGCCAGGTTGGTAGGGCGCGCCTATGCTCACCACCGCGCGCACCGAGTCGACGTGGTGGGCCGCGGCGATGACTGCCGCGCCGCCGAAGGAGTGCCCCACGACCAGCCGCACCTCGCGACCCGACTCATTCATGAATCGCACCGCCTGGGCGGTGTCGGCGACCTTGTTGGAAAAGGACCCGTCGCCCCAGTCGCCCTCGGAATCGCCGAGCCCGAGATTGTCGAAGCGGAGCATCCCGATGCCCTCGCTGGCCAACTGCTTGCAGATCCGGCTAGCGGCGGGGCTCTCCTTGCCAAGGGTGAAGCCGTGCGAGAACACGCCCCAGCCACGGACCGGGGCTGCTGGATGGTCGATCAGACCAGCCAGCTTGGGCCCGCTCGTGCTCGGGAACCAGAAACGCTCGGCCACGTCGGTCATCCTCCCAGACTGGGGACGGGTGCGTTGACCGGCTATGGCACGGATCGCGGCATGAGAGCGCGTCTTGCACCCTTCTGGTGCGCTGGCCGAGTTGCAGCGGTCACTGCCAGAGATCAGCGCCTTCTCGGCCGGATGGATCTGCGGTCAGGATGCTTTCGTGTAGCCCATCGACAACTCGTCCGCTTGGCATACCCTCGGCGCTGTCGTCGAACCGGATTTCGGCCAACGACCATCCGGGAGCGTCCGTGGGAGCATCGGGGTCGTAACCCTCGTCGACGCGTGAAAGCACGCTAAAGGCGGCTTCATACGCGGCCAATCTCATGGCTTGGGCAACATCCACGGGGTCTGCACCAGCCGCGACAGCACGTTGAGCGGCTGGTACTGCAGCGACGGTGTCAACTGTCCAACCGTCAATGTCCCGCCAGATTCCGCGCAGGACCAGCCAGCGCGCCTCCTGTGGGATGTCTTCTCGTAGTTCGGACTCTGCCCAACCTTCGGGATCTTCCGCGCCCAGCTCGCGCATGCGCGCGACGAGGTCATACTTCCGAGTCACCATGTGGGCATGGTTCCACGCATTGGCGACGACAGCCTCGGCGACGTCCTCAAATCGGCATGAGCGTGCTTCCCTCTCGGCGGCAGATGAGTGCATTCCATGCATCGCCCGCACCAGCACTCGTCCTGGTAGCTTGTGGCGTCTCAGGAGAGGTTGGATGAATGGGTTTTGAGGACTGGCTGGCTGCCGAGGCCCTTTTGGAACAGGGCGCGCAGCATCGATGGCGCGAGGGCGACGTGTCCACGCTGGAGGTTGTCGAGGTTTGTCATCTGAACCTTGCCACAGGGCGGGTCGTCGCTGTTGATCCCGCCTACTTTGGCAGTTTCGACGAAGCTTGGCCTGTGGTGGCGAAGGTGCCTCCGGGTACATATCCCATGTTGCTGTCCGTGGTTGCATTGCCATCTACGGGGCGGACTGACCTCCCTCGCCGTCTCGTGACGGCGGCCACACTCAAGATCAGCGACAACCCAGTCGCCGGATGGAACTGGGTCGACGAGGGATCAGACGGCAAGGTCCTTGGAGTCGGTGTCGACGCGGGCACGGCCTGCTTCTACGACGCTTCGAAGCGAGAGTCGCTCGCACTGCTCAGCGGCGATGAGGATCGGGTCGACGCCGCCATACGTGAGGCCAGCGATGCCGGGTTCGCGGCCATTCCCGACGCCTCCGGTGGCACTGCCGCTGTTTTCGTCAGTTGCGGCATGGGCGATGGGTTTTATCCGATCCGAATCGGGCGCGATGCCTCTGACAGGGTCGCGATGGTCATGGTCGACCTAGAGCTGCTGAACCACAGCACGGGTTGGGTCGGACGGGCGGCGAACTGACCCGGCTTCTACCGCAGGATGAGGACGATCGGTTCCCCTGCGGAACTTCCTGAACTCGGCATGGTCGCGCTTCACTCCCCGCGGCATAGAGAGACGTTCTGCGTGTCGGTCCGGGCGTAGGAACGTCCTCCTGATGCGCTTGTAGGGCTTGGTGTCCCATCGCAGGAGGAGGACGTTCATGTCCGATGGTAGTGGTGTGTCTCGAGGTGACCGGAACCGTAACGCGCGGCTTGCTCGGTTGCGTGTGCTGGTGCCGTTGAGCAATGCGATCGTCGGGATCGACCTGGCCGACAACAAGCAGGTGGTGGTGGTCACCGACCACGACTCCAAGGTGTTGGCACGACGGACGTTCCGTTGTCGGGCGTGGGATCTCTCGACGGCGTTGGATTGGGCTGCCGAGCGCGCCAGGGCGACGGGGTTCGCCGGGGTCACGGTGTCGTGCGAGCCGACCGGGCATCGTTGGCGGGTGCTTGGGCAACTGGCCGCGGACCGGTCGATGCCGTTCGTGTGCGTGCAGCCGATCCAGACCTCCTGGGCGCGCAGGAGCGAGGACCTGACCTTCGACAAGACCGACGACAAGGACGCGATCTTGATCGCCCGGCTCACCGCCCAGTTGCGCTGCTACGTGCCCGAACCGGTCGAGGAGACCTGGGGCCGGCTGCGGCATCTGGGAACCCGCCGGGAACGGCTGATCGGGCGAGGCGGTCGCGCAGGTCCAGCAGATGCGAGACCTGCTCGAGTGCGTCTGGCCCGCCGCGTTGGAGACGGCCAATTACCCGTTCCGGTCCCGCACCTGGGCGGCCGCGATGTGGGTCGTCGTGGACCGCGACAACGCCGACTTGTCCCGGACCCGGCGCCTCGGCCTGGCTCGGTTCGAGACCGCCGTGCGCCGCGAGATCACCCACCGGGGCGGGCACAAGCCCTGCCTGCGCATCGTCCGCAAGCTCTTCGCCGCGCTCAATGACCTGACCGGTGTGATCGCCCACCGCCGCGGTGGACTCGAACGGGTCCAGTTACTGCTGGCGGACTGGGCCGACAACCAGCGCAAGCTCGCCGACACACAAGCCCGGATGATCGCCGTCCTCGACGAACTCGAGCTGACCGCGCTGGTCACCTCGATCTCTGGGATCTCGGCCATCGGCGCCGCAGCGATCCTGGCCGAGACCGGCGACCCTCGCCGGTTCTCGCCCTGGTCAAGCACGCCGGCCTCGCACCACGAGAGAAGCTCTCCGGCACCTTCACCGGCCGCACCAAGCTCACCGGCCAAGGCAGACCCCGACTCCGGCTGGCCGCCTGGCGCGCGGTCTGGGGCGCCCTGCAAACCAACACCGTCTACGCCGCCCGCTACCGGCACCTGACCACCCGGGAGACCAACAAGCTGACCCCGACCCAGGCGCAGACCGTGATCGCGGCCGCGATCCTGCGGCACATTCACGCCGTGATCACCAACGGCATCGCCTGGGACCCGGTCATCGCGACCCACGGCACCCGACACCAACCCGCCAACACCAACGCCGCCTAACCAGCCCAGGCGCCCACTCAAGCAGGCGGACGGGACGAGCCCGACGCGGCATTGAGGAACACCAGTCACCTCGCCGGACATCATGGGCAGCCCCGCCCGTCGTCTGAACAACCCGATTACACGCTGACGGGCCCAGCCCCATTCACGCTATGCAGGGACAGACGACGGACCGGGCACCGGACCAGAAACGCTTGACACAAAGCGCCTTACGCTGATGTCCGGACGTTTCCGCCGGAGCGCGGCATGTGCGGGAATCCGACCGGCTTTGTCAGATCGTTCAAGTGTCGTCGGTGATCGTTTTCACCCACACCGAGCTGAGGTCGCTGTCACCCAGCGAGGGGTCAAGCAAGGTCATGCGGTCCAGGAACATCGCGCAGGATCGTTCGACGTCGGCGTAGTGCTGTTCGTGTTCTTCGAGGGGCGCGGTGTGCTGTGGCCCCGGGTGCGCACGGAGCAGTTCGACCGCCGCGTGCCAGCGCCAGGCGAGCTCCACGAAGGCAGCCACCGAGCCGTTGAAGTAGCAAACGGCCGGCTGGTACAGGTTCGGGTGATACGCGCGCAGCGGCTCGGCGATGTCGGCTGTGGTTACTGGTCGTGCCCGTATGCCCATGACTTGGCCCGCATCAGCAACCGCTCCGACTCGGATCGCGGTACTGGGATCGAACTCGGCACCATAGGTGCCAAGGAGATACAGTCTTTGGTCCGCCGAAAGAAGCCGACGTTCTGACCCACTGGCGATGTTGGGTATCAGCACAGGCTCGGATTCGGCTTGCGGGGTTGGATGGAGTAAAGGCCCTTCGGGTAGGCCCCAGGTTCGCAGTGCCGAGCGATCTGATTCGGGCAAGCGCCACTGGTCGATGACCGCGCCGGCACCAACTTGGACCTTCGGCTGGATCAGGGAAGGAAGAGGCACGTCAACGACAGCCAGCATCTGGTCATACAAGGTTCCCACGACACCTCCAAACGGCACGAGATCCTACCGACCCCTGCGTGCCGGGCGGCTCTCATCGGCATGAGCGGGCTTCACGCTCGGCGGCATGACAGGGCGAATCGCGGCCGGGGGCTTGTGCCGAGGTTGCTAGTCCCGAATGCTTCGGCCATGAACGTGGGCCTGCCGGTGTTCCGCTACCACCCCGATCCCGTCGCCACAGGATCGGTCGCTCAATCGGCCGAAGTCTGCGGACGGTGTGGCGCGGCGCGTGGATTCGTCTACGTGGGGCCCACCTACGCGGTCGAGGAAGTCGAGTTCCTGTGCCCTTGGTGCATCGCCGACGGCAGCGCCTCAAAGCACTTCGACGCAGTATTCACGACCACAGACGGCGCCCCAGGCGACGTTCCAGCGGACGTGCTGGACGATGTCGCGCGCCGGACGCCGGGATTCGCCGGCTGGCAGCAGGAGCGCTGGATGTTCCATTGCGCAGACGCGGCTGAGTTCCATGGCCGCGCTGGTTGGGAGCAAGTCAGGGCAACACCCGGAGCGGTCGATTCGCTGCTCGTCGAGGGATGGCGAGAAGACGTACTGCCCCACCTGAGCGCTGATGGCGACCTGACCGCCTACCTGTTCCGCTGCCGTCATTGCGGTCAGGGCTTGGCGTACGCCGACAGCACCTAGAGCACTCGCATCGCGGCAGATGCGGACGTATCGAGGTCGCGACTTCGCAGGTCTGGCACGTCTGGTGCAAGTGCCTAGTGGTCAGAGGAATCGGCACGATCGAGGCGCTGTTGGGTGCCTGGGTCGACTGGGTTGGAGTGCCCCGGCTGATCGGGGCTCTGAGTCGCGTGAACGTTGCCGGCCATCGAACGGAGGACCTCCGCCGCTCGGGCCGACCAACCGTTGACCAGAGCCCAAGCGTAGGCGTCGTTGGCGCCCGGACACCGTCCAGCAGCCCTGAGGCGAGCGAGGATTCTGGCGCGCTGGGTTCGTTGCCTTGCCAGCCCGTCAGGGTCTGCCTCGATCACAGCCTGAATCTCGCGCAGACCGGCGACAGCGACGGCGTCGATGGCATCGGGGTGTGCCGTGACCGGTGGTATTGCACTGAGGGGGCGTGGTCGTGCAGCGAGCCGCCAACCATCGATGGACTTGAGTGTGGAGATGTGTTGACTTGTCAGAACGCACAAGGCCCTCGTCCGCGGATCCTCAGCGATCGTGGCGACGCTTTCCCGGCTCGGGTTGGGAGCAAGGACAGGTCCGCCGTCCCAGCCCAGCACTCCGCGAGCGTCCTTGTGGCTAGCGAGACGAACACGCCGGTCGTCGCGATAGCCGGCCAGGCCTGGGTGATCGAACCACAGTGCATAGACCAAGATTTGGCCACCAACCTCCCGTTGGCGCTGTTCAAGCCACGTCCACGCTCTCCGGAATCCATCAGAGTCGGTGGGTGGGAACGGCTCAACGACGAGTGCAGTGTCGTAGGCAGTGGCGTTGATAGGCACGCAGCATCATGCACCCGAAGGCACCGCTCTTGCCAGCTGACCGGCCCGGTCGCCGACAGCGTGCATCGTAAAAAGGGATACCCAACGCGACAAATAGGCCACCTGTCTGCGGCGGCGCCCTCAGTGGCGAAATCTCCGCACGCAGCAACGTCCCCAATGCGGTATGTGAGTGCGTTACGCCGAATGGGCTAACCCCAGTCGTTGCTGTCGAGGTCGTCCAGTTGTGCCTGAATCTCTGACAGCAGGGCAGCCGGCAGGATCACGGCAGAGGGAAGTCGCAACTCTCGACGTCCTGGCCCACGCTCATGGTGAGTTGACCGTCGCTCACGCTCCACCAGACGGGGTGCCTCGCGCACGTCCCGAGGTTCACGTCCGAGCGCTGGGCGTGGTCGGCGCCGGGAACGCGAGGGAGGCCCGTAGCCCATTCGACCGGACTTGCGTTCACGCTCAGGAGCCATGAGTCTCCGCTCAGTGTGAGCATCACGTTGTCGTCATCGAGTTGCGCGTCCGCCCTCACATCAAATCGCTCCATGCGGAGGAGTATCGCAGCGGGATCAGCGCAGAGACCGCACATCGCAGTTTCCGAGCTTTCACTCTCCGCGGCAGATCAGCGCACCTGATCTTGGCGTTCGGCCGTCGGCTGTGACTGAGGTTTCTCAACTCCAGGAGGGATTGCGGCTCGGCAGCCACGGCCCAAACAGCGACTCGTACTGCTCACCAGTTTCGACGGTTAGGGCGAAGTCAGGTGTGGTGCTGGCCACCGCATCGCGCAAGCCGGCCAGCAGCAGCGGGACAGTCGCCAGCTCCAACGACAGTGCTGTTGCGAGTTGAACTCGCCGAGCACCAAGCTCTGGCTCGTCTCTGAGCTCGTCGCGCTGCAGGTGCTCCGCAGCGGACTGCATGGTCACCAGATCCCCGTCGCCTGAAAACTTCAGGCAGTCCCACCAGGACGGTAGCCCGATCATGGCCTCCAGGGCTCCGGCAAGGCTGTGGCCGATAAGGCCGGCTTGCCCTTCAGAACTGGCATACAAGACCGGACGGATCGAGCGGCGTTCACCGCAGAGGAAGAACGTGCCGCCACTGAAGTCACCTGCTATACCTTCCAAGGCATATCCGGACGACAGGTGGACAGGCTCGCCGTGGTCACCGCGTGTGAGGTCAAACTCGCAGACTTCCCACAGCAGTTCGGCGAGACCCTGGTCCAGGCGAACCATTTCCAGGATCTCGTCATCGCTCTCCACGTGGCGGACAGTAGCAGTCAGCCCGGTGCGTACCCCGTCGGCCTGGTCCCTCGACATCCGTTCATCGGCATGACAGCGCGGAATGCGGCATGAGCGGGCGTTGCATATCACTCCTGGGTGACGCGCAACTCAATGGTCAGCGCGTCAGGATGCGCCCAGGTTGCCGAGTGCTTACTCCACGCACCCGAGCCGTCCTCAGTTCCTGCCGCTGCCTCACACCTCATGTCGTCGGGTGCATCAAGGTCATCCATGACGCACAACACAGCCTCGTTTGCGCCGATGGCCCCGGTGCTCGGTTCACGGTCGGACGGTGTGGTGACGCTCAGCAGAGTCTCGAAGTCTGCTAAGCCGCCACCCCAGGGACGCGCTGCGGCTAGATTGGTCGGCCGGAAGTCCCGCGGTGCTTGCCATCCGGTTCGCTGAGGGGCCTTACCCCCGGTTCTTGGACACGGGTGGTGGTTTACGCCGCTGACGGGAGGGTAGCGGCGGTGCTGGTCTCGTAGGTGTTTGGGGACTGGT
>NZ_JBFAHB010000144.1:0-7547 GCF_040653975.1 Kribbella sp. NPDC050820
CACGTTCCTGGATGAAGTTCCGTGGCGGCGGCGCGGGAGACGGACATGCCGAGCTCGTCCAGCGCGCCGAGCAGCGTGTCGACGCGACCGTCGATCCAGCTCGGCTTCGGGGGTCATCGCCGCGTCCTCGGCCTTCTCGAGCGCGGCAATCGCGCGGTTGAGCGCTGACCACGTCTGGTCGGGATCTTGTCTGGTTGCGCGGGCTGTCGCGAGCCATGCGCAAGGTCATCAAACCGCAGCCCCTAGTTCACCAACGAAGATCACGCCAGTGGGCGAAGGTGGCGGGGGACGGCGGTCATAACACGCCCGAGGTCGTCGGTGATGGCGGCGACGCGTTGGTTTCTTCCGGCGTCGTCGATGTAGATCATGACGGTGCGGACATCGGCGTGGGTGGACAGTTCCTGGAGATCTTCGGCGCTGTGGCCGCGGCGCTTCTGGTCGGTGATGGCGGTCGCGCGCAGGGAGTGCGGGGTGACCTTCTCGGGCCGGGGGATGCCCGCGGCTCTGGCGAGGCGGCGCAGCATCCTGGTGACGTCGTGGCGGTCGAGCCGTTTCCCGGCGGCGTCGACGATGAGCGGGGACGGCCCAGTCCCGGTCCAGGGCGGGCGGGCTTCGAGGTAGAGGTCGAGGAGCTCGGCCACGGTGGTCTCGAGCGGCACGAGCTTGGTCTTCCCGCCCTTCAAGGTGACCGCGAGCCAGGTCCGTCGTCCCTCGTCGTGGCGGTCGGCGTCGTTCGCGGCGCACAGCCCGGACACCCGCAGCGCGTCGGTGAAGAGCAACCCGACGACCAGGGCATCGCGGACATCGCGCGCGGCGGCGAGCATCGCCATGACCTGGTCGGTGTCCAGGACGCGGGCCGAGGTGGCGCGGCGGCCGCGTTCGATCCTGGGGCGGTGGTCGTCGAGGGAGATCGGGGAGACGACGGGGAGTCCCCAACTGGCGGCGTACCGGTAGAGGCTGGACAGCGTCGACAGCCGCCGGGAGATGGAGGCGTCGGCGGCGCCGACGTCCTGCTGGCGGGTGAGCCACATCGTGACCTCGCCGCGGTGCAGGTCCAAGCCGAACCGTTCCCTGCCCAGGTCGCGGCGTGCCCAGTCGGCCCACAGCAACAGGTCGTCGGCGTACGCGATCCGGGTGTCCCGGCTGCCGCGCCGGGTGCCGCCGAGCCACAGCACGACCAGCGCGGTCAGCTCCGGTGTCAGCGCGCTGGCGAGCAGGTCGAGCCGGTCGACCAGCGGCGCGGCGCGGGGTGCCCGCAGCGGCCGCCGCTGCCCGAGGGTCCGCCGTACCGCGGCCTCGGTCGTCGTGTCCGGCCGGGCCAGCTCGACCGCCGTCTCGGCGGGGCGGAACACGAGCGGCGCCGGTCCGTCGGCGGCTGGATCGTCCACGATCCCAGAGTAGCGCATAACGGGGATTATGCGCTAGTTATCGTCTATAAAGTTCAGTCTATAAAGACTCTAGAATTGACTATATAGACGTAAATTTTATGGACCATATGGACGAAATCCAGTAGACTGAGAGGCATGACGAGTCCTTCGGATGAGGCCATGCCGGCCGATCGCGTCGGTCTGTGCGCGTTTCCGGGCGTGAACTGCCCCAATACGCCGGTCAGTGAGCCCGGTACGCCGGGCGCGCCGGGGAAGTACTGCTACGAGCTGGGGCCCGGCGGCGCGCGCGGGAACCAGGTCGTCCACAGCAAGGGCAACGCCTGGCTGGCCAAGGAGCGGATCAGGCGCGCGGCCACGGGCACGGGCGGCGGCGGGGGAGTCGTGGTCGACCGGGACAGCGCAGCGGCGCCGGTCTCGATGGCGCGAGCCACGTTGGAAGCGCAGCTGGCCGACCTGCCGGCGAAGGTGGAGAGCCTGCAGGCCTTCCTGTTGGGCGCGCTGGAAACGCTGCAGACCTACAGCGACCCCGAAGCCGCGGCCGCCGAGGTCGACCAGGTGCGTGCCGAAACCCGGGCGCAGCTGGCCGAGGCCGAGCGGTTGCAGGGCGAGGAGGCCCAGCGCCGTCGCGCCGCCGACCACCGCGCCGCCGCGGCCGAAGAGGCTCGCGACGAAGCCGACGCCGCCGCACGCCAGGCCTTCGCCGAACTGGACCAGGTCCGCACCGAGACCGCCGCGGCGCTCGAGGCCGCGCAGCGCGCGCAGCAGGATGCCGAGGACGCCAGGGAGGCCGCGGTGGCCGAGGCCGAGCAGGTCCGCGCCGACACCGAGCAGCGGGTCCGCGAGATCCAGCAGGCGGCGAACGAGGAGATCACGCAGGCGCAGCACGCGGCGGAGGAGGCGCGGAGGGCACAGGCGAGCGCTGAGGCCGAGCAGCACGCCGCCGAGCAGGCGGCCGCGACTGCTCGCGCGGCGTCGGAGCAGTTGCGGACCGAGCTGCAGGAGGCCCGGCAGCAGCACCGCACCGAGGTCGACGCCATCCGGCGCGACGCCCGGGCCGATCTGCAGCAGGCCCGCAGTGACCACCTGGCGCAATTGGAGGACCTGAAGCAGGCCCAGACCGAACGGGTCGACGCGCTGAACGCCGCGCTCCGGTCGGCGGAACAAGCGAACGAAACGCTGCGCCGCCAGCTCGCCGGCGACAGCGGCGACAGGCCGTCGAGTGACTCGGGCGGGCAGCGCCGCCGGCGGGGGCAGTCGACCGGCGGGGACCCGGAATGACCGCCCCGGTGCGGGGACGCCGCCGTACCGCGCGTGCAGCGGCGCATCGGCGCGCCCGACCGTGCCCGACGTGCGGCCACACGCCCATCGCAGCCGCCGAAGCCATCGAGCAGCGGCACGACCTGCAGGTCGTCTGGCTCACCGAGACCCCGACCGCTCCCGGGCACCTCACCACGCGCCGGTTCTGCGCCGAGTGCCAGCCCAGGGGAGCGGTCTACCCGATCGTCTGCCGGATCTGCGCCGACGGCCCGATCGTCACCGGGCCGCTGGCCGAGCAGGCCGCAGCAGGCGAGCTCCCGCCGGTGGTGGCCGACGCCCTCACCGCCGACGGGTGGCGCCAGGCTCGCGACGGCGACGGCTGGGTCTGCCCCCGGTGTGCCAGACCGGCGGGGTAGGACGGCGTAAGTGGCTCCACGTACGTCGAAGGCGCTGGCCGCCTGGACCGAGCTCAACGACCGCCAGCAGGGGCTGACCGCCATCTACGCCATCGAGCACGAGATCGAGGCGGAGCGGCGACAGGACGCCGCGCGCGGCAACTTCGACAGCGCCCCAGCGGCAGTCTGGCGCCAGATCGACTTCGCCCACGAACCGAGTCTCCGCGAGCTGTTCGGCTTGACTCGGCTGCAGTCGCAGTTGTCGAAAGAACGGTTGGGACAACCAGGCAACGGCGCCACGATGGCAGCCCTGACCGACCGCGGAGTGATCACGAGAGACACGCGGCGCACCACCCCTTCGGGCTGATGATGCACACCGTTGCCTTGACCCGAGCCGGCCGAGCTGCCGCCCGTGCCGGCACCACTCTGCGCACCGGCCCCGCGTCCAAGGCTGCGCTCAGCGAACGTGCATGGGGAGGTGCTGGCGCTTCTGTGGGGCCGCTGACCAGCGCGGCGAGAAGCTGGGCTTCTCGAAGACCATCGAGTACGTACTGATCGGCAAGCACGACCCGCCGCTCGCCGCCGACACAGGCCTCGCCTACGAGATCACCGACCGCGGCCGCGACTTCTACCGCGAGCACTACGCCACCCACGTCGCGGCACACCCCGACGTACGTGCTTCACACCCCGACAGGGGCCGACGTCGAACCCTGGCTGGCTGGCGCAGACGAGATCCTCACCCGTCACCAGCAGTACTACCGAGCGCTGTGCGCCGCATGGCGCCGGGCGGCCGACGACCACCAGGCTTCCGAGAAGGAGCTGGCCGGCATCGACAAAGCCGATCCGGACCCGCTCCTGCCTGCGGAGGCCGCCAGGCTTGCCGAGGAGCGCCGCAAGCTGTGGCAGGACACCGCCCGGCAGCGCATCGCGCTCGCAACCGCTCATGCCGACCTGCTGGCCGCTCATGCTGCGCGGGCTGCCCGGGACTACGCGGCCGTCGCGCTGGCTGCGTACCGGGCAGCCGTGGCGCACATCGATCCGCTCGGCCGGCTGACCGAGCCGGGCAACAGCGACGACTGGGACGAGCAGCGGCTCGCGCCGCCTCCCGAGACCGGAATTGCCGCCATCGACATCGAAGCCACGAAGCTGCGCGCGGTGGCGATGGGCAAACCCGTACGACGGCGCGGGCCCGCACCCAAGAAGCGCTCCCGTCTGTCGACCGCCGCGCCGGCCCGCTCCGTGCCAGGCAGCGACCTGGCCGCTCTCGCCGACTTCCTCCGGGGGCACCTCGTAGGCGGCGCACTCATCCGCCGCTTGCATCCGTGACCCGGCCCGAGTCGTCATCGTCGAGCAGCCCTTCGGCATGCAGGAGCACCACCGGATCGCGGTCGACGTACGCGACCCGCGCTGTCGAGTCGACTGCATGAGCGATCTCGCTGGTCATGCACCCCCGGGTCGGCCATTCCCGGGCCGCAGTCGATGAACTGTCTGATGCCGACGGCAACCAGCTACTTGACCGCATGGACCCTGAACGCTCTGCTCACCAGGGCGACCCGCCAGAACCCGGGGCTCACCTTCCACAGCAGATCCCGTACCTCGCGGTCGACGCGGTAGTTGTCTTTTGCCGCCCAGCAGGGGCGTCCCAGATCCTCGCGGAGTTCGGCCGGTACGCCGCCACACGGTGACCTGGGGTGTCGTGCGCCTCGGTGTCGCTGCTGAGCATCGGCTGCCTTTCACGGGTCGGCAGCCCGCAGGTAGCTGCTGACCGCGCGGCGTGGTGGGAGAGGTCATGGCTGTGCGCACAGGGGACCGCCCGGCCGTTGCGCGTTGCCCTGTGCATTTGACACGCCGCCCGGCCACCCCTCCGCCGCACGCCGCATCTCTTTCCAGCACACGCCCAGCTGTCGGGGTTGGCTCGGAGGAACGTCCGCATGGCGATGCCGTCGGCCCGGCCTCTGCACCTTGTCCGTATCGCGGATGGGTCAACCCTTGACCGGGGCAACCATCTCTATCGTGGTCCGGAGTTGGGTGCCAGCGGCCCCTTCCAGCACCCAACCTCCACTCCTGGCGCGCACGAGAATGGAAATGCAACAGTGAAAGCAGGGCGCGGCGGAATCGATGCCGTCGCGGATCCCCGCGCCCACTCCAGCGGGTCCGCGCTCGGCCTGACGGGTTTCGAGGACTTCAACGAGAGGATCAAGAAGCCTGGCAGCTTCACGCTGCCGAACGCCGCCATACGCGTGATCGTCGCGGCCGCCACCGTGATGGTGTTGGTGCTGCGATGATCCCGCACCGCATCGGCGAGTTGTTCCGTCACCGCGACGTGACCGGTACGAGCGGCACCGGGGTCGTTGCCCAAATCACCCAATTCAGCAATGGCATGGTCGCGTTGTGCTGGCTCGGCGAGCATCCCAGCGTGTCGGTGTGGGACAGCCTCGAAGCGCTGCTGGCGATCCACGGCCACGACGGGGCGACCGTCATCTACTGGGATGATGGCGCGATCCAAGAGGCTGCGGACCACACGTTCGACATAAGAAAATCCCCGGCCAGCCGAAGCTGACCGGGGACCCCTAGTGAGTGCTCACTTCTCCCACGTTCCCTTCTGCGTAGTCCGGGTCGTCGACCGACACCAGTTCGGCGATGTGGTCGTCGACCTCAGCCTCGGTGCCCTCGTACGGGCAGTCGTTGTACGGCCGGCGCGCATAGTTCCCTCTCTCTCTCTCTCTCTCTCTCGACCGTGAGCCGGGTCGACTCGAGGAGAGTCGTCAACATCAGCAACACCCCAACGTTCAAGGCGTCATGGCTGACCTACAGGCTCCGTTGGTGAGCCGCTGTCAGCTCAGACAGCGACCTTGCCGTGGCCTGTTCCACAAACGGTCGCCGCCGAGTTGTTGGACACTCCGCCTTCGCAACACGTTTTTCGACGTTCACCTCGGCGTGTCCGATCCGGATCTGTCGATGTTCGAAGTCGGCTGCACAGTTGACCGAACTCGGCTGCACGGACACCCCGTCCCGCTCCACGCAGAGCTCCAAACCCGAGAACCTGCCGAGCTCCGGACGCTAGTACAGACGACTTCGGTACACCGCCACGACTCGCACTCGCCTGCACAGCAACCTCCACCAGCGGCCGACCTGTGCAGACGACTCCGAACATCGACAGCCACCGACGCCGATCGGCTGATCCTGCAGTTGAGAGGGTTGCCCGGGTAGCAGCAGGACATCTAGGCCGCCGTATTCGATCGCGGCGTACAAGCGCTCGAGCCTGGAAGAGTGCCGGCCGTCCGGCAACGCCACCGGACGGTCGGCACTCGCATTAGAGGAGTGCGCCGAGCGGGCTCATGCGGCGGATCTGCGTGAGCGGCCACGGCAGGGCACGCAGGGCTGGTGAGGCCGCGGGCAGGTTGCTGCATCGGTCAGACGAGTGCCCGGTCTGGGCGGGTACGACCACGTTGTAGCCGCATGGCGAGCAGGATGGCGGCGATGAGCAGGGTTGCGGTGCCGGGCAGGGTGCCGGCGAGCAGCATGCCGGCGCGGGGTCCGAAATGCTGGACGATGATGCCCAGCAACGGGCCACCGATGGCGATGCTGCCGAGGTAGACGAGTACGTAGATGCCCACGATCCGTCCGCGGATGCTGTCGTGGGCGGCGAGCTGGACGGTGGAATTAGCCGAGGTCTGCAGCAGAAGGGTGGCTGCGCCGATGCCCGCCAGCAGCGCGCAGAAGATGAGCCGGGAGGGCGCGACCGCCGCGACAACATAGAGGGCGGAGAGCGCTGCTGCGAAGAGCATCAGGGTGCGCAGTCGCGTGCGGTGTAGGCGGCCTGCGATGAGCGCGCCGATCAGCGAGCCAACCGCCACGATCGCGGTGAGCTGTCCGTACCCACCGGCACCGGAGTGGTACACCGACTTGGCGTAGACGGCCAGCGTCACCGTCAGGTTGCCGGTGAACATTGCGAAGAGGCCGACGAGAATCGTGGGCCAGAGCACATCTGGCCGGCTCACCGCGTAACGCAGCCCGGCGCGTAGCTGCCCGCGCTCGGCCGGCGCCAGCGGGAGCGCATGCAATTCGGCGGTGCGTATCCGGGTCAGCGCTACGAGGGGCACCGTGTAGCAGGCCGCGGTAACGAGAAACGACCAGCCCAGCCCGACCGTGCTGATCAACAGGCCGCCGATCGCCGGACCGACCAGCCCAGCGAGGTAGATCACCGAGGAGGTGATGCTGATCGCGTTGCGCAGCTGGGCCGGTCCGACCATCTCGGTGATGAACGCCTGCCGGGCCGGGTAGCTGAGCGCGTCCACGATGCCGAACCCGACTGCGATCAGCTGGACGTGCCATGCCTGCACCACCTGCGAGAGCGTGAGGCCGGCCAGCAGGATAGGCAGGGGGATCCACCCGACATAGCTGATCAGCAGTGTCAATGTTCGTAGTCGTCTGCACACATGACTGAAGTCGTCTGCACAGGCACTGGTCGGGGGGATCGACGCCAGGATCGTCGAACCGCCAGCGG
>NZ_JBFAHB010000145.1:0-7506 GCF_040653975.1 Kribbella sp. NPDC050820
GCAGACGAGTTCAGTACACCGGCCTAACTCGAAGTCCCCTGCACAACCCTCCACCGACAGCGCGGATCCCGTGCAGACAACTTCGGACATTCACAGCGATTGTCGATGTCCGAAGCCGTCTGCACAGATGTCCGTAGTCGCCTGCACAACGTCGGGTGCCGTCCGGCGGGCTCTCGCGGCTGGCCGTCCGGTAACGATTCGTTTGCGAGACATCTCGGAATGCTCGTGTTGTCCAGGCGCGGCCTCGTGTAACGAATGCCGTGTACGCGGCAACGTCACGTGGTCGGGGGTTCGCGATACAGTCCAGCCCATGCGAATCGGCTACGGACGGGTCTCCACCCGCGATCAACACCCCGAGGCACAACACGATGCGCTCCGCGCGGCCGGCTGCGACGATGTGTTCATCGACAAGGCATCCGGGAAGCTCGCCCGCCGCCCGGAACTAGACCGGGCCTTGTTGTCGGCCAACCGTACGGGTGACCAGCTGGTGATCACCAAGCTGGACCGGCTCGGCCGATCGTTGGAGCACCTGATCGAGCTTTCAAAAGACCTGCAGGCGCGCGGAGTGGATCTGGTGGTGCTCGACCAGGGCATCGACACCTCCACCGCGGTCGGTCGCATGTTCTTCCAGATCCTGGGCTCCATCGCCGAGTTCGAGCACGCGTTGATGTCGGAGCGCACGATCGACGGACTCGCGGCAGCGCGCGCTCGCGGCCGCACCGGCGGCCAGAAACCCAAACTCGGCCCCCGCCAGGTCACCCTCGCCCGCCAGATGTACGAAGAAACCGGCGCCGACGGGAAGCGGCGGTACACCGTGGCTCAAATCGCGTCAGAATTCGGCGTCACCCGCCCTACCATCTACCGCCACTTGTCTCGGGCCTAATCACCCTACGGTGCGCCAGCTCCCGATCTATCCTTGCTAACAGCAACTACACCTCGTGGTGAGTTCGGGGCGGCACGCGGAGCGGGTCGGACTCCTGCCTTCGCCGGTGACTTGCCGATCCCGCCGGCGGACTCGGACACCACTCTGGTCGATACCTCGGTGATGCACCCCCATTAGGGTCGAGGCACCGCACGTCCCGATTCAGTCGCAGCCTGACGCGACATCCGGATCATCCGGAAGGCGATCGCCACGGTCGACTGACCTCGGTCAGCGCCACCCGCAACCGCACCCCCTTTGTTCTCCGGAAGCAGGAGACACGTGAGTCCTCAGTCGTCAGGGGCGAGAGCAGCGGCGAGGTCGAGGTGTCCGACGGACTCGAACCCAGCGATCGGGATGATGGCCGCTACCGCGATCACCGCCAGGCCCACGGCGATGGAGACTCCCGCTGCGACCAGAACGACCGCAAGGACGGTCACCGCCGAGGTGCCGATGATCAGGCCGAGGTGACGACGGTTGCCGATCCTGACCAGGGTGTTCCACTGGGCATAGAGCATCCAGACGAAGATCACGAGGGGGATCGCCACCGTCAGGACCGTGGGCACGGCCCCGACCTGGGAGTCGTGCTGGAGGTGGAGTGCGGCTACGTGCAAGCCGGCACCGACGGCCACGATCGCGCCCACGATGACATGGTGTCCGTAGGACCAGAAGAACACACGCTCCCGGTGGACTCGCAGGACGAGTGCTGAGGGGACGGTGAAGTACATCCACCACATCGCGAGCGCGAGCCCGATCCCCGCGGTCGCGGTTACGGCCGCATCGATGCTCCAACCGGTGGGACCGTGCACTGTTGCCGACACCGCGGCGACGGTGCCGAAGACGACCTCGCCGAGGGCGACGATGACAAGTAGCCCGTAGCGCTCCGCAACGTGGTCGGCGTTCCAGGGAGTCCCGCCCTTCCCACGCTGCGCGATCACCGGCCCGACCGTCTCGATCGCAAGCAGCGCCACCCCGATAGCTGTCGCAGCGGGCAGGGGAAGGGCAATCGCCGCGAGGAACGTCCATCCGGCCTGGGCGAGGGCGATGGTCCAGAAGTACGTCATCAGTGCGGGCCGACGTACCGGATCGTTGCGGGCCGCCCGCAACCACTGGACTGCCATCGGCACGCGCATCACGACGTAACCGCTGACCACGATGCCGTAGCCGCCGTTCTCGGCCCCGGCGAGCGAGGCGAACATCTCGGGCAGTCCGAGCGCGACGATGATGACGCCGACCATCTGCACCATGGTGGTGAGCCGGCAGATCCAGTCGTCCTCGTCGTACGCCGACGCGAACCAGGTGTAGCTGCCCCAGGCCCACGAGATCAGGACGACCCCGAGGCTGAACCCGACGACCCCGACGACTGGCCGGCCTGCCGCGACGTGGTGCGCCAGCTCGTCAGCCGCTTGTCCGAATGCGACGATGAATACCAGGTCGTACAGCAGCTCCAGTGGGGTGGCCGTTCGGTGCTGCTCGGTCGGCGAGCGACCCACCAGACTGCGGCGGCGGTGGGCGAGTGCTGTGGCCATCAGCTCGTGAGCGTCGCGTCGCGGAGCACCCGCGAGAGCCAGTCGCTTCGGGCGGCGCGTGCTGCTTTCGATACCTGGACCTGTGGGAAGAGGGCATCGAAACCATGGAAGCCGCCGGCCCACACGTGGAGCTCGGCCTGCCCGCCCGCCGCCCAGATACGGGACGCGTAGGCGACATTCTCATCGCGGAAGACCTCGGCACTACCAGCGTCGACATAGGTGGTCGGCAGCCCGGCGAGATCCTCGGCGAGCGCAGGTGAGACGTAGCCGGGTACCTCGCCGTCGCCAAGGTAGGCAAGGTCGCCGAGGACCGATCGCCAGCCGAACTCGTTCGCCTCGCGGGACCAGACAGCAGGACCAGTGAACTGGCGGCTGGACTCCGTCGTGTTGCGATGGTCGAGCATGGGGCAGATCAGGACCTGAGCCGCGATCGCCGGGCCTTGTCGATCGCGCGCGAGAAGGGTGGTACCGGCCGCGAGTCCGCCACCGGCGCTCGTACCGGCCACGATGACCCGAGCGGGATCGATGTCGAGCTCGTCCGCGTGCGAGGCCACCCAGCTGAGGCCGGCATAGCAATCCTCCACGAGCGTCGCTCCCGATGCCTCGGGCGCGAGGCGGTAGTCGACCGACACCACGGTGGCGCCGAAGCTCCCGAGCCAGTCGAGTGGGATGTCGATCTGGGAGAAGCGGTCACCCATGACCATCCCACCGCCGTGCACCCAGTAGATACAAGGCACCGCCGTACGGGGCTCGCCGCTTCTGGCCGGGGTGAGGATGGTGAGCGGGAGGGGTGCGCCGTCGAAGCTGGGGACGGTGACATCGCGCCGGTCCAGGTCGTGCCCAGCAAGCGCCACCTCCGCGTCGACGGTCGCGAACGGGCGGATCGTGGGAAGGGTCTCCGCGTTGAGAGGAGGGACCTCGGGCATGTCGGCGACCAGGGCGCTGAGCTCCCGATCGAGACTCGGGCGGACGGTCGTCATGGCGGCTGTGAGGTTGTCCATCGCGATCAGAGGCTGGTGGCGGACGGGGACGTGGCCGGGGCGAGGGTTGCCTTGCCGCCCAAAGGGACGAAGTCGGCGTATTGCGCATCGGCGACGAGCTCCGCGGAGCGTGCGATGTAGCCCTGCGACTCGGGGTCGTTGAAGACGGCGTGGTGCACCTCTTCGCTCACCCAGCCCTCGACGAGGTGGACCACGTCGGGCTGGGTGGCACCGGCTGACCAGGAACACCAGGCAGCCCTCGTGCGCTGAAGGCCCGACGGTGGGGCCGGAGAGCAGGAGCTCGACGAGTTCGTCCGCCTTCCCCTCCTTGGCGGTCATGGTGGCCTGGAATCCGTACTCGATGTTCATCGCTGTTGCCTTTCGGGTGGTGTGCCCCGCACCGATCGGTGCGGGGCTCTTTCGACCCGTTCAGCGAACCAGTCCAGGCTCGCGCGGCGTGAGACCAGACCTCGCAGATGATTGCCTGATCCTGCTCGACGAAGCAGAACCCGGCGACGACTACCACGTGGGCGCCGTACATTCGTTCCGTGACCAGCCCACAACCGAGGAACCAGCGGTACGACGACCGCACCCCGCCGCTCGAGGAGCTGCGCCGACACATCGAGAAGCACGCCCGTCCCGACCAGACGACCGCGATCGAGGGAATGCTGCTCGCCCGCACCGATGCGGTGGAGGCGCCGTCGACCAACGGGTCCGGCACGGTCTTCGCGCTGATCACCCAGGGGCGCAAAAGGATCTCGGTGGGCGATCGCGTGCTCGAGTACGGTCCCGGGCAGTACCTCGTCGCCTCCGTCGACGTCCCGATCACCGGTCACTACTGCGAGGCTGCTCCGGACCGGCCCGCGCTGGGATTCGGGCTGGTGCTGCGACCCGCCGCCGTCGCGTCACTGCTGCTCGAGGCGCCGCCGGGCGTTGTGCCCGTGCGGACCAGCGCTGCCCCTCCTGCGGTCGGTGTCGCCGACGCCGAGCCCGAGCTGGTCGACGCCGTCTTGCGGATGGTGCGCCTCATCGATCGGCCGCAGGACCAGGCGGTGCTCGCGCCGATGGCCGAGCGGGAGATCCTCTGGCGTCTCCTCACCGGTCCGCTCGGGGCGAACCTCGCGCAGATCGGGATCGCCGACAGCTGCACCACCCAGATCAGCCGCGCGGTGCGGTGGATCACCGAGAACTACGCCGAACCGTTCCGCGTCGACGAGCTCGCCGGCAGCTGCGGGCTCAGCGCGTCGGCCTTCCACCGCAAGTTCCAAGGCGTCACCGCGCTCAGCCCGATCCAGTTCCAGAAGCAGATCAGGCTCCACCAGGCGCGGCTGCTCCTCGTCTCGGGAGCCGACGACGTCGCGACCATCGCGCACCGCGTCGGCTACGACAGCGCCACCCAGTTCAACCGCGAGTACCGCCGCCGCTACGGCGAAGCCCCCGGCCGCGACACCAACCGGTTGAGGAGCGGGACGCCGGCCGACGAGGACACCGCCCTGCACGCCACCCTTGCCCGCAGCATCGCCGCGGCCCGTGACGCCGGCCGAACGTTAGCTGTCCCGGAGTAACTACCGCTCGTCCTCAGGCAACAGGCCGCCATCGAATAAGTGCTGATTGGCGACGGCCGTCGTTCAGTCAAGTCCCGGGCTGTCGTCACGATCCGTTGACGGGGCATCCCGGGGCCGGCAGTCATAGTCGTCGTGGGGTCGTTCAGCCGCAGAATGGATCGGTCGGCTGGCCAACGGCAGCCAGACCACCACGAGCTGGTCGGTGCGGTCGTGGCCTTCCACCGGGTCCAGCTCTGGTCGTCGGCCAGTCCGCAGCCTCCACCGTCGTGAACACAAGTACAGGACGGAACGCACGCAGTGCAGACGAGTTCGCGACACACCGATGATCCGAAGTCGCCTGCAACACACACTCGAGCTACCCGGGTCACCAGTGCAGGCGACTTCGGAAATTCACAATTCCGTGGTGCCGGGCGGGGTGTTGAGAAACGATCGTTTTCGCGGTGGCTGGCGCGAGGCCGCCGCCGATAGCCGGTCTGATATCAGCTGGTGGCGACGACGGGTGAGTTGGCCGTCGGGGCAACCACCCCCGGCGGACCCTTTGCAGGTCTCCGGCCCGCCGATGACTGCGCTAGTTTGCGGCGGCGAAGGCCTCCCGGATCTGGGCCGGGACTCGTCCTCGGTCGTTGACTTCGTACCCGTTCGCACGAGCCCACTCCTTGACGGTGCGAGCATCTGCACCAGTGGCGCGGACGGCCGCGGCCCGTCTCCCGGGCCTGTTCTTAATCGGCCGAGCGGCCTCGACAAAAGGCGCAAGGGCCTTGCGGAACGCTGCCGCATTCTTGGCGCTGAGGTCGATCTCGTATGACTTGCCGTCGAGCGCGAAGGGCAAGGTCTCACCCTTGCCAGCAGGGATCTCTCTGCCGTCGAGATCGTCCGTCAGCCGGATCACCACTCGTTGCACCACGGGCCGCCTCCTATCGACAAGTGTGCGTTGTGGACAGCATCGTTCTCCGGTCGCTCCAGTGCGTGCTCGACTCACGCCCTGGGAACACGTAGCGCGCGCGCGAGGTAATCCTCTACGGATGGTGCAGCATCGATCTGCTGGCCGCGATCCGTCTTCTTCTGCGGTGCGAACGCTCGTAGAACAGCCAAGCCACGACTGGGCTGCTCCAGTTCTGTCTTGAGCGCAGACGTCTGTTGGCGGGCCTCGACGGCGGACGTCGCCGACAAGGGATCCGCGGGTGCTGTCGGAGGCTTGGCCCCACTAGAGCGCAGAGTTACAAGCTTGGTAAGGAGGTCGAACCAGAAGGGTGCGCCCATCATCACGAGCACCGCCGTGAGAAGCCAACCGCCAACCGCAGTCACTTCTGCGAGTCCGAACCCATTCGTCCACTCATTCTGTGCTGCTTGTGTCCAGCCGAGCGGGAGGCCGAGCTGCTCCAGCTCGTCCGTTGCTTGAGCCACGTTTGTTATCTCGGTTTGCGTCGAGCCGTCCGCAGCGACCTGACCTGCCGCATCAACGACCGCCTGGCGCGTGACTGAGTCCCGCCACAGGTTGCTCGCAACATCGATGGTGGACACGTTGCCGGCGACGGCGATGATCAGACCGATGACGAACAGCACTGCGGTGGCCCAACGCTTGTAGGCACCTTGGGTTCGCTCCATGGCCTCGTCGAAGGTTCGCTCGAGGCTGGCCTTGATGCTGACCAGGTCGGCCCCGACCTCCGTGACGATCGGCTCCAGCAACTTCCGAAGCCCAGCCGGCCAGTGCTCGAGGTCAACTAGTCTGCCGTCTCGTTTGAGCAACTCCAGCGCGCCGTCGGCGAATGCCTTCGCCGACAGGTAGCTAGGATCCCGACGAACCCGGCCGAGTCGCCGGCCTGCTCCCGCCTTCGCGGCATCGTAGACCGCGGTGCCTTTGAATGACTCTACGGCTTCGCTGAGATGAGTCTCGTCGGCCGCGACTCCCGCGAGCAGAGCACCGATGGTGCTCTTTAGATTTTTGGCGCGTGTGCTGAAGACTTGCGCAATGGTTTCGGTGATCATCGAGGCCGCTGTAGCTATGACGAAGAACATGAGGGCGAGGCCGATCGCGGTCTCTAAGGCTTGTGATCCGAACATGGTTCCCCCTCCGGCCGCAGCTGTGATCAGCATGATCTCGTGATCGGACACCGGCGTCATCCGTGTAACAACTGCGACACCTGACGGAATCCGCCGGCGAGGGGAGCAAGCTGTGGCGAGTCTGAGGAGGCTCCGTTCGCATTGAAGCTCCCACACGATTGACCGCAGCTGAGTCAAGGGGGAGCCTTGCGTTTAGGGGCCTTGGGGGTAGGTGCTGCACAAATGTTTGAACTACAGCAGCAGCGTCAGATCTACTGTTGAGTGGTCAATCTGACCGCGCGCTGCAGCAGGTCGCGTTTGAGCCACTTCTGTGCCTCGAACAGGCGTTGTGTTGGGATATAACGGGCGTTCTATTCAGGCTCTTCGCAGTTGAGGGTGTAGTGCGGGTGGGCGCGTCGGTGGCCGGGTAGGGTCGAGGTCTTCCGATGATGGGAGTTCTCACACCGCCCATC
>NZ_JBFAHB010000146.1:0-7501 GCF_040653975.1 Kribbella sp. NPDC050820
CACCTCTGTGCCGTGTGTTAAACCCCTTCCCCCCCCCCCATAAACCGGCCCAGCCCCCCCCCCCCGGGGCGGGGGCTCCTCGGGTGCTTCGGCGGGAGGGATTACGCCAGGGCGGCCACCAACGTGCCGGCCGAGATGTTGCCGCCGCAGGACACTACGGCGACGCGCTTGCCTTCGAGCTCGGTACGGCGGGCCCGCGCCGCCGCGAACGCCATCGCGGCGGACCCTTCGATCAACTGGTGCTCGGTGTCGATCACCATCCGCAGGGCGGCGCTGATCGCGTCCTCACTCACCAGCACCCAGTCGTCGACCAACTCACGGCACAGGTCGAACGTGATGCTGCCCGGCTCGACGCTGCCCGCCGTACCGTCGGACAACGTCTCCTGCGCGTCGACCTGGACGATCTCCCCGGCCCGCACGGACGCGGCCATCGCGTCGTCGCGGACCGGCGAGGCGCCGTACACGCGGATGTCGGGCAGGTGCTTCTTGAGGACCGCCGCGACCCCACTGACCAGGCCGCCACCGCCGACCGCGACGACCACCGCGTCGAGCGGCTCCCCGCCCAACTGCTCGAGGATCTCGACCGCCACCGTCCCCTGCCCGGCGATGATGTCCGGGTCGTTGTACGGCGGGATGTAGGCCAGATCGTGCTCGGCCGCGTAGGCCCGCGCCTTCGGCTCGAGCACGCCGGAGTCGTTGCCCTCGGCATGTAGTTCGAGACCGAGCCGGCGCAGTGCGGCCACTTTGCTCGGTGACGCGTTCTCGGGCAGATAGACCAGGCCGCGGCCGCCGAGCGTCGCCAGCGCGTTCCCGACCCCGAGGCCGTGGTTGCCGGTCGAGGCGGTGACCACGCCGCGTTCGCGCTGCTCGTCCGTCAGCGTCAGGATCTTCGCCATCGAACCACGGGCCTTGAACGAGCCGGTGCGTTGCAGGTGCTCGCACTTCACCAGCACGTCTGCCCCGAGCTCGTCGCTGAACGCGCCGAACCGGACGAACGGCGTGGGCGGCAGGTGCTCACGCAGTCGCGGCGCGACCCGTTCGGACCGCTCGGCGACTTCCGCAGGGCTCAACGTCATGCAGTAACTCCTATCCGGTTGCCACTGACAGCTCGGCCCGTAGGCCGGCCCTCAGCGGGATACACATCGGCTTGCCACTGACCGGGTGCGGAACGACCTTCGACTCCACCCCGAACACGTCCCGGATGATGTCGCAGGTGAACACGTCCTCCGGCGATCCCTGGGTGACCAGGCTGCCGGACTTCATCACGAACACGTGGTCGGCGTACTCCGCGGCCATGTTGAAGTCGTGGAGCACCATCGCCACCGTCTTGCCCTGCTCCTGGTTGAGCTGGTGCAGCAGGTCGAGCACCTCGAGCTGGTAGGCGACGTCCAGGTACGTCGTCGGCTCGTCGAGCAGGATCAGGTCCGTGCCCTGGGCCAGGCACAGCGCGATCCAGACCCGCTGCCGCTGGCCACCGGACAGCTGGTCCACGTGCTGGTGCCGCAGCTCCGCCGTACTGGTCACCTGCATCGCCCACTCGACAGCTTCCTTGTCGGCGGGGCTCGGGACCTTCAGTGAGGCCCGGTGCGGATGGCGGCCGAACCAGACCAGGTCCTCGACCGAGATCGACTCGGGCGTGACCAGCACCTGCGGCAGGATCGCGAGCAGCCGGGCCACCTCCTTGGTCGGGGTCTCCTGGATCGACTTCCCGTCCAGGATCACACTTCCCCGCTGCGGAGGCAGCAGCCGGGCCAGGGCCCGCAGCGCGGTGCTCTTGCCGGAGCCGTTCGGCCCGATCAGCACGCTGACCTTTCCGTCCGGGATGGTCAGGGTGAGGTCGCGAGCGATGACCCGCTGGTCATAGGCGAGCTGGACGCTCTGTGCCTGCAGACGCATGGCGGTTCTCCTACTTTCCGGTCTTCACGAGCAGGTAGAGGAAGTACGGTCCGCCGACGACGGCTGTCACCAGCCCGGCGGGGATCTCGAGCGGTGGGGCGATCCCGCGGCCGAGCATGTCGGCGAAGAGCATCAGCAGTACGCCGAACAACGCCGCGGCCGGAATCGACGCGAGGTGCCGGCCGCCGAACACCCGGCGGGCCATGTGCGGGGCGATCAGGCCGACGAAGCCGATCGTGCCGGACACCGCGACCGCGGCCGCGGCCAGCGCGACCGAGAACAGCAGCAACGTCCGGCGCGTCCGCTCGACCGGCTCGCCGAGCCCGGCGGCGAGGTCGTCACCGAGCCCGAGGACGTCGAGCTTGCGGCTCCAGATCACGATCAGCGGCACCAGGACCAGAACCCAGGGCAGGATCTCCAGCACCGACCGCATCGACCGGCCGAACAGGCTGCCGGTCAACCAGATCAGCGCCGCGCTCACGTCGAGCGGGTTGCGCACCAGCAGGAACCGGATCCCCGCCTCGAAGGCCGCGCTGACCGCGATCCCGACCAGCGCGATCCGCACCGGCGTCGCGCCCCGGCGGTAGGCCAGCAGGTACACCAGTGCAGCGGCCGCGAGGCCGCCGACGAAGGCTGCCGGTACGACGGCCACGACCGGGATCCCCGGGATCGCGAGCAGCAACAGCATGCCCGCGAACCCGGCGCCCTTGGTCACGCCGACGACGTCTGGTGCGGCGAGCGGGTTGCGGATCACGCCCTGCATCACCGCGCCCGACACACCGAGCGCGATCCCGACCAGCCAGGCCAGCAGAACCCGCGGCAACTGGAACTGCGTGACGATCTGCGCCGCCTGGTCGGTCGTGTTGCCGATCACGGCGTTGAACACGTCGCCCATCGACACCTCGGTCGCGCCGACGCTGAGGCTGTAGAAACTCAGCACCACGGCCAGCACGCCGAGCGATCCCATCAGGACACCGGGATAACGCTTGGCCAGCGACGTACGCCGTACGTGCTGCGCGACTATCGCCGTACTACTCATCGACGTCCTCGCTTCGCTCCGGGCGCCGATGAGGCACAAGTGGACTGAGCTGGATGATGAACTCGCTACGCTCGTTCATGAGCTTGTCACCTTCTGTCGGCGAGCGAGGTAGACGAAGATCGGAGCGCCGAGCAGCGCGGTGACAACACCGGCCGGCACCTCGAACGGCGGCTTGACGTAGCGGGACACGATGTCGGCGTAGAGCACGAGGACGCCGCCGGCCACCGCGCACAGCGGCAGCAGGACCGTGTAGCTGGAACCGACCAGCCGGCGCATGATGTGCGGCACGATCAGGCCGATGAAGGCGACCGGACCGGCCACCGACACCGCCGCGCCACACAGCACGATCACCAGCGCCGACCCCATCATCCGGGTCCGCTCGACGTTCTGGCCGAGCCCGCGGGCCATGTCGTCACCGAGCGCCAGCAGGTTCAGCGGCCGGGCCATCGCGAACGCTCCGAGCAGGCCCAGCACCAGCCACGGCAGCAGGTTGCGAATGTCCGCCCACGAGGCGAAGTTGACGCCGCCGACCAGCCAGAACAGCACGCTGTCGGCCGAGTTCTCGTCGAAGATGATCAGCACCTGCGTCAGCGAGATCAGCAGGCTGCTCGCCGTGACACCGGCCAGCGCGAGCCGGATCGGGCTGACCCGGCCGCGCCCTGATCCCGCGAGCAGCATCACCGAGACACCCGCCGCGGCAGCGCCGCCGAACGACAGCAGGATCGTCGGCGCCCCCGACAGCGACGGCACCACGGTGATCGCGAGGACGACGACGAACACCGCGCCGGCGTTGACGCCCATGATCTCCGGCGCCGCGAGCGGGTTCGCGGCGACCGCCTGCATCAACGCACCGGCGACCGCCAGGGCGGCGCCGACGCAGAGCGCCAGCACCACCCTCGGCAGCCGGATCGCCTGGATGATCAACTCGTCGGGCTGATCGGCCTTGACGATCGCGCCCGGGATCCGCGACAACGGAATCGGCTGGCTTCCGATCGACAGGCCCCACACCACGCCGGCCACGACCACCACCAGCAGCGCCAGCGTCACCCAGGTGACCCGCTGCCTGTTCGTGACGATCTTCGGACGCTTCCGGGTGGCGGCGTCCTCGGCCGGCCTGGGCCCTGGTCTGGACGCAGTGCCTACGGACATGGCCGGTTCACTTCCCGTAGAGGAGCTTGACGGCTTCCTTGGCGACGACCTCGGACGCGATCAGGCCGCGCGACCGGGACCACTCGTTCGGGTCGACGTCGTACGACGCGTTGTTCTTGACCGCCGGGATCTCCTTCCACAACGGGCTCTTCGCCCAGGTGTCGCGCAGCGTCGGTCCGTCGTTCGGGGCGATGAACATGACGTCCGGCTTGGTGGCGACCAGGGTCTCCAGCGTCAGCGAGACCGACGCGTCACCGGACTCGTCCGGCAGCGGCGACTCGATGCCGATCACGGCCAGCACGCCCGGCGTGTAGGCCTTCGGCGGGAACCCGGTGAAGCCCTTGTCCGACGCGCGGACGAAGAGCGCCTTGCGGCTCTCGTCGGCCGGTGCGACGGCCTTCAGGTCGGCCATCGTCTTGGCGTGCTCGGACAGCCGGGTCTTCATCTCGTCGCACTTGTTCAGCGCGATCGCGGTCGACATCTCGCTGTCCAGCACCTGCTGGTAGTTGCCGTTCAGGCTGGCGTACGCGATCGTCGGCGCGATCTTGGACAGCTGCGCGTAGATCGCTTTGTGCCGACCGCTGTCGGCCACGATCAGGTCCGGCTTGAGGGCGGTGATCACCTGGATGTTCGGGGTGGCGCGCAGGCCGACCGACTTGTACTCGCCGACCTTCTCGCGCAGGGCGGGGATGATCCGCTTGGGCTGGTCGTCGTCGGCGACCCCGATCGGCGACATGCCGACCGCGACCAGGGCGTCGACGAAGGAGTACTCCAGCGCCACCACCTTGGTCGGGCTGCCGGTCACGGTGGTGGTGCCGAGGTCGTGCTTGACGGTGCGGGTCGGTTTCCCGCACTGGTCCAGGTTGACGTCCGGGCTGACACCCTCGGCGGCCGCGGCGCGGTCGGCGTTCGGCGCCGCGCCGGTCGCGGGCGAGGACGAGCCGCCGCAGCCGGTCAGGGCAGCCGCGGCGGCGAACAGGGCGAGGGTGGCGACAGTACGCCGTACCTTCGTGGCGGAGTGGGACATGGCACGTTGCTCCTTGAGCTGAAGCAGGTCAGCGGATGCCGGCGAGGACTTGCGCCGGCCCGGGGACGTCGGGACGGTCGGCGGCGCCGGGGCCGTCGTACAGGTTCCACGGGAGCTGCTGGTAGCTGTTCGCACACGGCAGGCCCGGGGTGAGCCGGTAGGTGCCCGTGGTCAGATCGACCAGGCTGGACACGATGGTGGCGTAGCGGTCGAGCTCGTGCCGGCGCGGATCGACGTGCTGGCAGACGGCGTCGGGGTGACCGAAGTGGTCGCTCATCGTGGTGCGCACGAGCTGAGCGAGGTGCTCTTCCGTGGTGCCTTCGCGGCGGATCCGGTCGAGGCCGGTCTCGACCCGCGGCACCCGGTAGAGCGAGTCGACCGAGAACGGCTGGTAGGTGTTCTCGAGCTGCGGTGGGACGAACGCCTGGAAGTGGTTGCCGTGCACCAGCAACCCGTCGGTCGGGTACATCCAGGCGTTGCGTCCGGGCGTGGTTTCGACATCGATGGCGAAACCGTCGGAGTGCGTGAGCAGCAGATTGCTGGACAGGGTCTGGCGGGCGTCGAAGATCGCCTTCAGCGCCTCGTGGAAGTCCCAGCTCTCCAGCACCTTGCGGCGGACGAACGCGCCGGGAACACCGAGTCCGGTGCCGAAGCCGGCGCCGAGACCGTTGGCGTTCAGGGCGATGCCCGCCGAGTTCGCGCCGTGCCGGCCGACCTGGCCGGCCTCGACGTGACACAGGATCGTGGGCTTGCCGGGCTGCGCGATCCGGACCGCGACGACGGTGTCGGCGACGCCGGCCCACAGGTCCCAGTTCTGCCCGGCCCAGGTGCGGCCGAGCGGGTTGGCCGCGGGCAGGATCGCGAACGAGGTGCAGCCCTCGTCGTCGTCCGGCCCGGCTTCGCGAGTCGCGAACGGGTTGCCGCGGGTGAGCTCGCCGCGGCTGTTCAGCGCGACGATCTCCTCGAAGGTACGGCCGGAGCCGTCGGCGATCCCGCGCAGCTCGGGCACGATGCCCGGCAGGTAGCCCTCGATGATCGGCACCCAGGCGCCGGCCCGCTCCTGCACCTCCGGCCAGCGCAGGCCGGTCTTGTGGGCCACGGACTCGGCGTAGAAGGCAGTCGACGCGGCGATCTGCTCGCGGGCGGCCTCGCCGTACTGCCGGCCGCGTTCCCGCGGGTCCGCTGCCGAGATGTCGATGGTTGCGATCACGGATGCTCCCTGACGTGCCGTCCGTTGTGTTTACTACGAATATTCACTTGACGGTAGTGATTGCTACAATCGCTGTCAACGGTTGGCCGGGTGAAATGATTGAGCCGACTCGGACGGAGGGACCCTTGTGACCACAGCGGAAACCAAGCCGCCCACCCTGCAGGAGCGGGTGGCGGCGCGCCTCGGCGATCTCACCGCGACCGAGCGGAAGGTCGCGGAGTACCTGTCCGCGCACCCGCAGGAGGCCGCGTTCTCGTCCGCCGAGGAGCTCGGCCGTGCGACCGGCACCAGCGACGCCAGCGTCGTCCGCACCGCCAAGGCCCTCGGGTACGACGGCCTGCCCGGGCTGAAGCGTTCGCTACAGGGCCACCTGCAGACCCTGCTCACCCCGGCCAACCGGCTGAGTGCCAGCCTCGAGAACGTCGGCGACGGACCCGAGGGCGTGCTGCGGGCGATCCTGCGCGATCACATCGAGCACCTGACGATGGCCGAGCAGCTCATCGACCCCGACGAGTTCCGCCGGGCGGTCGAGCTGATCCACGGCGCCCGGGAGACGGTGGTCTGCGGGTTCGCCGGCCTGGACGGCGTCTCGGAGTACATCGCCACGCACCTGACCCGGATCGGGCACCGGGCCCGGATCGCGACCGACACCGGGTACCGGCTGGCGGACCGGATCCTGCTGCTCAGCGCCGAGGACGTCGTCATCGTGATGGCGCACAACCGGCTGAACCGCGAGGCCCGCATCGTCCTGGACCAGTGCACGGAGTCCGGTGTGCCGGTCATCCTGGTGACCGACACCCTCGGTGAGGCGTTGCGTGACGAGGTGGCCGTCGTACTGTCCACCCGGATGAGCCGCCCGGGCACGTTCACCAGCCAGGCGATGGTGCTGATCCTGCTGGAGGCGCTGACCATCGCCGTCGCCGCGCACGACCGCGACCGCGCGCTGAGCAACACCGAACGGATGAACCAGCTCCGCGAACAGCTGAACGGCTACCCGCTCGCCGACGAGACCATCCTCGGCCTCCCCCGCACCGCCGTACCCCGGCCGAAGCCCCGCAGGAAGAGTTAGGTCGTGTCTGGTAATTCCGCGCCGTAGCGAGCAGGTGCTCGGTGCGGTGCATCGGCGTGCTGGAACGGAGGTCTCGATGCGGAGCATCGTGGCCTTCGGGCCAGTGCGGCG
>NZ_JBFAHB010000147.1:0-7171 GCF_040653975.1 Kribbella sp. NPDC050820
TCGCCCATCGCCTTCGTGGACGATACTGGGATCGAACCAGTGACCTCTTCCGTGTCAGGGAAGCGCGCTACCGCTGCGCCAATCGTCCAAGACCATCAACTGAAACCCTGGGGTTCCGAGGTGGAGACGGGATTCGAACCCGTGTAGACGGCTTTGCAGGCCGTTGCCTGAACCTCTCGGCCACTCCACCAGTGAAATGCTCCGAGCGGACGACCGGGTTCGAACCGGCGACCTCAACCTTGGCAAGGTTGCGCTCTACCAACTGAGCTACGTCCGCATCGCTCCGGCGTTGTTCTGCTCGGTGCGAGAGCAGAACAGTAGCGCACTTTTCCCGTTCGCAAAAACCAGATTCCGGGGTGTCGCAGTCCGGACGGTCCGAGCGTGGATTTCGTCACACAAGTAACACCAGCCCCACCGGTCAACAGGTCGCCGGCAGCAGTACGACGTACCTCCCCTCAGCCCTGCAACGGCGCCAGCTCGACCTCCGCCAGGTACTCCGGATCACCCAGCAGTTCGATCGCGGTGATCCGCCCGCCGGCGATCGTGAAGTTGAAGACGACCTGCGGCTCCCCCCGTAGCGACCACACCGCACCCGGCAGCCCATCGACGAGCGAGAGCCGAGCGCCCGCCGCGCGGCCGGAGAACGACTGAGCAACGGCCGCCGCACCCCGCAGCTGACTCGCACCCCGCGCCAGCACCGCCTCGTCAGCACGCAGCTCCACATCGGGATCGAGTACGGCGAGCAACGCCTCGAAGTCGCCACCCCGCGAAGCGGCCAGGAACGCGGTCACGAGTTCCTTCTGTCGGATCGCGTCCGCCTCGAGCGGCTCCGGCGTACCTTGCACTCGCCGTCGCGCCCGGCTCGCGACCTGCCGCGCGGCCGCCGGCGACTTGCCCAGGATCGGCGCAATCTCGTCATACGGCACCGCGAACATGTCGTGCAGCACGAACGCCAGCCGCTCGGCCGGCGTCAACGTCTCCAGTACGACGAGCAGCGCAAGCCCGACCGAGTCGGCCTGCACTGCTTCGATTTCCGGATCAGGTACGGCGACGTCCGCAAGCGCGGGGGAGTGGTCGCCGACCGGCTGCTCCGGATGTCCGCGCCGCAGCCGCAGCATGTCGAGACAGATCCGCCCGACCACCGTCGTCAGCCAGCCGCCGAGGTTCTCGATCTCGCCGGCGTCGGAGCGACTGAGCCGGATCCACGTCTCCTGCACGGCATCCTCGGCTTCCGGAGCGGAGCCCAGGATCCGGTACGCCACCGAGCGCAGGTGCTCCCGGTTCTCCTCGAACCGGGCCGCCAGCCAGTCGTGCTCACTCATCTCCACCACATCCCTCTCCGCCAACCGTCACCGCTCTGACGAAGGACCCGCCGTACATGTGACACTGCAGCAGCCCACGACCCCTGAGGAGTTGACGATGACAGAGCCGGCCCGTCCATTGTCGGTGCGGAAACAGGACACGCTGCGCAGGCTCGAGGAGGACGTCGACCTCTGGGTCGCGACCGCGTCGGCGGACGGCGCGCCGTACCTGATGCCGCTGTCCTTCCTCTGGGACGGTTCGACCCTCCTGCTGTCCACGGCGGCCGGCAACCCCACCGCCAAGAACCTCCACGCGAACGCCACGGCCCAACTGACCCTCGGCCACACCCGGGACGTCGTCCACATCACTGCCACCGCGGTGATCCTGGGATCGGACGCGCTGACCCAGTCCGAGGGTGACGCGTTCGCGGCGAAGGCCGGATTCGATCCGCGGGCCGCCAAGTCGCCGTACCCCTATTTCCGCCTGACTCCGACCAGGATCCTGGCCTGGCGCGAGGTCGACGAGCTCGCGAGCCGCACGTTGATGGACGACGGCGTCTGGCTCGTCTGACGGGTTGACCTGGAGTGCGCTCTAGCAGGCAGGCTGAAATGAATCCACCGCTTGAGGGAGCACTCCATGTTGTATCGAACCATTGGCAACCGCCGGGACGTCAGCGCCTTGTGCCTGGGCGCGATGAACTTCGGCAGTACGACGGACCCGGACACCGCGTTCGCGATTCTCGATCGTTTCGTCGAGGCCGGTGGCACGTTCATCGACACGTCCAACAACTACAACCAATGGCACGGCAACGGCGGCGAGAGCGAGGAGCTCCTGGGCCGCTGGATGAAATCGCGAGGCAACCGCGACGAACTCGTGATCGCCACGAAGGTCGGCGCCAAGTCGACCCGCCCCGGCACCCCTGACGACGAGTACTGGGAAGGCCTCAGCGCAACCGCTATCGAGACCGCCGTCAAAGGCAGCCTCGACCGCCTGGGCATCGACCGCATCGACCTGTACTACGCGCACATCGACGACCGGCGAACCCCGCTCGAGGAAACCGTAGCCACCTTCGGCCGGCTCGCCGCCGAAGGCTTCGTAGACCTCATCGGCTGCAGCAACACCACCAGCTGGCGCCTGGACCGAGCCCGCCAGCTAGCTGCCAACCAAGGTGTCGCCCAGTACTCCGTCGTACAGCAGCACCACACCTACCTCTGGCCCAACCCGCCGGCCCTACAAGGCGAAGAGCGTCTAGGCAGCCCCCACTACACCCACGCCGGCGTGGAACACCTCGACTACCTAACCGCCCACCCAGACATGGCCCTGGTCGCGTACTCCCCACTCCTGGCCGGCTCCTACGCCCACCTCGACCGCCCCTTCCCAGCCTCCCGCGGCTACGCCCACCCCACCGCCTACACCCGCTTCGAATCCCTCCGCCACCTGTCCCAATCCCTCAACGCCACGCCCAACCAACTAGTCCTGTCCTGGCTCCTCCACCAACCCCAAACCCTGATCCCCCTCTTCGGTGCCTCCACCCTCCGCCAACTAGAGGAAGCCCTGGATGCCACCACCCTCGAGCTTTCGCCCGAGCACCTCAACCTCCTGCACAACGCGTAGACGCGCTCAGTTGCTGAGCGGCGCGGGACCACCGCGTGATGGTCGCGCAGCAACCCGTCGTACCTCGTTGTCGTGCACACGTGGGTCGTAGTGGTCGACGAACACGGTGCATACGAGATCCCGGCGACTGTGGACGCCGGTCTTCGCGAAGATGCTCTTAAGGTGCTGCTGCACCGTGACCGGCGCGATGACGAGGTCGTCGGCGATCTGCGCGGTGGACTGCCCGATGAGAACCAGCTTGGTGATCTCACGTTCGCGGTGGGTGAGGCCGTAGGCCGCCATCAGCACGCTCGCGATCCGCGCCCGGGCAACGGGTTCGATGATGACGGCCGCGCGTAGGCCGGTCGGTGTTGTGATCGACGTTCCATGAAGGACGAGCCACCTACCCGTGGCGGTGCGGACCCGAGCCAGGGCGGGTCCGTCCCAGCCAGTCGCTCGAGCTGCGACCGACAAGAGCGGGACCGGTGTGCCCTCATGGCCTCCGCTCAACTCTTTCAGCCAGCGTTCTGCCTCTGGGGAGACGGACTCAACCGACAGACCCTCGCCCATTACCACCAGGCCGGGCGCATCGGGCCAGTCGGGCTCGAGGGCTTCGCCCAGCAGCAGGCCGCGGCGCACCCCGTCCGCCAGGTGCGGGCTCACCGAGCCCAGGAAGTCGAGCTCGACGGCGCTGAACGTGTCCTGGCCGGGACTCCTGTTAAGCCGCAGGGATCCCCAGGCCTCACCGGTCTTCGCCCGCAGCGCCACGGCGACCTCTTGCTCGATGCCGTGCGGTCGCAGGTACTCACGGAAGACCGGGCTGCGTTCGGGGCTACCGCCCGTCACCTGATGCAGCGTCTGGACACCCTGACTGTTCGCGAGTACGTCGGCGGTCTTGTTCAGGTCGACCGCCTGGTACTCCCATTCGAGTTGACCGGCGAGGTCGAAGAAGCACTCGCCGTCGAAGTGGACGCTGGTGATCAGGTGGGACGAGGGATCGATGGTGTTCCAGAACGGCGGCGCGCCGCCGACCGGGACGGCGCGACTCAGGGTGTCGCCCGCCGCTTCGAAGAACGCGTGGGTATCGAGTCCCGCGCGGGCGAGCTGACGGATCCGGGCGCCCGCCTCATCCATCGACAGCCGTGCCACCTGGCCTCCAGACCCGAGACACGCTTCAACGGTAATCGACGCCGGCGCCGAGTTGCCAGGTTTCTGGAATGGACGAGCCACCGGTCGCGGACCAGATTTGAGGAGACCGGTTCAGTTCGACCGCGGGGAGACACAATGACTGACGCAGAGCTGATTCGCAGGTACGTCGACCTCTACAACTCCGGCGAGGTCGCCGCCCTGGGGGATTTCTACGCCGCCGACGTGATCCTCGAGGACCCGATGTCCCCCGAACCGATGAAGGGCCGCGAGACAGCACTCGCGACCGCCGCGGCGTTCCGCAGGGCGTTCCCCGACATGGTCTGGACCCTGATCGGTGACCCCGTCGTAGCAAACGAAGCCATCGCCTGGGAACTGCACGCCACCGGCACCATGACAGGCCCCATGCCCGGCCCCACCGGCGAGTTCCCCGCCACCGGCAACTCCTTCGCCATCAACATGGCAATCTTCTGGACCTTCACCCCAGACCACCTGATCGCAACAGAACACGCCTACCTCGACTCAACAGGAATGCTGACCCAACTAGGCCTCACTCCCTGACCCCTTCGCCACAATCGTGGCCCCGCCCCACGGAAGGCCACCACCTCGGCTGTCCCGCTCCCCGACGTACAGCAGAACCGCCGAAACCAACCATCGGCAAGCAACCCCAAAGCCGAGCGAAGCGAAGGCGCCCCAATCCGCGGCGGGCAACCACGGAGCCGAGCGAAGCGAAGGCGCCGGCCAGCGATCCGCGGCGGGCAACCACGGAGCCGAGCGAAGCGAAGGCGCCGGCCAGCGATCCGCGGCGGGCAACCACGGAGCCGAGCGAAGCGAAGGCGCAAGGGGGTGCGGGTGGCGGAGCCCCCGCTCGCGGCAAGCGAAGCGCAGCCGCACAAACGACGAAGGCGACCCGGTCCGCGCTCTCCGCGGACACGAGTCGCCTATCGCCTTCGTGGGCGATACTGGGTTCGAACCAGTGACCTCTTCGGTGTGAACGAAGCGCGCTACCACTGCGCCAATCGCCCGTTCTGGTGTTGCTGGTGTTGTCTTGTGGTGCCTTGCGGGTGAAACCATAGCGCATGATGTCAGCGCCAATCTAATCGGGGCGGGCTACTCTTGCTGCAAGACGGAGACCCCGTCGCGTTGGAGACGTGATTGTGACTTTCTCGCACGACACCGAGCAGGCGCTCGGCACGCTGGTCCGGCTGGTGAACACGCTGCCCGGGCCGAACAGCCAGGTCGACACCATGGAATCGCTCGAGGAACTGGAGAAGTTCGTCCAGGAGCGCGAGTTCAGTGCGGTCGGCACGCTGACGGACAAGGACCTGGCCGACGTTCGTGATCTGCGGCCGTTGTTCGCGCCGGTCTTCACCACGGAATCCGATGCCACGGCGGCGGCGATGATCAACGCGATCGTGGCCCGCGGTACGACGACGCCGCGGCTGACGAACCACGACGGGCACCCGTGGCACATCCACTACTCCCGGGACGGCGCGTCGCTGGCGTGCCGGATCACGGTGGAGTGCGGGATCGCGCTTGCCCAGGTGATCTCGGCCGGGGAACGTGAGCGTCTCCGTCGCTGCGAAGCCCCGGACTGTGACGACGCCCTGATCGATCTGTCCCGGAACCGCTCGAAGCGGTACTGCGACGCCCGCACCTGCGGCAACCGCCTGCACGTCGCCGCCTACCGCGAACGCCGCAAAGCCTCAGGCGAATAGCCGGCCCAAACAGCTCTCCGTGCACCAGGCGGAGAGCTGTTCTACTACTGCGCCCTGCACGGCGCACCCGTGAGTCTGTCCTGCCCGGGGTCGTGACTGGTCGGGGCCGTTGCCTGGCGGCTTACGGGTTTGAGTCTTTGGCCGAGCGCTCGGCGAAGGTCTTCGCGACTTCGGCGGTGATCGGGCCCGGAGCCGGCAGGTCGCGGTCGTCGACACGCTGGATGGCTTGGACGTCGCGAGTGGTGGATGTGAGGAAGATCTCGTCAGCCTCGAACAGCTGTGCCAGCGGTACGTCGCGCTCGGTGGCGCCGTACCACTCCAGGACCAGGGCGCGGGTGACGCCGGCCAGGGCGCCGGACTCGAGCGTCGGGGTGACGAGCTCGCCGCCGTACACGCAGAAGATGTTGGCGCCGGTGCCCTCGCACAGGTTGCCGAGCGTGTTGGCGAAGATCGCCTCGCTGGCGCCGCGCTCCTTGGCGAAGGCGAGGGCCCGGACGTTCTCGGCGTACGACGTCGTCTTCAGGCCGGCCACCGCGCTCCGCTCATTACGGATCCACGGGACCGTGACGATCGCCGAGACCGGGCCGGGGCGCTTGATCGGGTCGGACGCGACCACGATCGTCGGGCCCGACGTACCGCGATCGGACGACAGCGGGGAGACACCGCCCGTGTACGTGATCCGGAGCCGGCCGAACGGGATGTCCGGGTCGGCCTTCACGACCGTCGCGATGCCCTCCTCGACGTACGCGACATCCGGCTCCGGGAGGCCGAGGCCGACCGCCGACCGGACCAGGCGCTGCAGGTGCCGGGTCACCGCGAACGGGCGCCCGTCGACGATCTTGATCGTCTCGAACACCCCGTCGCCCGTGGTCAGTCCATGGTCCAGCGGCGAGACGACCGCCTGGTCGTCCTGCAGGGTGCCGTTCAGCCAGATGCGCATTGGTGCTCCTTCCGCAGAACACCTTAGTCCTAAGGCGATTCGCGACCATCAGGCTGTCCACAGGTGACCAGTTGATGACGGTGGGTCGACGTTGCGGGGACCCCGATTTTTCAACTCCGGGGGAGATGGGCTAATGTTCTTCTCGCGCCGGGGGAACGAAAAACCCGGTCGCAGCGCGGACGTAGCTCAGTTGGTAGAGCGCAACCTTGCCAAGGTTGAGGTCGCCGGTTCGAACCCGGTCGTCCGCTCGGAGAGGGTTCGGCAGGCCAGCTTTCTCACTGGTGGAGTGGCCGAGAGGCGAGGCAACGGCCTGCAAAGCCGTGTACACGGGTTCGAATCCCGTCTCCACCTCGGAACCCACCGCAGGTTTCAGTTGGTGGTCTTGGACGATTGGCGCAGCGGTAGCGCGCTTCCCTGACACGGAAGAGGTCACTGGTTCGATCCCAGTATCGTCCACGAAGGCGATGGGCGA
>NZ_JBFAHB010000148.1:0-7016 GCF_040653975.1 Kribbella sp. NPDC050820
GCCAGCCTTCACACGCACCCGCCCCGACAGCATCCGCGCTACAGCCCACACAGCGACCAACCCCAGAACCCGCCCTAATTCAGCGCCCTCCTAGGCGCATCCCCGGCGGCGCGGGGTCGACAGCAAATGCGCGCTCATCGGCAGATCAATACGCGCTGTCAGCGGCAGATGAGGACGTTCCTCAGTCGTCCTCGAACGTGATCGAGCCACCCCAGCCAGGGCGGCCCAAGCGGACAGCCACGTAGTCGGAGATCGCTTGGGCGGTCTGCAGCGCCAATGGATCGTTGAGCCGGTCGGCCACGAAGGCAAGATCGTCAAGCAGCGCTTCGCAGCGCGGGCGGTTCAACTGCTCTGCTTCCAGGCCGCCGAGCATGGGCAGAGTGTGAAGGTCATAGCCCGCAGCGACGCGCGTCAGGCGATTGAATAGCCGGCCGGACAACCACAGCGAGTCCGGCTCGTTCGGACTCGACTCGAAGATACCGACGGTGTCGTCGTCATCCTCGTACGTGGCCGCGTCCAGGCGGTCGGCATATCGGTCGGGGGGCACAGCAGCATCTTGACATGGCCAGGCTGCCAAGAGCCCTCAACCGGCATGTTGGTTCGCGCTGTCAGCGGCAGATGAGGACGCGTCGATCCGTCCGCGATTGACCGAGCGCATCGCGATCGGCGTGGAGTCGGCATGCAGGCATGGTGTCTTGTCTGTTGACGTCCGGGCCAGGCTGCGGGGAGAGTGCGGCGGTGGAGTTTGAGGTCTTGCGGCGGGCGCTGCCGCGCTCGTCCCGGTCTGGTTATGGCTCTGCCATGGTCCGTGTCCCGAACTCGTCAACGGTGATCTCGACGTTGCCTGGCGGCAAGCTGTACGTCTGCGAGCCGCTCACCCGCGACCTACAGGCAGGCATGCGCCTGGCTGGAGATTTGCGCGATGTCGTCTTCGACGACAACGAGACCGACGGAGCGACTCGGGCCTGGGCGCTGGCCACGTTCGGTCTGTGCCGGATCGACGTCGGGTCGTTGACGAGGATCGGCGAGAACATTCGGCGGGGCATCGGGAAGTACCAGGGGCGCATGGTCGCGCTGTCGGACGGTGTGCTTGGCATCTCGGCCTATCACGGCCGGTCCATGGTTCTCGTTTCGCGGTGCGACGGCACGGTGATCAAGAGGCTCCGGATGGGTGCACCTGAGCTGGTCTACCCGTTAGGCGATGGCCGGCACCGCTGCTGGTCTCTCTACCACGCGGTCGCGACCGACCTGGACCTGCGGTCACAACGCTGCGTCGCACGGCACCGGCTGCCTTACGGGAAAGGGCCGGTCTTGGTCGGGGATCGCGTCGTGGCGCTGTGTGGTGAGCGCGAGGACACGCCCTTTCCGAATGTGTGGAACATCGACGCTACGCACGTGATCGCCTTCGATGCGGACACGCTCACGCCCGTGTGGCGTGCCGAGGCGCCCGAGCAAAGCATCGAGGTCTTGGGGCGAGATGCCTCCGGCCGGATTGTGATCGCGGCACGGCGCACCGTCTCTGTGTTGAGCCCGGTGACCCTCGAGGTCGAGGGCACATACGACCATCACGCCGAGCTCGGCGGCGCACTACTGATCCCCGAGGACAACCTCGTCGTGGTCCGAGACCGGGTGCATCTCGCCGACAGCTACAGCGTCGTTCGGTGGCAGTGAACGAGTGGTCCTGCGCTAGTCAGACGGACCGGCGAGTTCGGTGAAGGAACTTCGGTTGTGTCGGCTGGTCAGCCAATATGGCTCAGTTCTGCGCCCGGCAGCCAGACTCAGCGATGATCCGGATGGGCGGCTGACGCGCCCACCGAATCGGTGCTGACCAACGCACTCATTTCGGCATGAGCGGATCGCGGCTAGATGAGTGCGTGTGCGAAGCAGCTACATCGCAATGTCGTAGTGAGCCGCGAACCATCGGCGAAGCCGGTTCGGGTCAGTGACGTAGGCCTGGCCCGGCCAGTGCGCCCACTCGATGCGGTTTGGGAAGTCGAGTCGGACAACCGCGAGCAACTTGCCATCGTCGTCAAAGAACTCGGCGGCAACGTCGCCAGTGCACATGCACAGAATGTCGGTGACCTCAGTGACAGAAAGCGCCTCGACCAGATCCCCGACAGCTCCGGGTTCGTCAATGAGCGGGCCGTCTTCGCCGCGCACAACGGATACGTACTTCGCTGTCGTGTCGTCGAGGACGTCAGCGTGCCGATCCGTGGCGAAGATCAGGAATCCGCCGCGCGACAGTTGCACAGATCGCGCATTGGACAGCGCGTCGCGAAGGGCAGACGGATCCCACGAGGGTGCGCCCGAGAACCGGTAGACAGGCTGCTTGCGACCTCGCATGGCGTCCAGTGTCGTTCCGCTGCCCGCGCGGATCAACTGAGATCCGCGGACCGAGCCCGCTCGTAGGTCGCCGTTAAGCCGTCCGCAATTCGGCTGCTTGCATTGGTGTCGCCCAGGGGCGCGATGCTTCCGGCCGGTCGCGAATCAGCTGGCGATGGGACCGTGCTCCGATTATGCCGGCTCCGCTACCGCGGCTACTAGGCCAACCAAATGGGGGTTCGCGATCTACCTGGCCATCAAGGGCGGCTACCAAGACTCCATCCTGCCCAGCGGCTACCCCAGCACCACCGAACAAGCGCTCGGCTGTGCCTGCGGGTCTGTACTTGGACCACCCCACAACCTGACAAGCCCGAATCCGGCGAACCTGCGGCGCAGACTACTAAGCCTCGATCCACCGATCGGCTTGGCGTGAGGCGGTGATTCCGGATTGGCTTGGTGCTGGGCTATGTGGGCGTGGTGGGGTGTCCCGCCTCGCTGCGGGGGTGTTCCACTGGGGTTTGTCTGGGCGGGCCGTGGTTCGGCGTGGTGGTCAGGGCGTGGCGGTGGTGGGTGGTCCGCAGACTTGGCTGAACAGCGCGGTCCAGTGGTGTTGCCAGGGCCAGCCGAGTGGTAGGTGGAGGGTGATGCGGCGGGCCGACGATGTGATCCGGGCAGCGATGTTGATGAGTTTGCGGCGGATGGTGCCGGTGGTGGACTTGGCGAGTTCGGTGCCGGTGAGTGTGGCGGCGGCGCGGGTGAGATTGAACGCCATCACCGCGAGCACCAGCCAGGCGGCGTTCGCGGCGAACACCCCGGACGGCAGGTGCGCCAGCGCTGAGTCCTTCAGGTCGGCGTTGACTTGTTCGATGATCGCGTGCCCGCGGTGAATCTTGTCGACGGTGATGGTGTCCATCGCCTCGGTGCCGACGGTGGTGAAGAAGGCGTGGAACCGCCACACGTCGAACAGCGCGTCCTGCTGCCCGGCCGTCTTGTTCTTGCCGGTGTTGAGGTCCGGGATCCGGCGGACCACAAGCCGGCCCGGCACCCGCTCTTTCTTGGCCCGGGAGGCGAACGCGGTGAACGGGATCTCGGCGACCTCGGCGCGGGAGACCCATTGGCCGGTGGGTTCGTCGTAGATCGCGTCGGTGTACTCGATCGGCGTCCAGGCGTCGTCTGCGATGGTGGCGATCGTGGCCTTGATCCGCTTGTCGAGGCGGACGGTGACCGAGACCTCGGCGCCGGCGCGGACCGCGGCCAGCACCAGGCCGCGTCCGTAGAACGCCGAGTCGGCCCGCACCAGCAGCCCGCCGGGTGATACTCCACGCAGCCCGCGCGCGGTCTTCAACGCGTCGGTGACCAGGCGTTTGGCGCCGCGCGGCGAGCCGCACGATCCCTTCCGCAGCCGCTGCGCCACGATCACCGGCGCGGTGCCGGCAGTGGTGACCGTGGCCAGCAGCGCGTTCAGGCCACGCACCCCGGAGTACCCGAACCCCGCGCCCTGCTTGGCATAGCCGTGCACCTCGACGATCGTGTCATCGACATCGACCAGCACGAACTCACCATCACCGGCCGCGCCGGCCTGGCCGACCAGCGGTGTCCGGTCGGCCAGCCCGGTCAGGAACCGCGACGCGACCGCGTCGAGCCGGCGGACGTGGCCGAAGGTGAAACTGCGCAGGAACGATCCCAGCGTCGACGGCGCGTAGGCGCGGCCGAACACCCGGCCCATTCCGCCGTGCCGAAGCTGCGCCATATCGTCGATGGAGTCCGCGCCAGCCACCATCCCCGCGACCAGCGAGGCGACCTTCAGTCCCGCATTCGCGCCCTTGTCCGTCGGCACACTCAACCACTCATCGGCAAGCTCCCGCAGCCTTGCCGACTCCGCCAACGCCATCCCCGGAACCAGACCAGCCGACGACACCAGATTCGGATCATCGAACGTCGCGCGAACGGCCCGCGGCCTGTGAGACAGTTGCACTCGACGGATGCCCTTCGTGCTCGGCGATCTGGAACCCTAGACAAGTCCCAATCTCCCAGCCCGCAAGGGCATCCTCGCGTTACGGCACGCACACCCCACCCAACTCACCTCAAACCATCGGTGGATCCAGGCTAAGTCGAGAAATATCCGGGCTGGTCGGTTCAGCCCCTGGCTGGGGGGTACGATGCGTCGGCGTACCGCCGCAGGGGCTCGACCAGCCCGGCGATCAGGGCAGCACTGATGGAGGGATGTCGTCTCGTGTCAGCGGAGGAGCAGGGCAGTGGCCCGACGGGATCGGGCTCCGAGCGGGAGTGGGCTCCGCCCGGGATCGATGTCAGTGTGCCGCATTCGGCGCGGATGTATGACTGGTGGCTGGGCGGCAAGGACAACTTCGCGTCGGACCGTCAGCTGGGTGAGATGTTCATTCAGGCGATCCCAACGATACGGCTGATGGCGCAGGAGAATCGCGCGTTCATGCACCGGGCGACGCAGTATCTGGTCGCCGAGGCCGGCATCGACCAGTTCCTCGATATCGGCACCGGGATTCCGACCCAGCCGAATCTGCACGAGACCGCTCAGCACCTGAACCGTGCGGCGCGAGTGGTGTACGTCGACAACGACCCAATCGTGCTGGCGCACGCGCGCGCGTTGATGGTCAGCGACCCGCAGGGCCGGACGGCCTATATCGACGCCGACCTCAGCAAGCCCGACCAGATTCTGGCCGATCCGGCCGTGGTCACCACCCTCGATTTGACCCGGCCGGTGGGACTGATGCTCGTCGCTGTGCTCATGCTCCTGAGCGACGAGGAGGACCCCTGGGCCCGGGCTCAGACTTTGATGGACGCGCTGCCCTCGGGCAGCTACGTCGCGATCACCCATCCCGGTCAAGACTTCGACCCGAAAGCGATGGCGGATATCGCGGCCGCGGCTCGAGGCGGCAACCTGACCGTCGTACCCCGGGTCCGCGACGACGTCGCACGGTTCTTCGCCGACTGGGAGTTCGTCGAGCCCGGCCTCGTTCCGGTAATGGCTTGGCGGCCTGGAATCGAACCGGTCGACCCGGCTGCCGCCTACTACTGGGCCGGCGTCGCCCGCAAGCCGTAGGCGGTCTGTGCAAGCCTGGGCAGAGTCTGCGGGGCCGGCTCAGCGCGGCGGACAGGCTGGCGTTCGCGTGAGCGTGGCGCCGGCCCGAGCGAAGGTGTCGACGTTCTTGGGCGCAGCCCGGCATCGGGCCACCCACATGGCTTGGGCGTGCGCGGCGCCCATGTCGTCGGCCTTGTGAGCCGCCATCATGGCCAAGTGGGGCGGCCAGGGCATGACCGGCCTTCGCCGTGGCGGCCAGCGCCTCAGGGCGTTCACGGCAGGCCTTGCCCTGCGCGTCCGGCGCCCCGGTGCATCCGTCACCGGCTTGGTGGTAGTCACACAGGCGATGTCGAGCAATTCCGCGTGACCGTAGGCGACGACCACGAAGATCCGTTCCTGCACGACCCGACGCTATGCCCCCCGCCGCCATCGCGACCCGCCGTCGCGCCGTCCCGGCCACGAATACCCTGCAGTTCCACCTGCCCAGGGACCTCGACATCTACCGGGTGCGCGGAATGCAGGCTCATCGGCTGCTCCGTGCTTCACGGACAGCGGCTGCCGGATGTTCTGGACCCGCGGCTGGTGGAGACTCACGGCGTGGACACGTGGCAGGTCAGGCGGCCCTTCTGGTGGGGGCTTGTGCTCCTCATGGACCGGGATACCCTCAGACGTGCCGAGCCTGACCCATTCTGTGGTCTCTCAGTCCGCGGAAGGGTTGGCGGTGAAGGTCCTTCATGCGCAGGACGTTGATCTAGACGGACATGAGGCTGGTGACGTCATTCCGCCGGCACAGGTTCAGATCGACGTCCGGATCGGTGAGCCCCCGCCCGCCGAGGCGCTTTTTCAGCGGGGCGATCGACGTCCCGTCGGGATCTCACCGTGGGAGACGCCGAGCAGGAAGACGCCCTGGAGATAGGTCCTGGCCGCTGGGCCGTGCATATTTTGATTGCGCACCTGCCGGGTTCGCCGAGACTGTCCGCGTATGGCTACAGGCCATGTAGTCGCCCACGCACTGACATCGGCATGAGCGGATCGCGGTATGTGCGGGCGCATTGCGCGGCAATGAACTACGCAACGGGCCTGGCGGGGACCGTCGACATCGCCCTGCCGATCGAATACCCCGTGGGGGAGGAGCGCTCACTGCCCGCAAAAGGCCTATAGTCGGCGTCGATGAGCCATCCAAACGAGGATCTCCTTCGGGCTGCGTATGGCATGCGCAACCAGGGCGAGGTGTCCGGTACACGGGACCTATTCCGCGACGATGTCGTGTGGCACACGCTCAGCGGTGACGTGCATGGTGTGGATCAGGTGCTCGCCATGCTCGCTGGATCGGACGAGATGGCAGCTGGGTCTATCTCACGCGAAGTCCATGCCCTCTTCGCGAACGACGAGTACGGGATGGTGCTGGTCACCGTTCGGGCCGAAAGACAGGATCGACGCTTCGAGGACCGTCAGGTCCACGTGTATCGGTTCGGGGACGGCAAGATCGCCGAGTTCTGGCTATTCCCGGGTGACCGGCGGGCGAATGAGGAGTTCTGGTCCTAGTGTCGCGGTAACGAAATAGCTTTACCTCGTGGGATCATGGGTTATGGCGTTGACTGTGCCCGTGGATGTTCCGGCCGAGGATCGCAGGGTG
>NZ_JBFAHB010000149.1:0-6866 GCF_040653975.1 Kribbella sp. NPDC050820
GTTCCTGTTCCTCGACAGCTCAGAAACCTAGACAGAGAACGGCGTGCGCCGCTCAAGCCGCGCTCAACCACCCACACATCCGTCACAAGAGCCGGATATCCACTCGAAGGTGCGGTTCTCTGCTCGTATGAGAGGGGAGAACCCAGCACGGCATGGGATATCCCCTCGAACGCCGTGGGGTCGGCGGGGCGCGCCGTGGGGTCGGCGCGGGGGCGATGGGGTGGGGGTTGGGTCGGCGCGGCGGTTTGGTCGGCGGGGAGCCGCGGGGTGGCGGAGGGCCGTGGGGTCGGCGCGGGGCGCCGCGGGGCGGTGGGGTCGCAGGGGGCGCCGCGAGGCGGTGGGGTCGGCAGGGATCGGCGGGGGCGCCGTGGGGTCGGCGCGGCGGTGGGGTCGGCCAGGGACGATGGAGTCGGCGCGCGGGCCGTGGGATCGGCGGGGGCCGCAGGGTGGCGGAGGGCCGTGGGATCGGCGGGGGCCGCAGGGTGGCGGAGGGCCGTGGGATCGGCAGGGACCGGCGCGGGCGCCGCGGGCCGGCGGGGTCGGCGGGGCGCGTGGGGTCGGCCGGGGGGGTGGGGTCCGGCGGGGGCGGGGGGTTAGAAGAAGACGCTGCGGCGTTGCATTAGGAGGGTGTAGAGGGTCTGCTGGATGGTTTCGCGGACCTGGTCGGTGACGTTGAAGACCAGCATCGGGTCGTCGGCGGCGCCGTCGGGGAAGTCGTCGGTGCGGATCGGCTCGCCGAACTCGATCAGCCACTTGGACGGCAGCGGGATCAGCCCGAGCGGCCCGAGCAGCGGGAAGAACGGCGTGATCGGGATGTACGGAACGCCCAGCAGCCGCGCCAGCGACGCGATGTTGCCGACCAGCGGGTAGATCTCCTCGGCCCCGACGATCGAGCAGGGCACGATCGGCACCCCGGTCCGCATCGCCGCGCTGACGAACCCGCCCCGGCCGAACCGCTGCAGCTTGTACCGCTCGCTGAACGGCTTCCCGATCCCCTTGAACCCTTCCGGCCACACGCCGACCAGGTCGCCGCGCCCGAGCAACCGCTCGGCGTCGTCGTTGCTCGCCAGCGTGGCCCCGCCCTTGCGGGCCAGCTCACCGACGAACGGCGTCTGGAACACGAGGTCCGCGGCCAGTGTCCGCAGCGGCCGGTGCGCGTGGTCCGCGACGATCAGCTGGGTGACGAGCCCGTCCAGTGGCATCGTCCCGGAGTGGTTCGCCACGATCAGCGCGCCGCCGTCCGACGGGATGTTCTCCACCCCGCGCACGTCGACCCGGAACCACTTCTCCGCCATCGGCCGCAGCAGCGGCAGCAGCACCTGGTCGGTCAGGTCGGCGTCGTACCCGAATTCGTCGACCTCGTAGCTCCCGCTCAGCCGCCGGCGCAGGAAGGCCAGCCACTCCGCGACCCGGCGCTCGCCTTCGTCGCCGAACAGCTCGCGCACCACTCGCTCTAGCCCGGCGAAGTCGAACGCCGCCGGCGCTTCGAGCACCGGGATGTCCTCGGCGTCCGGCACGACACCGACCGGCTCGGGCGGCGCCTCCGGAGCCTTGGCGCGGGCGGGCTTCCTCCTCCGCTTCGAGGACGAGCCGGCGAGCGCGCGGGCTGCCGCGGAGGGCGTCGTACGGCGGCCACTGCCGCGGCCCGGCCGCCCGCCGGTACCGATCGGGATCACCTCGGCGTCAGCCACGCAGCGCTCCCAGCCCGGCGCCGAGCAGGTGGGCTGCCTGCGACACCGCGCCCGGCCCGAGCGAAGCGCGGAAGTCGTCGAAGGCCCCGGCCGTCGTGTACGCGGGCTCGAACCCGAACTCGGTGCGCATCCGCGTCGTGTCCACGGCCCGGCCGTAGGTCAGGAAGGTGATCTGGTCGGGCGAGAAGTCCGCGAGCCGCGCGCGCCGTACGGCGGCCGCCGTGCTGGACGCGGTGAACGAGGGCAGCCGCAGGGCCGGCCGGCCGAGTCGCCGGATCGCCTGGGACAGCGCGAGGATCCCGTCGCCGGCCAGGTTGAAGGTGCCGGGCAGGTCGTTGACGGTGGCGTGGTGGATCGCCGCGACGCCGTCGTCCTCGTGCAGGAACTGGAGGCGTGCGTCGTACCCGAAAACCGTCGGCACCACGGGCATCGAGAAGTACCGGGTGATCGGGGAGTCGGTCCTGGGGCCGATCCAGTTCGCCATCCGGAGCGTGGAGACGCAGACGTCGGGGCGGCGCCGGGCAAACCCGCGCACGTACCCCTCGACCTCGACCGCGTCCTTGCTGAGGCCGGTCTGGTGGATTGCCCGCGGCGCCATCTCCTCGGTGAACATGGCGGGGTCGCGTGGACCCGCGCCGTACACCGTGGTGGACGACTTCACCACCAGCTTGGCCACGCCGGGCGCCTTCTGGCAGGCGGCGAGCAGCTGCATGGTGCCGATGACGTTGATCTCCTTCATCGACGACCGGCCGCCGGCGCTGCCCGGGGTGGCCACGACGCCGGTGTGGACGACCGTGTCGACGTCCTCGGCGGCGATCACCTTGGCGATCACGGGGTTGCGGATGTCGGCCCGGACGAACCGGACCCGGCCCAGCTCGGCCCGTGGCGGCACCACGTCCACGCCGAGCACCGTGCCGATCGACGGGTCGTCGGCCAGCCTGCGGGCACAGCGAGCGCCGGCGTCTCGCGAGACGCCGGTCACCATCACCACCTGTGCCACGAGAGACCCCCAGCCAGACAGCAACCCCACACTGCACCGCGCCGCCGGGTGCCGGCGCGGCAGGAACTGCTTACTTGCCGAGCTTGCGGCGCTGAACCCGCGTCTTCTTCAGCAGCTTGCGGTGCTTCTTCTTCGCCATCCGCTTACGGCGCTTCTTGATAACCGAACCCACAGTGGACCTTCCAAACCTAAAGAGAACGTCGGCAAAGCTTACCCGTAGGTCGTCTGCTCAACCTAAAGCAGGGAGCTGGGTAGGCTGAAAGCTCGACCCGGGGAGGCTGGAATGAGGGCTCGCTACGACGGCCTGGCCGACTGGTACGAGGAGCGTTTCGTCGCCGGCGCGGAGACCCACCAACCGGGTCTGCTCGACCTCCTCGGCCCTGGATCCGGGCCCTGCCTGGACATCGGATGCGGCACCGGGCGCAACTTCGAGACCATCCGCGCGACCGGCCGGGAGGTCGTCGGGGTGGATTTCTCGACCGACCAGCTCCGGATGGCCCGGACCCGCACCGATGGCCCGCTGATGGTCGCCGACGCCGCTGCTTTGCCCTTCGCCGACGCATCCTTCGACACCGCGATGGTGATGTGGATCTCAACCGATGTCGACGACTTCGGGCAGGTACTGCGGGAGGCGACACGGGTGTTGCGACCTGACGGTGTGCTGGTCGCCTACGGCGTACACCCGTGCTTCAACGGCCCGCACGTCGTCTACAACGCCGACGACGGCAGCCGGCTGGTTCACCCGAGCTACCGCACGCCCGGGTGGGCGGAGGAGTCGCCCTGGTGGGCCGAGGACGGCATCCGCCGCCGGGTCGGGATGCGCCACATCCCGCTCGCCGAGTATCTCAACGCGTTCCTCGGCACCGGCCTCGTCCTCGAGCACTTCGAGGAACCCGGCGGCTTCGAGGTCCCGCACGCATTGGCGGTTCGCGCGCGCCGGGGTTAGGCGGCCTTCCGGACCGGGAGCTGGATCGGGTCGGTGAGGACGGCCAGGTGGGGGCCGATCGCGGTGCGGGTGGTCGCGGTGGACTGGTCGGACGTGGTGCTCGCGTAGGCGGCCGGGGTGAAGGCGACGGCGGCGAGGCCCAGGCTGACAATGGTGCCGGCGGCAACGGTCTTGACGATCTTGGTGCGCATCGGGTGCTCCTGGAAGGTCCGGGGCCGGGACTCGTTCCCGGCGATGACTCAATCCTGGTCGCCCGTACTGCAACGGCCCTGTGAGCATCCTGGGAGCTTCCTGGGAACGACGGTACGCTCGACGACATGGCCTATCTGGTGTTCCTCGGCGGGCTGGCCGTCGTACTGGCCGGCCTGACCTGGTTCGCGAAATGGGCCAAGCGCAGTGGTCACGGCTCGGGGGTTGCAGGCGCGTTGGCCGCGCACGACGAGGCCTACCGGACCACAGCACACCAGTCCCACCACGAGCTGCGCGTCGCCGCCGAGCGCAAGTCCGAGACAGGCTCGCCAGACGACTACAGGTAGTCCGCGATCGGGCCGAGGGTGAGGAGGCCTGAGCCGGCGGACAGCTCTGCGGCTGCTGGGGTCAGGGCGGCGCGGGCTCGGGCCAGCAGTTGTACGTCGTCGCGCTCTCGGGCAGCGTGGACGGTCAGGCACCACAGGGTCTCGAGCAGCAGGCCTGGTGGCGACTCGGGGATGTCATGGGTCGGGCGGACCCACGGGCTGTAAGGGCCGTAGTCGAGGTCGGGGACGGGCAGGCCGTGGCGCAGGTGATGGCATGCGAGGGCTAGGGGTAGCAGGCCTTGCTGGAGGCCAGGCATGCCGGCGCCGTCGAGCAGGTCTGCTGCCTTGCGGTAGGCGGGCTCCGTGTCCTCGCGCATGGCGCGGTACCAGGTGGTGAAGACGCCGACCAGTGGAAGCTCGTGCCTGGCCGCCAAGGCGTCGGCGGCTGCTGCATGGTGGTCGGCTGACGGGAAGTCGTCGAGGGCGCTACGTGACTGCAGGCGGATCAGATGGCCGAGGACCTCATACATGAACAGCCCGTGCCGCGCCGACAAGTCCACCAGCTCCACACCGATGGCATCACGTTGAGGTGCAAGGCCAGCGCGATGGCAGGTCTGCATCCAGACAGCGTTGAGTACAAAGGCGAGTAGCGCCGGATCGTCAAGCCCGCGGGCGATTTCCTCGGCCTCACGCGCCGCGTCCGCTGCACGTGGTGCACGCGATCCACGCGACTCCAGCGCGATCGTCGCAAGGAGGCGTGCTCGCGCAGCCGGGTGGTCCTGCGTCCGCAGGGCGCGCTCCGCCGCGGCAACGATCGCGGCCGCCTGGGCCTCGTCGTCCGACCGCGTCCAGATCGCAGGTACGTCGTACGCGCCGATGACTCTCGCGGTCAGGTCTGCATCGCCGAGCTCCTCGGCTGCAGTGACGGCGGCGAGCCGGTGGCGGCGTGCGGCTTCTAGTCCGCCGCCTCCGGTGACTGCCAGGTTGCGCAGCAATCCCACCGTCGACTCCAGCCGCACACGTGCGCCCGCTCCCACAGTGCGGTCGTACGCCGCGGCCGCCTCCTCCCACACCCGCCCTGCCGACGCAGGCGCCAAGTGGTCGGCCTGGTTGAGGATGTCGGTCTCCAAGCGGTTCAACGCCGTACCCGGATCGACACCGAGCTGGTCGACCAGCATCGAGCGAGCGCGCCGCAGTACGGCGAGAGCATCGCCCTGACGACCAGTGCGGTAGAGCGCGAGCGCCAGCAGCCGCCATGCGTCTTCACGCCACGGGTGCTCGGTCACATGTGCGTCCAGCTCAGGCACTGCCTCGGCGGCAAGGCCGAGCGCTAGTAGCAACTCTGCCTGGCGTTCGACGGCTCGCAGTCGAAGCTCGGTGAGCCGCGCGCGCTCTGCCTGCGCCCAGGTCTCGTCCGCGAAGTCGGCGTACGCCGGACCGCGCCACAACGCCAACGCCTGCTGCAGTTCGGGCAGTGTGCCGCCTGCCGCCTTCTCGAAGCGCCACGCGTCGACAGCGTCCGTTCGCAACGCATAGCCAGGCCCTTCGGTCACCAGCAGGCGTGCCGGCGTACGTGGCGCTCTGTCCGGTTCAAGCGCACGACGCAGCGAGGCGACAAAGGTCCGTACTGCGCTCAGCGCGCCGTCAGGCGGGTCGAGCCACAGATCGTCCACCAGACGAGTCGCCGGTACGACGCGGCCGCGGGCAACGATCAGTCGGGCCAGCACCGCCCGGTGCCGCGGGCCTTTCAGGTCGACCGGCTGCCCGTCGTCGTCCCAGGCCATCACCGCCCCGAGCACCCCGAACTCCACCCGCCCACGGTACTCATCCAACACTCATCTGCGTCCAGGAGGCTGACCGTCATGAAGATCAAAGGATTCGACTACCACCGCGTCCCGGCCGCCGACGGGGTTGCGCTGAACGTCGCGGTCGGCGGCTCCGGTACGCCGATCGTGCTGCTGCACGGGTTCCCGCAGACCCATCTGATGTGGCGTCACGTGGCCGCCGACCTGGCCGCGGATCACACCGTCATCTGCCCGGACCTGCGGGGGTACGGCGCCAGCGACAAGCCGGCCGACGACTACGCCAAGCGGACGATGGCGGCCGACATCGTCGCGGTGGCACGCGAACTCGGGCACTTAACGTTCGCCCTGGCTGGTCACGACCGAGGCGCGCTGGTCGCGTTCCGGGCCGGTCTCGACCATCCGGACGTCATCACGCACCTGATGTGCCTCGACGTACTGCCGACCCTAGACATGTGGGACGTCATGCGCGGGACCAGCGCCGCCGTTGGCTTTCACCTGTACTTGATGGCGCAACCGCCCGGCCTGGCCGAGACGATGATCGCCGCCAGCGCGGACGCGTTCTTCGGCCACTTCCTGACGCTCTGGGCGAAGGACGACTCCGCGATCCCCGCCGACGTCCGTGCGGCGTACCTGGCTGCGTGTCGCGCCGCCGTCCCGTCGATCGTGGCCGACTATCGCGCCTCGGCGACCGTCGATGTCGACCACGACCAGGCTGATCTTGCCGCTGGCAACAAGTTGCGGATGCCACTGACCGTGATCCAGCAGGACTGGGGCGCGGCGCTGGGCTTCGATGCCGCCGGCCGGTGGCGAGCCTGGTCGGACGACCTAGACCACCAGACGACGTCAGCCGGCCATTTCATGGCCGAGGAGTCCCCAGCCGAAATCACCACTGCAATCCGAGCACTCCTG
>NZ_JBFAHB010000150.1:0-6174 GCF_040653975.1 Kribbella sp. NPDC050820
ACCAGTCCCCAAACACCTACGAGACCAGCACCGCCGCTACCCTCCCGTCAGCGGCGTAAACCACCACCCGTGTCCAAGAACCGGGGGTAAGGCCCGTACCAGCCGCCGTGGCCGTAGCCCATCTGGCCAGCCACCTCGCCTAGCTCCATGCGTGTCCTGCAGCTTCCGGTCGGTCAGTGTGACTTAGCGCCGACCCAACGGCGATCCATGTTGCGGCCACAGGCAGCAATAGGTGCGATCTCCAAGATAGCCATTCGATGCCACGATCTCCGGCATAGGGCCCGATAACACCCAAGGGTCGGAGCACATGTACCTCGCAAGCTCTGGTCGTCTCCAACCTCACCGCATGATCCGGGTCGCCGACCGTGCTTGCGCTGCGGCACATGAGGTTCCGAGCGCTAGGCAGCGCTCCAAACGAGTTCAGTCAACTAGCCGGGTCGCGGTGGTCCGTCGAGGCAGCCAGGCCCGGCTGTGGACCCGCACCGCAACGACATCAGCGACCGGTTCCCCGATGTCGTCGCCGCCGCCGAGCTGCCCGCCGCCTACGCGGCGTTCGACCTGCTGGCCATCGGCGGCGTTGACCTGCGCACGCAGCGGTGGACGGCGCGCCGGCAGCGCCTCGAGCAACTGGCGGCGACCTGGGCGCGGCCAGTTGCAACTGACCCCGGTCACCAGCGATCTCGACGAGGCAACGGACTGGTTGGAGGTCCTGCCGGCCGCGATGGGCGCGCCGAAGGGCTCGTCGTCAAAGGCGCCGCCACCCGCTACAGGCCCGGCCGCAGAGACGCCTGGCTGAAGGTCAATTCTGTTGGGGGAGGCGGTGTTCGGTTCTCGCACCCTGACCGAATCTTGCGAGGTCAGGCCGCGGGTCGTTGCTGGGCGATGGTGCGCGACAGGTGTCGCGCACGAGTGGGTGTGTTGGTAGAAACGTGTCACCAGCCGTCAATGAGTGGCTGGTGCGGCCTCGGTGGGACGCCCCGGCCGACTGCAGGATCCGGCGATGCTGGCCTGGACCTAGATGATGGTTCTGCGATCCTCTCGCCCACTTAGTCCCGGTTCGCCTGTTTGTGTTTCTGCCGGCTGACCGGCGCGTGTGTGTGCGGACGGTCCGGCAACGGCGACCGCCCGCGACTCTGGTGCTGGTCGCGGGGCGGTCGTCGTACAGCTGGATCAGAGGCCGCGGATGTAGAAGACCTTGCTGAGGCCCGACTGGTAGTGGTAGCACGTCGGGAAGTAGACCCGGTACGGGATCAGGCCCTTGTACGCCGGCTGGGCGTTGAGGGTGAATCGTCCGCTCGCTCGGACCAGCCCGGAGCTGACCGAACGCCACTGGGTCGCTCCGTAGAGCCGCTGCAGCCAGACCTTGCAGCTTTGTGGGGCGCCGGCGACCGAGCCGTTGACCGGGACGATCGTGCCGACCGGGGCGCTGGTCTTCGACGGCATGGCCGAGACGATCCCGGGCCGGGCGACGAAGAACTTCAGACCGGCGATGTCCCCCCTGTCGCCCGGGCGGGCGGGGATCCGGAGGCAGTGGAGGGCGTTCGCGGCCGACGCCGGATACGCCTTCGTGACGGTCCCGCTCGGGCTGGTGAGCGGGAAGTCGCCGCCCACGTCCTGGTCGCACTGGCTGTCGATGCCGACCAGTACCCGGAACCGGGTCGCGTAGGGCTTTCCGGTCGCCGAGTCGATCACCGACCAGGTGATGCTGAAACCGGATCCGAAGGGCACGATCGGCGGGGTCACCTTCGCGGTGATCTTCGGCAGGTGATAGCCGGTCACCGTAAGGGTCGGCCCAGCCACCGGCGTCGGATCGGCCGGCATGGGTCCCAGCTCGTAGACGATCAACGGCCCGGTGGTCACGCCGATCACGGTGAATTTCCCGTCGGCCGTGGACGGAACGTACACCGGCCCGGCCCATTCGCCGTCCTGCGTCGTGCCGGACACCCGCGGCAGATCGGTCGAGATCAGGTAGGTCGGGCTGCCGGTGCCGCCGGTCCGCTGGAGATGGGCCACCAGCGGCATGTTCGCGTCGTTGGGTTCGGCGGAGTCGTAGCCGCCCTTGACCCGAACCTGCACGGCCACTGTGTTGAGCCCGGAGACCGCGACCGCGGTCTTGTCCAGGGTGACGTCGGTGATGGTCAGTCTCGGATCCGGTGCCGCCTGAGCGGACGGGATCGCTCCAAGCAACAGCCCCACCAGTGGCGCTGTCAGGAGTATCGACACCACCCGCCGGAGTACCCGGCCCGCGGTGAACGCAGTCGGCGGTCGTGACCCCGGTACCGGCGTACCGCGTAGCGGCGCCAGCGCGAATGAAACATGCAACATCTCAAAGCCCTTCCAATCAGCGTCGCGAGAGCCCCAGAACTCGCTTGTCTTGGGCCGCGATATCAGCTGTGGTTGGTCGAGCACTGCTGCGGCCGACGTTCGCCTTTATTGCGTTCCCCCCTTGCTCAGCTAGATGCCGCGATCCACAGGGTTTGTTATTCACCAAACCAGGACGTTGGGACGATGGGCGTTACCGGTCGCGGTGTGGACCGGCCCGGACGTGAGCAGGCCAGCGTTCGGCCGGCCCAGGGAGAGCCCTCCGGGGGCCTCTTCGCGAGCCGTCGGGCTGTTCCAGAGGTCGCAGTCGAGGGTGAGATCACCGACGACGGCGGGGCGGCAGTGCTTGGTGATGCGATACTCGGCCCACCAGACACGGAAGTCGGCGTTCCTGAACCGAGAGCTCTATTACGCAGCAACGCCACCACTCGCCGGAGGACCCCGCCCGGTGTGAACGCAGTCCGCGGTCGTGGCCGCGGCACCGGCGTACCGCACAGCGGCGCCAGCGCCAATGAAAAATGCAACATCTCAAGGCCCTTCCAATCAGCGTCGCGAGAGCCCCAGAATCGCTTCTCTTTCGGCCGCGATATCGGCTGTGGTCGGTCGAGCACTGTGCCGGCTGACGTCCGCCCTTTTGCGTCCCCTTGATCACCTAGATGCCGCGATCCACGGGGTTTGTTATTCACCATCCCGGGGCGCCGGGACGACGGGCGTTACCGGTCGCGGGGTGGACCAGCTCGGAGGCGAGGTCGTGCACCCGCCGATCAACCACTCCAGCCAGACAATGCACGACACCAAACTCGCCCTGGGTGAAGGTGAATTCTGTAGGTGTGGGCAGGTGTTCGGTCCTGCGACTGACCCGCCGATTGGGCGGCAATCGGCGCTGGGTGCAGCCGGCGATGCGTGCGCAACACCTGTCGGGCACGACTAAGCCGCAGACATCGCCGCCTCCGGGCAGGCCAATGCAGCCAGTGACTGACATACGCCGAGCGCTCGTTGGTGCCCTGCGTGACGATCAGGTTTCGATCGCGAGGCCGTCGAGGTGACGGCCGATCGCGGCTCTCAACGATTCGGCGGTGTGGATGTCGGCCCGCATGGTCGCGTGCACGGCGAGGCCGTCGAGCAGGGCGTGCAGCCGCTCGGTCTCTGCCGGTATGTCGGTCGGGGCGAGGCCGGCTGCCGACAGTTCGGTGAGGATCGCACGGCAGCCCGCCCGGAGCGCGTCGTACCCCTCGTCGCGCAGGGCCCGGAGCGCCGGGTCCACCATGGCGCGGGATGTGAAGGCCAACCAGACCTCGTTCTCGGCGCGCCGTTCGTCATCGAGCGGTAGCAGTTCGAGCAGTACACGCTCTGCTCTTCGCCTCGGGTCGGGCTCAGGCTCCAAGCTGGCAAGGCGGGCCTCGATCCGGTCGATCACGGTCCGGAACGCGAACATCATGAGCTCGGACTGACTCGCGAAGTAGTGGCGCAGCGAGCCCATCGACAGCCCGGCCTCGCGGGCGACGTTGCGGACCGAGGCCTGCTCCAGACCGTCGCGGCGTACCAGCCGAAGTACCGCCTCGACAACGTCCTGGCGGCGCTCCACAGGATCCACAACCTTCGGCATTGACCTTTTATAGCACAGTCGTGCTAGTCTCATCGTGATAGCACAGTCGTACTACGAAACGCTCGGAGATCCGATGACCCTCGTCCAAGACCCTGAGGCGCATCCAAGACCGACCCGCCGCCACCTCGCCGCGCTGGTTCGTCAACGCAGTGTCCGCCTCGCCGTCCTGGGCTGGATCGCTGCCAACGCATTGGTCTTTGCCGTTGCGGGGGACCGCCTGCCGTTCGACTGGCCGACCGCTGCGGCGCGGACTCCGGTCGGCCACCTGGTGGACGCCAACCTTGGCATTGTTGAGGTTCTCCTACTCACCGCGCTGGTCTGGCGGCTGACCCGCAAGCGGACCGTGCCCAACCTGGCCGACCGCGCCCCCGAGCGGTCCGTGGCCGCCCGCGAAACGCTGCTCCTGCTCCTCTACGGGGCGGCCGGACTGGGCCTCGGCTTCATCCTGGCCCGACTCGCCGGTTGGCATCCTTTCGGCCTGCACCTCGCCGGGTCGATCTACGGAACGCATGAACATGTCAGCCGCGCGGAGTCAATCGCCTGGGCCGCCTATAACCTCGTCGTCTACGCGGTAGTCCCGCTCCTGGTCTTTCGGCGCCGTTACTCGGCCGCGGCGCTCAATCTCCGCTCGAGCAACCGCCGCGCCGACACCGTGCTGGTGGGCGTGATCCTGTTGATCGAATCACTCGTTCAGCTCGCCGCGCTCAACCCGCAGATCTTCGAACTGACCGCACCTCAACTCGCGCTTGGGGTTCCCCTGACCTTCGCGCTGTATCTGGCCGGCGCCGTCCTGCCCGCGATGATCTTCGTCTACGCAATCTTGGTGCCACGCTTCCTCCGCCTCACCGGGTCGACCGCAACCACGGTGATCCTGGGCGGCCTCACCTACACCGCGCTGCACGTCTGGGACGCCTGGGCGATCTTCAACTCACCGGGCAACGCCGCCCTGTCAGTCGCCTTCCTGCTCTTGACGTACTTTGCGCCGGGAATTTTCAAGACCGTTCTCACGGTGCGAACCGGCAACGCCTGGGTCCACGTCTGGGCCTATCACGCACTCGCGCCGCATACCCTCGCCGACACACCACACCTGGTCCACGTCTTCCACCTCAAATAGAACCCGAGCCGACGTCGGGATCGCTTTTCACGGCGGCACGCCATCGGGTGTCGCGCACCCAGTGGCGCGCGGCCTCCATGCGACAGCGCGCGACAGTCTCCGAAACCCGACGAAAGGTGAAACACCGCGAAACCCGCGAGGTGATCGTCTGCGGTGTCCTCGGCACCATCAGGCGGCCCGACGTGATCATCGCCGGCCTCCACAACACCGACGGCGACCTAGTTGTGATCGGCCGCACCGTTCCTCTCAAACCAGCGCAATCAGCCCGGCTCGGCGCGCCGCTGACCCCAGCCGGACCCGAGCATCCCTGGCCGGACGAGATCAGCTCCTATCGCTGGGGAGGCAAGGACGCGAAGACGCCGCTCACCGAGGTCGAGCCGTTTGTCGTCGCCGAGGTCACCGCCGACGCCGCGACCCAGGCCGGTCAGGTCCGCTACGGCATGCGGTACGTGCGCTTACGTCCCGACCCGCAGCCGGAGGACGTGCCGTTCGCCTAGCGCGTCAGACAGGCCGGGCGGCCAGCATGAGCGACCCGATTCCGTGGAACGCTGGGTTCATGAACGCCGCTGGGGCCCTAGGAACTACCGTCCGTCGGTTCTTGCACGATCTGGGACTCTCGGGCCAGCGGCCTGATCCGCTCGCGTTGAAGTATGGCCAGGATGACGGCCGCCAACGGGGGTCAGAGTCTGAGCGCAAGGCTCTGGTGCGCGAGCTTCGCAAGCAGCAACGCAAAGCCGAGAAGCTACGCAACGCCGAACGGGGGCGGCAGCAGCGGGAGGACCCGGAAGTGTCGGCTCCGAACCGCTCTAGGGCACTGATGCAGCTCGGGCTCTCTATCGTGGTCACGGTCGTGGCCCTCATCCTCGTGTTCGGCGACGAAACCCAACAATCAACAGGGGCCGGTCTGCTGGGCATCGTGTTGGGCTACTGGCTGAGATAGACGCCACGCCTTTGAGCGCCAGGTCATGCAGCCTGTTGTACCGACTAGCATCACCGGGGAACTGGAACAACCACAGATTCCAGTAACGCCTACTCCTTGTCGACGACGGGTGAAGACTGACCCCTGATCGACGGATGAAAACGGACCCCCTGGGCTGATCCTGTGGAGGGTGATGTCAGTGGAGGACTGGGC
>NZ_JBFAHB010000151.1:0-6117 GCF_040653975.1 Kribbella sp. NPDC050820
GTGGGATCGGGCCGTGCGGGCGGGATCTGTGCTGTGCGACGTTCCTGAAGGACTTCGAGCCGGTCAGCGTGCGGATGGCGAAGGACCAGGACCTGTCGCCGTTCTTGGTGACCGCGAGCGTGTCGATCATCTGCTTGGCCAGCGCGAAACCGGAACCGCCCATCGTGATGGCCTTCACCAGGGTGTCCTCGATGCCCTGGGCACCGTTCAGGACGACCATGTTGCCGACCTTCTCGAACGAGGTGGCCGCCGCGGCGACGATCTCCGGGTACGCCTCGGCCAGCTGCTGGGCGACGACCGCGTCGGTGTTGGTGGCCAGCGCCTCGGCCCGGGCCTTGATACCGGCCGCCTCGGCCATCGCCTTCGCCTGCACCGCGGCCGCCTCCGCCTTACCGGTCAGCTCGGTCGCCTTCGCCTCGGCCTCACCGCGCAGTGCGACCTCACGGGCCTGCGCCTCGGCGGCCGCGATCTGCGCGTCGCGGGCGGCCTGGGCCAGCGTGCGCTGCCGGTACGCCTCGGCGTCGGCCGGCTTCAGCACCGTCGACTCCAGCTGCTTCTCGGCCAGCGACGCGTTCAGCTTCGCGGTCTCGGTCTCGGCGACCACGACCTCCTGGCGGGCGAGCGCCTCGGCCAGCGGACCGGACTGCGACGCCTTCGAGTTCGCCTGGTCCACCTCGGCCTGGTAGCCGGCCTGGGCGATCGAGCTCTGCCGGACCGCGGCCGCCTTGGCGGCGGCGGCGACCTGCTCGCGCTCGGTCGCCTCCCGGTCCCGCTCGGCCTGCGCGATCCGGGCGGCCGCCTCGACCGCCGCGGCCTGCGGGCGGCCCAGGTTCTTGATGTAGCCGGACTCGTCGTCGATCTCCTGGATCTGCAGCGAGTCGACCACCAGGCCGAGCTTCTCCATGTCCCCGGCCAGCGAGCCCCGGATGTTCGTGGTCAGCGTCTCCCGGTCGTGCAGCATCTCCTCGACCGTGGTCGAGCCGACGATCGCCCGCAGGTGACCGGCGAACAGTTCGTGGATGGTGCTCATCACCTGCTCGTCGCTCTGCTCCAGGAACCGCCGGGCCGCGTTCGCGATCGAGCCGTAGTCGTCACCGACCTTGTACGCCGTGACGCCCTTGATGTGCAGCGGGATGCCCTGGCTGGACACGCACGTCACGGTCAGCGGCGTGGCGCGGATGTCCAGCGGCAACCGCCGTACGGTCTGGAAACCGGGCAGCACCGCGGTGCCGCGGCCGACCACGATCTTGAAGCCGAGCGTCTCGTTGACCTGGTCCTGGCTGGAGTGCGCGCCGAGACCGGAGATGATGAGGGCCTCGTTCGGTTCGGCCACCCGCCAGACCATCCGGAAGAGGATGAGCAGGACCAGCAGCGCGACGGCGCCGATGATCAGGTACGTCCAGAGCATTTCCCCTCCAAGGGAACAGAGTGTTTCAGAAGGCGCGAGCGACGTAGACCGTGCGGGGTGGATCGAACTCGACCACCACCACCGGCGTGCCCACCTCGATCACTTCGTCGGTCGCCGGGTAAGCGTAGAAGGCCTCGGTGGCACCGCGGACCGGCAGCATCACCTCGCCGACGGTTCCCGGTGCGATCCGGCCGATCACGCGTCCCCGCTTCCCCACCATGACGCCCCTCCGACGCAACTCAGCCAGCTTCAGTTCCGGGAAGCTTAGTGCCATCACCGGTTGTGGCCGTGACGGTACAGGCGCATGGTTGAGATGCCGGCCTGGGGGTGTGTTGGGGGAGAGGGCTGATGGGCGCAGAGGTTCGCGTGGGGGTTGTCGAGGACGGGTCCGACGACGCGCGGCTCGAGGAGCTGGCCTTGCTGCTGCGGCAGGAGTTGCTGGAGCTCGACGTACGCGCGGTCGAGCCCTACCGCGAAGGCGAGGCGCCCGAGGGGTCACGGGCCGGCCTGGCCGCCATCGCCGGGGTGCTGAGCGTGACGCTGCAGCCCGGGCTGCAGGTGCTGGGCTCGGTCGTCTCTGTGGTGCGGGACTGGCTGCGCCGGTCGGGCAGCGGGCGGACCGTGAAGGTCACGATCGACGGCGACACCATCGAGCTGAGCGGGGCCAGCGACGCGGTCCAGCAGCAGCTGGTCGACGCCTGGATTCGCAAACACGCAGCGGCGGCGTGAGATGGACGGCGCGCGCGTCGCCTTGGTGATCGCGAACGACCAGTACGACGACCCCGGCCTGCGTCGCCTGGTCGCGCCGGCCCAGGATGCGGCTGCGTTGGCCGAGGTCCTCGCGGATCCGGCTGTCGGCGGCTTCGAGGTGCAGGTGCTGCACAACGCCGCGGCGCAGGAGATCAGGTTCGCTGTCGAGGACTTCTTCGCCGACCGGGCGCCCGAGGACCTGCTGATGCTGCACTTCTCCTGTCACGGGCTGAAGAACTCGGCGGGTGAACTCTTCCTGGCAGTTGCGGACACCAAGCCGACCCGGCTGGCGTCGACCGCCGTGGCCGCGGACTTCGTCAACCGGCAGATGGCCGACAGCCGGGCTCAGCGGATCGCGTTGTTCCTCGATTGTTGCTACGGCGGTGCATTCCCGCGTGGCATGGTCGTCCGGGCAGCCGGCGAGGCGCAGGTGCGGGACGCGTTCGCCGGTCAGGCGGAGGTGGGTGGTGGGCGCGGTCGCGTGGTCGTGACTGCATCCAGCGCGATGGAGTACGCCTTCGAGGGTGGGCAGCTGGCGACGGATGCGACCGCGCCGTCGGTGTTCACGAGCGCGGTGGTCGACGGGCTGACGACGGGCGAGGCGGATCGCGACGGTGACGGCTGGGTTGGGCTCACCGAGCTGGTCGGGTACGTGACCGACCGGGTCCATCGGGTCACGCCGAATCAGAACCCGCAGATGTGGACGTTCGGCTCCCAGGGCGAGTTGCTGATCGCCCGCAGCCGGGTCCGCCGGATCACGCCGGCGCAGCTCGCACCGGAGCTGATCGAGGCCATGGAGAGCCCGTTGCCGGCGGCAAGGTACGGCGTGGTCGACTACCTGCGCGAGCGGTTGGTCGGGAACGACCTGAGTCAGGCGTACGCGGCCTGGCAGGCGCTCGAGCCGATGGTGAACGACGACAGCCGCCGGGTCGGCCTGGCTGCGGCGGAGGCACTTGAGGTTGGTGTGCCGCGGGTGACTCCGACCGTGCTCGATCTTGACGCGTCCGGTGATGGTGAGCTGCGGCTGGACGGTCCGCCAATCGCGCTGACCGCGGTCGCGTCCGCAACCGCCGACTGGCTCCGAGTCGACCAGGACGGTGCCACCATCCGAGTCCACGCGGACCCCGACCAACCCGGCGACGCCTCAGTAGTAATCACCGGCCCCACCACCGAACTGACAATCCCCATCCACCGCACAACACCCGCCACCCCTCTCACGACCCCTCCGACCGTGACTGCGACTCCTACTCCGGTCGCTGCGGCTCCGGTGGCGGCTGCGCTCACGATGCCGGATACCGAGTCGGAGCCGCCACCGCCGCCGCCTGAACCGGAGCCCGGGCCGCCGCAGCCACAACCGCAGCCCGAGCCTCCGCACCGGGAGCCCCCGGCCGGCCAGGCGCCATGGTGGCTGATCGCCGTACTGGTCGCCGGCTCCCTGATCCTCATCAGGCTGAACTGGCCAGGCCCCACGGATTCGCGCTACCTCTGGAAGGACGCGGACATCACCGGGTGGTCCGTGGTCCGGAGCTGGGGCGACCCGCTCATCCTCGCGTCGGTCGCCGCCCTCGTGGCGAGCCTCGTCGCCCGCTGGGTCGGCCCGATCGCCCTGGGCGTCGTCGCCGGATGTGTCGCCGCGACGATCGAGGACGGACTGCTCGTCCTCGGCGCTGGGATCGCGTACGAGACCACCGCCTGGGTCGCCGCAACCGCGGTCGCTGCGCTGATGGCCGTCGTACTCCTGGTCGCGCTGTGGCCCGGGAAGTGGCCGGTGTGGCCCGTCACGCCGCTCGCCGCCGGCCTGGTCGTTGCTGGGAGCATCTTGTTGCTCATCCAGGCGTTCATCGACCAGCCCGACGGCTCGGCCTTCATCGACGTCACCTGGCTGGCCGTGTTCGAGTCCGTCGTCATGCTCGCCATCGCCTGGCTCGCGCTCGCCGCGACCGAGGCCAGGGCCCGGATCTGGCTGGCCGCGGCCGCGACGACGTACGCGGTGCTGAACGTCATCGCGGTGATCCCCGCTCTGACCGAGGGGGACTCACCACCGGTGTTCCTGACCGGGCTGCTCGGCAACGCGCTGGTCGTCGCCGGGGTGTTCAGCCGCGGATTGCGCCTTCGGTTGCGCCCTTGATGAACTGGCGGGCGAAGATCCCGAACACGATCACCAGCGGGACCATCGCCATCAGCGCGCCGGTCATCACCATGCTGTAGTCGACGCCGTGGCTGCGGTTCAGCGTGGACAGCGCCACCTGCAACGTGAGGTGGTCGGGGTTGGTGAGCACGATCAGCGGCCACATGTAGTCGTTCCAGGACGCCACGAAGGTGAAGATGCCGAGGAACGCCAGCGCCGGGCGGGCCGACGGCAGCGCGACGTGCCAGTACGTCCGCAGGAACCCGCACCCGTCCAGCGTCGCGGCCTCGACCAGCTCGTCGTGGATCGAGTTCTGGAAGTACTGCCGCATCCAGAAGATCCCGAACGCGTTCGCCGCGCCCGGAATGATCAGCGCCTTGAGCGACCCGACCCACCCGAGCAACGCCATCGTCTGGAACTGCGGTACGGCGGCCAGTTGCGCCGGCAGCAGCATCGTCGCCAGCAGGATCACGAACAACGCGTTCCGCCCCGGGAACCGGAACTTGGCGAACGTGAACGCGGCCAGCGAGTCGAAGAACAGCACCAGCAGCGTGGTCGCGACCGCCACGAACGCGGTGTTGGCCATCGACTGGAAGAACGCCACGTTCTCCAGCACCGCCCGGACGTTGTCGTCGAACTGCGAGCCGAAGGTGAACTTCGGCGGGAACCGGTAGATGTCCGCGGTGCTGTTCGACGCCATGATGATCGTCCACGCGAACGGGAACATGAACACCACCAGCGCGACCACCAGGACGGCGTGCAGCGCGATGCCGCGCAGCCGGTAGCGCATCATTTCGCCTCACTCCTGCCGCGGAAGATCCGCCAGTTGATCGCCGTGAACAGCAGCACCAGCACGAAGATGCTGAGCGCGATCGCGGCGGCGTACCCGTAGTCGTTGTCCAGGAACGCGGCCCGGTAGAAGAACAGCACGACCGTCATCCCGCTCTGCCCGGTGCCGCCGCTGTTGCCCACCATCACCTGCGGCTCGGTGAACGTCTGCAGGCCGCCGATGGTCGAGATGACCACGGTGAACAGTACGACGGGACGCAGCTGCGGCAGCGTGATCGAGAAGAACGTCCGGACCGGCCCGGCGCCGTCGACCTTGGCCGCCTCGTACTGGTCCTTCGGGATCGCCTGCAGGCCGGCCAGGTAGATCAGCGTGTTGTAGCCGACCCACTGCCACACGATCATCGTCGAGATCGCGATCTTGATCCCCCAGGGCTGGCCGAGCCAGTCCTGCTCGGGGATGCCGAGCGACCGCAGCGCGGCGTTCACCAGGCCGAAGTTGGTGCTGAACACCGAGCCGAAGAAGATCGCCATCGCCACCAGCGAGGTGACGTTCGGGATGAAGTACGCGATCCGGTAGACGTTGGTGAACCGGATCGCGGACTGCAGCATCACCGCGAGCACCAGCGCGATCGCCAGCGTCGGGATCGTCGACATCAGGAACAGCACGACGGTGTTCTTCAGCGACAGCCAGAACGTCGGGTCCTCGACCAGGAACCGGAAGTTGTCCAGGCCGGTGAACCGGCGGGCGCTCAGGCCGTCCCAGCGCTGGAACGCCAGCACGATCGTGGACAGCATCGGATACAGCCCGAACACCGCGAACAGCAGGTAGAACGGCGACAGCGCCAGGTAGAACCGCCAGTACGACCAGACCGGCCGGCCGGGCCGCCGACCGGTCGAGGGCCCGGTCCGCAGCTCGGCCGACGCGGTCGGCACAGTCGTGGTACCGGTCATGGGGCCTCCCGGCCTGGACTGAGGAGCGGAGGGAGCGAAGCGACTGGAGGGACGAGGGAAGGCTGGGAGTTCCAGCCCCATGACCAGCCGC
>NZ_JBFAHB010000152.1:0-5479 GCF_040653975.1 Kribbella sp. NPDC050820
GTCATCCCGCTCCACACCCTGCACCAAGAGATAGTCCCAGCCCAGCGATCACACCCGCGGCAGAACGCGCCGATAATTCAGCGCCCTCCTAGCGGATCCTTGTCAGTGTCAGTCGTCCGGTCCAAGGACGTCTGCTGCTGGGTGCATTGATTGCAGCGGCGAGACGTCGCCGTCGGCAACCTTGGTGCCACGTATGCGGAAGTCTCTCAGGCGACGGCCGACTGGACTGGTCAGGGGAGCGAGCGTAGCGATCGCGCCGCCGAAGGTGATGCGGATCCGTGTGAGTTCGGGGAGGTCGGCCAGGTCGGCCAGGTCCAAAGTGACCTCGTCCGTGATGCGTCGATCGCCGATGATCCACAGGTGCTGAAGCCTCCGTGCCGCAGCCAGCGGTGCCAGGCCTGTCGCCCGCAGGGCGAGCAGTTCGACGTACTCCAGCCGTGGACAGTGCTGCAGACCCTCGAGTGACACAAGCTGGCGGGTTGCCTCCACCTTTAGTCGTCGAAGGCCAGGTTGATCGCCGAGGAACGTGAAGTCCGTCCCCCGCCAGCCCCACACGTGGAACTCGTCCAAGCCAACGGCGGCCACCTGTTCCAGGCCCGGTCGGCTGTCGAGGCCGATCTTCGAAACCGTCGAGCCGGACAGGTCTGGCAGCGCCTTCTTGCAGCGCGTCAGGAGGAAAACCTCGCGGATTCCAGGGATCAGCAAGGCCGCGGTGTCGTCGGCAACAGGTCCGATGACCTCGACATAGCGCAGCCCTGGAAGAGCGCGAAGGAATTCGAGATCGGGCAACCTAGCGTTCCGCGCGACGCGGAGGTTGACGCCGTCCTGTCCGCCAGCCACGTACGCGATGTGGACGGCCGACGTATCCATGACGCCGTCTATATCAACGCTGAGCACGTTGTAGTCGAACCTCACCCGTCACCCACCTGCCTCCACTGCCCAGTCGAACGTCGAGCGCAACGCGCGATGCTACGCGGAACGCAGTCCAGCGCACACCGCACGAGCCACGCTGTCATGTCGATGAGCGCGCATCTTGTGCGTGCTGCCGCTACCGTCGACGTCATGACTCGGGTGCTCGTGACGGGAATGTCAGGGGTAGGGAAGACGACCATCCTCGACGAGCTTGGTCGCCGAGGCCACCTCACGGTCGACACCGACTATGACGGCTGGGAGTTGCCTGACGGCACCTGGGACGAGCGCCGCATGGATCGATTGTTGGCCCAGCATGCAGACGTGATCGTCTCCGGCACCGTCGAGAACCAAGGACGTTTCTACGACCGGTTTGAGCATGTGGTCCTTCTGAGTGCGCCACTGGCCGTCCTCATCGAGCGCGTCTGCAGGCGAGCGAACAACCCCTATGGCAAGACCCCTGAGCAACGAGCCGAGATCGCGGGTTATGTGCAGACCGTGGAGCCGCTTCTTCGCCGCGGCGCGACCCTCCATCTGGACGGACAACGTCCCGTAGCCGAACTCGCCGACGCTATCGAGGCGCTGGTGACTGGAACTTCCTGATCTGCCGCTGACAACGCGAACCAACGTGCCGATGAGCGATCGGGGCTCGCATCGGCCAATGAGGCGTTACAGGGCCTCGACCTGGCGGACGAGGTCGTCGACGAGTCCCAGCGGTACGGATATGGCTAGATCCCAGGTCTCGTCGTCGTGGCCGATCATGATCGTCGCCGCTTTTCCCGTCTGAGCACCAGAAGACACCAGCACCCGCTGACGTTCCTACCTTCGCGACCCGGCGCGAGTTCCAATCCATGGCGCGGATATTCCGCAAGGTGAGGAACTCCGACGCTCGGGCTCTGACGTTGAGCTCCCACCCGTCGTCAGTGAACTTCGCGTTCACCAAGTCATGGCCCGACTCGTCAAGAGCGACGTCGACATCAACCTGCGGCACTTGTCCAGCCTGTTACGGATCGCACTCACATGTCGCGTGCAGGTGCGATGATCGCGAGATGCAGTTGGACGAGTGGATGCACCTCAAGGCGTTGCTGCGGGACCGTGGGGTCGCCGGCACCGACGACCTCGGGACCTTTGTGAACAACACCAGGTACTTCGCGCCCTCGGCTTTCGACGAGCGAGCAGCGATGCCGGTACTGCTCGAAGCCCTGCCTGACATCTCGGACAGGCGTCTGGTCGACGCTGTGGCCGGTCACCTGGCGCGTCCATGGGCGCGACCGGCAGCGTTTGGTGCTCTTCACGCGGCCTTCCTTCGATGGGCGCCCATCGACCACAGCACCGGATGGACGATCGGTGATGCTCTCGGGACCGTCGCAACCGTCGAGCAGCTCAACGACCTGCTCGACATCTGTGCCGAAAAGCGGTTCGGGATGGCCAGACAAATGATCGTGTACTCCCTGCGCCGCTACAAGGAGGCGCCGGGTGTCGCCGAGCTGCTGGGCGACCTCGTCGACGACCCAGACGTAGGCCTGCATGCGATGAGCGCCCTTCGCTCAGTGGTGGGGAATGTGGAGTCTGTTCCCGTGCTCGAGCGCGTCTCCGCACAGCACGCCGGAACACCCCTGGGACAGGCCGCCAACCGCCAGCTGCGCGAAGCCCGCAAGGCACTGGCTCGCTAGGCTCAGCCTCTCAGCCAGCAACGTCCTGACATGGCCGCGTTCCGAGCACGACGATCAGTTGCCCGTGCGACGATTCCACTCGTGATCGAATCATCCGAGGAGTTCGTCCGCCTGCGACGACCCAGACGAGTACGATCGCGCGCCACATGACGAAGCCACAGTTGGGACGTGGCGCGATCTGATTGAGCAACACCCGGACATGCGAGTTTGGGTGGCACACAACAAGAAGGTGCCGCTGATCATCCTCGAGGAGCTCAGGCACGATCCTGACGCGCGAGTGCGGTCCATGGTCCGATGCAAGGGCACCTGGCAAAGAGCTCACCCAGACAACTACAAGCGCCTCGGCGACCCCGAGTGAGTGATGGGCGCGGCTGCTGCGTGCGTCCGGATCTGCCGCGGAGAGTGAAAGCTCGGAACTGCCGAAGGGGGGACGGGCGGGAACTCGTAGGATCCAGGCATGCCAAGTGCGAAGCCGGCTGTTCCTCCACGTCCGTTGGAGGTGGGCGATATCGTGATCGCGCCGAACGACCTGCTCGGCGAGTGGGCCGCGGCCCAGATCACCGATTTTGACCCATCCTGGGAGAAGGTCGGTGTGCTCGAACTCGATTGGTCCGGTCCCGAACCTGGCTCGGTCGACGTCCTTCAAGGCACGCGGCCTCTCACACTCACTCATCACGCATGGAGCGGCAGGTTGTCGCACCACAACTGCGATTGGGTGCTTCCGCGCGGCTATCGGGTCATCGGCAACCTGCCGCTGCTACATCACGGACGCTCTAACAGCTACACCAGCCTGTGGCACTTGGGTGACCAGCTGTTCTACCAGCGAGCCTGGGATCGCGGGGTGCGCGACTGGTCCGATCCAGCCGCGATCGAGCTAAGTGGACGCGAACTCGCCGACTCGCTGGCCGCTGGCGCCGGCAGGCGTAATGACATCCGCCGGCTGGACGCCACCGGCATCGAGAGTGTCGACGCCGATCGCCTGGTCGATGTCTACCCCAACCTGACAAGCCTGACGCTCGGCGGAAACCTCAGGCAACTGGTCAACGCCGCGAGCCTGAATCGTCTGGGCTCGCTGAGGGAACTGTTCATCAGCAACCTGTTCGGCATGAGCAGCGCAGACTGCCTCTTGCCCGAGAGGGTGCGGGCCCTGGAATTTCTCGGCCTCCACAGCATCCCGCGCGAGTATGCGGTGGCAATGCGCTCACGTTGGCGCTCCGAGATCGCTCACGGCACCAGCCTTGAGATCGCCGGCGCGCGCAAGCCCGAGTGGGTCCAAGAGAACCTGAACAACCCGCTGCGGGACTGGGACGGCCGCGAACACATCAGCAGCGCCCGCTTCAAGAAGGCCGTCGCCCAGTTCAAGCAGACCCGGCGCGCCATCCTCGCGCTGCTCAGCGAACCAGACGCTGCAACCAGGCTCACACACCTCACCCAGCTGGGCCGCGACTACGGCGCCGCCTTCAACCGCCTCGACGCCCGCTCACCATTCATCGAAACCGAGGAACGCGAAGAGCTGTACGCCGCCCTCGAAGCAGTCCTCGACGAATCCGAGCAGGCCACCGGCCGCGCACTCTCGGCCGAGCGAACCGCCCTGCTCGCCGGCGTGGACGACGAACGCGACTGGTGACGGCCGAGCGTCTCTCTATGCCGCATTGCGCGTTAGTCGACGCGCTCGAAACCTGTTACCGAGACGATGTAGACGCGATCGGGTTCACCCAGGTCGACCTCAAGAACCGATCCGTCGTCGCGACGCTCGATCGAGAACGCGTCCACTGAATCGGCGACCTCACCATGAGCGAGCGCCTCGATGATGTCTTCGACAATCGCAGAAGTACGGTCCTGGTCCATGGCGCAAGTGTAGGGACGAACGCACTCATCCGCCGCGAAGAGTAGGGCAGGGTCATGCCGAGTTGAGGATGTCTCGGCCCCTGCGAACCACAGGGGTATGGCCTCGTTCGCCGGGCCGCGCTGACGGTGGCCGCGAGTGTTCAAACGACACCGTAGTACTCCACCTCATCTGGGTCGCCTGAGTGCTCTGCACCTTGTAGAGATCCAACAGGCACTGTTGCAGGATCCGGGCCCTTCGACCGTCTCAACAGCGCCAGAGGCGTCCCTGCGGGATCGGCAAGCCGACTCTTGATACGCGCCGTGGTGACCTGGTTTGGCAGCTCTCACCGGGACGGGGCAACAATGGCCACGATCTGTCTCATGGCGACCAGGGAAAGGCGCACGGATGGAGTTCGACCCGAGGGAGCTCGCGGAGGCCGCTGATGATCTGCAGTATGCGTCGAACAAACTGCATGGTGACGAGATTGAGGCGGTCGGCGGTGGATTGACGCTCCGGGAATCTGGAGACGGCGAATGGCTCAACCGCGCCGAGATCGAAGAGCTGATCCGGTCGTCCCCGTCGATTGGCCTGCTCCTGGTCGATGACACCGTCGATTACCCGCCGAAGATCTACCGGGTTCCCGGTCACCCAGTAAATGCATGGAAGCGACGGCTGTCGAAGCTCTACATCTCCGACGACGGTTACGTCGATCCGGAGATCGGCTGGTGCCTCATGGCGTATCGGTGGTCGGCACCAGATGGCTCCAGTGTCTTGGTCTTCCGCGTCGAGTGCTAACGGATCTGCTAACGAGACACCGCACGCGGTGGACGGGCTTGCTTGGGCGGTCCGAAACCCGCTCAGAGCCACACGTCGTACACCGCCGCCAACATCTGTCGCGGCACTCGTAATGAAGGTCGGCAGTCGCACGGACATGCCGCGATCCGTGCCATAGCCGGTCAACCCACCCGTCCCCCGTCTGGGAGGATGACCGACGTGGCCGAGCGTTTCTGGTTCCCGAGCACGAGCGGGCCCAAGCTGGCTGGTCTGATCGACCATCCAGCAGCCCCGG
>NZ_JBFAHB010000153.1:0-5429 GCF_040653975.1 Kribbella sp. NPDC050820
GTTGTCCGTCTGCGCCGAGCCGACCATCCGCACCCGCCGTTGCCAGCCCAGGTACGTCGCGAAGACGTCCGACTCGGCCGGAGCGGTCATCAGCTCCACGCTTCGCTGAACACCAGCGTTCCCGGCGGCGGGACGACCTCCCGCAACATGTCCAGGTCGTCCTCGACCACGGCCACGTCGTCGGGATTCTCGGGCACGACATACGCCCGCACCGCCCGGCGCACGCCCGCCCCCGGCATGGTCGGCCAGGGATCGCCCGCCTCATTCGCCATCGTGTAGACCGCCTGCACCGGCCCGTCCACCGCGACCTCGGCATCCTCGTCCGTCTCATCCGGCCACAGCCGGAGATAAGCGGCCCGCCCTGCCGCCAGCAAGGCTTCCGGACTTTCGAGTGTCAGATCCACCCGGGTGATGACGCTCAGCGCCCCACCCACCGGCTCCTCGTCAGCCTCCTCGTCGAGCTCCTCGATGACCTCCAGGAGCAACGGCGCCGTCCCGGTGTGCTCGAACACAGCCTCGTTCCACGCCTCCACCACACTCTCGATCGCCGCGTTTCGAGCAAACAACTCCTCTGCCTCGGCTGCGCCGCCGCGGAGCCTGAGCAGCGCGTCAGCGTAGGTTCGCAGCGCCCCGATGAGGTCGGTCGTCGCCTGCTGCAACCCCTCGCTGCTCTCGTCCGAGTACTGCTCCACATCGTCCATGCGGCAGATGATCCCGCCCGCGCACTCAGATCGCGATGGCTGGGCGGGGGTGTACTCGGTTGAGTGGAGGGTTGTAGGACTGCCAGGCGGTGGCCAGGCGGTGGACGGCCTCGGCGAGTTCTTCGGGGCGGGCTCGGAAGTGGAGGCGGACATAGGGGTCGCTCGCGCCGGTGACGTCCAGGCCGGAGCCGGGGAGGATGGCCAGGCCGTGGCGAAGGGCTGTTTGGGCGAAGGAGTTGCCGTCGCCGTGCGGGAGCCGGGCCCAGATGCACTGGCCGCCTTGGATAGTTGGGATCTGCCAGCTGGGGAGGTGTTCGGCCAGGAGGGACTTGAGGTGGTCGTGGCGGTGCTTGAGCTCGTCGGCCAGGCCAAGGGTGTCCAGTTGGGCGACCAGGTGGGCGGCGGCTAGTTGGGCGGGGACGTTGCCGCCCAGGTCGTGGACGGCGCGGAGGCGGGCGAGGCGGTTGACGAGTGGGGCGGAGGCGCGGATCCAGCCGATCCGCAGGCCGCCCCAGACGCTTTTGCTGAGCGACCCGATCGAGATCACGGTCTCGCTGTACGCCGCCATCGGCGCCGGCGGCGTCGTACCCGGGAACCCGAGGTCGGCCGGCACCTCGTCCTCGATCAGCGGTACGTCGGCTGCCGCGGCCGCCCGCGCCAGCCGCTCCCGGACCAGCGGCGACAGCACCGACCCGGTCGGGTTCTGGTACGTCGGGATCACATAAGCCAACCCCGGACGACGCTCACGCACCGCCGCCTCGAACCCCACCAGGCCGACCGGCAGCCCACGCAGTACGGCGGCTTCCTCGCGGAACGCTTCCAACGCACCCGGGTACGTCGGCGCCTCCACCAGCACCTGGTCCCCGGGCGACACGAGTGCATGCGCCAACAGCGACAGCGCCTGCTGGCCGCCGTTCGTCACCAGGATCTGGTCCGGAGATGTCGGTACGCCGCGATCGCCGTACCGATCTGCGATCGCCTCCCGGAGGACCGGGTGACCGTACGGGTAGTACCCGATGTCCCCGCTGATCGCCCGCAGCGCCGGCACGATCCGCTCGTACGCCTCGGCCAGCTGCGGAGGCGGATCGCCGGGCGCAGCGCAGATCGCGAGCAGTACGTCGTCGTCCCGCGCCTCCAGCGAGTCCAGGAAGATCGGGTCGACCGGCGCATCCTCGATCGTCGCCGGCGACTGACTCCCCGCCACCCGGGTCCCGCTGCCCTGGCGCCGAGTGATCCGGCCCTCGGACCGCAACAGCTCGTACGCCGCGACCACCGTCGTACGGCCGACTGCGAGCGCGGACGCCAGCGCACGATCCGGCGGCAGCAGCGCGCCCGGCGGTAGCTCGCCGTCGTCGATCAGCCTGCGCATCCGGGCTGCGAGCAGCACGTACAGCGGCCCGCGGCCGGACGACCAGCGGCCCAGACGGTCACATACCTCGATTGGTCTCATTCGCGAACCAATTGTGCCGGATTGGCTCTGGGGTGACCAGACCCGGGCTCGGACGATGGCGGTATGGCCACCTTTCTTCGCAACGACATCGCGTCCCTGACCGAAGTGACGCCCACTTACGACCTGGGCGAGAGCTATGGACCTGACCTGCGGCTGGCGGACCTGCTGACCCCGGAGCTCGGCGACCTCGAGCTCGGCTACGGCACCGCGTCCGGCGACCTGCGGCTGCGGACCGCGCTCGCCGAGCGCCACGGCGTACGTCCCGACCAGGTCGTCACCACCGTGGGCGGGATGCATGCGATCTTCCTGCTCGCCTATCTGGTCGCGGAGGGCGGCGGTCAGGTCGTGACGACCGCGCCGCTGTTCCCGTTGGCCCGCAACTCCTACGAGTCCGTGGGCGCCGACGTCCGCGTGATCCCGTTGTCCTTCGACGACGGCTACCAGCTGACGGTCGAACACGTCCGCACCCACCTCACCCCCGACACCAAGCTGGTCAGCCTCGCGACTCCGCAGAACCCTTCAGGCGTTGAGGTTTCGCGCGAGACGCTGCAGCAGATCGTGGCCGTGATGAGCGAGATCTGCCCGGACGCCTACCTGATGGTCGACGAGACCTATCGGACGGCGGCGTACGGCGACGATCCGATCGCGGAGACCGCCGTACACCTGGGGTCCAAGGTCGTCGTCGTCGCCTCGCTGTCGAAGTGTCACGGCGCGGCCGGCCTGCGCGTCGGCTGGCTGGTCAGCACCGACGACGAACTCGTCGACCAGGTCGTGAACGCGAAGTTCAACACCGTGGTGACCGGTGCCCCGGTCACCGAGGCGCTGGCCGTGAAGGTATTCGAGCGGGAGGACGAGATTCTCGGCGTACGGCGTCGCTGGCTGGCGGACTCGCTGGCCGTGACGGACGAGTGGGTCCGTGCGAACCAGGACCTGGTCGAGTGGGTCCGGCCGGACGCCGGCGCGCTCTGCTGCATCCGGGTGCGACCAGCCGTCTCGCTCGACGCGTTCCGCGCAGCCACTGCCGAGCTGAGTGTCCGGCTGGCCGACGGTGACTGGTTCGGCGACGAGTCGCGGGTGTTCCGGCTCGGGTTCGGATTCCTGCCGCTGGTCGAGCTGAAGGCCGCGCTGGACGCGCTGGCGACGGCACTGCGCAAGGCTGTCCATGCCGCCGACTAGTCTTGCGGTGTGCCGGAGGTTTATGACCCGATGACTGATCCAGCACCGGCGCATGACGTGCGCGCGGTGCTGCGGATCCGGGCGTTCCGGCGGCTCTGGATCGCCTTCGGGCTGTCCAGCCTCGGCGACTGGATCGGGCTGCTCGCGCTGACCGCGATGGCGAAGTCGTTCGCCGGTGACGACTACCAGGCGGCGAACTTCGCCATCGGCGGCGTGCTGTTCCTCCGGGTGCTGCCCGCGCTGGTGATGGGGCCGGTGGCCGGCTGGGTCGCGGACCGGCTGGACCGGCGCTGGACGATGATCCTCGGCGACCTGATCCGGGCCGCGTTCTTCGTCACCATCCCGATCGTCGGCACGCTCACCTGGCTGCTGGTCGCGACCGTGCTGATCGAGATCGTCAGCCTGGTCTGGGGCCCGGCCAAGGACGCCAGCGTGCCGAACCTGGTGCCCCGGCACCGCCTCGAGGCGGCCAACCAGATCAGCCTGATCACGACCTACGGCACTGCGCTGCCGGCCGCCGTGATCTTCACCGCGATCACCCTGGCCGCCCGTGGGCTCGGCGAGTTCGCCATCGATCTGGCCGTTTACGTCAACGCCGCAACGTTCGTGGTGTCCGCGCTGGCGATCGTGTCGGTGTCCGAGATCGGCCGGGCCATCCACGAGCACGAGGAACATCCGACGCTGTGGCGGACGATGGTCGAGGGCTGGTCCTACGTCACCAAGACGCCGGTCGTCCGCGGTCTGGTGGTCGGCATCTCCGGAGCGTTCGCGGCCGGCGCGGTCGTGATCGGCCTCGGCCGCACCTACGTCGAGGACCTCAAGGCCGGCGATCCCGGGTACGGCGTTCTGTTCGGCGCGGTGTTCGGCGGTCTGGCCCTCGGCATGGGGTTCGCGCCGCGCCTGTTCTCCGGCCTGTCCCGACGCCGGTTGTTCGCGGCCGGCCTGGTCGGCTCCGGGATCTGCCTGGCCGGGCTGGCGCTGATCCAGCAGATCGAGATCGCCACCATGATCGCGATCCTGCTCGGCTTCTGCGCCGGCGCATCCTGGGTCTCCGGCTACACGCTGCTCGGTCTCGAGGTCCCGGACGCGGTCCGCGGCCGGACCTTCGCGTTCGTTCAGTCCGCGGTCCGGACCGTCCTCGCAGTCACCCTGGCCATCGCCCCGTTCGCCGCCGGCGCGATCGGTCGCCGTACCTGGTCCATCGGCGGGCAGTCGTGGACGTACAACGGCGCCGCGCTCACGATGCTGATCGCGGCCATCCTGGCCGGCGTGATCGGCCTGATCGCCTGGCGGCAGATGGACGACCGACCGGGTGTCCCGTTCTGGCGCGACGTACGGCGAAGCTTCGGCAAGACCCCCGGTCTCTACCCGACGACCGGCCTGTTCATCGCGATGGAAGGCGGCGAGGGGGCCGGCAAGTCGACCCAGTCGGCGTTGCTGGTCGACTGGCTGAAGGAGCAGGGCCAGCAGGTGCTGCTCACCCGCGAGCCGGGCGCCACCGACCTCGGCAAGACCCTGCGGCAGATCGTGCTCGACCCGGCCACCGGTGACATCTCGCATCGCGCCGAGGCGCTGCTGTACGCCGCCGACAAGGCCGAGCACGTGGACTCGGTGATCAAGCCCGCGCTGAAGGCCGGTGCCGTCGTCATCACCGATCGGTACGTCGACTCCGCGCTGGCCTACCAGGGATCCGGGCGGGACCTCGACCTGACCGACGTCGAGCGGGTCAACCGCTGGGCGACCGACGACCTCCGGCCGAACCTGACCATCCTGCTCGACCTGCCGCCGAAGAGCGGGCTCGACCGGTTCACCGAGCGGGACCGGATCGAGGCCCAGTCGCACGACTTCCACCTGCGGGTGCGCAACGCCTTCCTCGAGCTGGCCGCGGCCGAGCCGCAGCACTACCTGGTCGTCGACGCCACCCAGGACCGCGACGAAATCGCCGCCCAGATCCGCGCCCGTCTCCAACCCATGCTCCCGAAGGTGGATCTATGACGGTGCTTTTGGCCGGGCCTCCGGCGCCGGCGTGGTCATGGGGCTGTAACTCCCGGCCTTCCCTCGTCCCTCCAGTCGCTTCGCTCCCTCCGCTCCTCAGTCCAGGC
>NZ_JBFAHB010000154.1:0-1775 GCF_040653975.1 Kribbella sp. NPDC050820
TGCCCCTGGTCGTTTCGACTGTGGGTTTGGGTTGTCTGTTGTTCTGTGGCGGATTCCTTTGAAATATTTTGATTCAAGTCAGTTTGATTGTTTCTGATTCAGAGGATCAACTTTGGTTGTCGACTCCCAGTTTACTGGTTGTCATATTTTTCAACGGAGAGTTTGATCCTGGCTCAGGACGAACGCTGGCGGCGTGCTTAACACATGCAAGTCGAGCGGTAAGGCCCCTTCGGGGGTACACGAGCGGCGAACGGGTGAGTAACACGTGAGCAACCTACCCTCAACTTCGGGATAAGCCTCGGAAACGGGGTCTAATACCGGATATCACCACTTTCCTCATGGTTTGTGGTTGAAAGTTCTGGCGGTTGGGGATGGGCTCGCGGCCTATCAGCTTGTTGGTGGGGTAATGGCCTACCAAGGCGTCGACGGGTAGCCGGCCTGAGAGGGCGACCGGCCACACTGGGACTGAGACACGGCCCAGACTCCTACGGGAGGCAGCAGTGGGGAATATTGCGCAATGGACGAAAGTCTGACGCAGCAACGCCGCGTGAGGGATGACGGCCTTCGGGTTGTAAACCTCTTTCAGCAGGGACGAAGCGAGAGTGACGGTACCTGCAGAAGAAGGACCGGCCAACTACGTGCCAGCAGCCGCGGTAATACGTAGGGTCCGAGCGTTGTCCGGAATTATTGGGCGTAAAGGGCTCGTAGGCGGTTCGTCACGTCGGGAGTGAAAACTCGGAGCTTAACTCCGAGCCTGCTTCCGATACGGGCAGACTAGAGGTAGGCAGGGGAGAGCGGAACTCCTGGTGTAGCGGTGGAATGCGCAGATATCAGGAAGAACACCGGTGGCGAAGGCGGCTCTCTGGGCCTTACCTGACGCTGAGGAGCGAAAGCGTGGGTAGCGAACAGGATTAGATACCCTGGTAGTCCACGCCGTAAACGTTGGGCGCTAGGTGTGGGGGACATTCCACGTCCTCCGTGCCGCAGCTAACGCATTAAGCGCCCCGCCTGGGGAGTACGGCCGCAAGGCTAAAACTCAAAGGAATTGACGGGGGCCCGCACAAGCGGCGGAGCATGCGGATTAATTCGATGCAACGCGAAGAACCTTACCTGGGTTTGACATATAGGGAAATCCTCCAGAGATGGGGGGTCCGTAAGGGTCCTATACAGGTGGTGCATGGCTGTCGTCAGCTCGTGTCGTGAGATGTTGGGTTAAGTCCCGCAACGAGCGCAACCCTCGTCCTATGTTGCCAGCACGTTATGGTGGGGACTCATAGGAGACTGCCGGGGTCAACTCGGAGGAAGGTGGGGATGACGTCAAGTCATCATGCCCCTTATGTCCAGGGCTTCACGCATGCTACAATGGCCGGTACAAAGGGCTGCGAAACTGTAAGGTGGAGCGAATCCCAAAAAGCCGGTCTCAGTTCGGATTGGGGTCTGCAACTCGACCCCATGAAGTCGGAGTCGCTAGTAATCGCAGATCAGCAACGCTGCGGTGAATACGTTCCCGGGCCTTGTACACACCGCCCGTCACGTCATGAAAGTCGGCAACACCCGAAGCCGGTGGCCTAACCCTTGTGGAGGGAGCCGTCGAAGGTGGGGCTGGCGATTAGGACGAAGTCGTAACAAGGTAGCCGTACCGGAAGGTGCGGCTGGATCACCTCCTTTCTAAGGAGCACTTGGCAACCCCGTTGAGTGGTTGTCCATGTCATCGCCTGCTCGGACGAGTGTTCCGAGGGTGATGGTGCTTCGGACTGTGGAACATTGACCATTAG
>NZ_JBFAHB010000154.1:1874-5386 GCF_040653975.1 Kribbella sp. NPDC050820
TGGTGTTCCTGCCCGTATTTTGAGAACTGTATAGTGGACGCGAGCATCTCTTTGTAGCGATTTTGTTTGTTTTGTTGTTGTGACAAGCTACTAAGGGCAATCGGTGGATGTCTTGGTACCAAGAGCCGATGAAGGACGTTGGAGCCTGCGATAAGCCCCGGGGAGTTGGCAACCGAGCTGTGATCCGGGGGTGTCCGAATGGGGAAACCCAGCTGGCATTCTAAAGCCAGTTACCAGTGCCTGAACACATAGGGTTCTGGAGGGAACGCGGGGAAGTGAAACATCTCAGTACCCGCAGGAAGAGAAAACAATTGTGATTCCGTGAGTAGTGGCGAGCGAAAGCGGATGAGGCTAAACCATGTGCGTGTGATAGCCGGCGTGTGTTGCGTACATGGGGTTGTGGGAGCATTCAGACCTCAATGCCGTGGGGTCGGGGAGTTATAAATCACTGTTGAAGTCGAATCTTCTGGAATGTTGAGCCGTAGTGGGTTATGGCCCCGTAGGCGTAAGACAGTGACTTCCGAGTGTTTTCCCAAGTAGCACGGGACTCTTGAAATCCCGTGTGAATCTGGCGGGACCACCCGCTAAGCCTAAATACTTCTTGGTGACCGATAGCGGACTAGTACCGTGAGGGAAAGATGAAAAGTACCCCGGGAGGGGAGTGAAATAGTACCTGAAACCGATTGCCTACAATCCGTCGGAGCATCCTTCGGGGTGTGACGGCGTGCCTTTTGAAGAATGAGCCTGCGAGTTAGTGGTGTGTGGCGAGGTTAACCCGTGTGGGGTAGCCGTAGCGAAAGCGAGTCTGAATAGGGCGTTTGAGTCGCATGCTCTAGACCCGAAGCGGAGTGATCTATCCATGGGCAGGTTGAAGCGTGGGTAAGACCGCGTGGAGGACCGAACCCACCAGGGTTGAAAACCTGGGGGATGACCTGTGGATAGGGGTGAAAGGCCAATCAAACTCCGTGATAGCTGGTTCTCCCCGAAATGCATATAGGTGCAGCGTCGTGTGTTTCTTACCGGAGGTAGAGCACTGGATGGTCTAGGGGGCTTACCGGCTTACCGAAATCAGCCAAACTCCGAATGCCGGTAAGTGAGAGCGCGGCAGTGAGACTGCGGGGGATAAGCTCCGTAGTCGAGAGGGAAACAGCCCAGATCACCAGCTAAGGCCCCTAAGCGATTGCTAAGTGGAAAAGGATGTGGAGTTGCCCAGACAACCAGGAGGTTGGCTTAGAAGCAGCCACCCTTGAAAGAGTGCGTAATAGCTCACTGGTCAAGTGATTCCGCGCCGACAATGTAGCGGGGCTCAAGCAATCCGCCGAAGCTGTGGCATTCACACTCGTACCCGGTGTCGTCTTCGGACGGCATCCAGGTGTGTGGATGGGTAGGGGAGCGTCGTGCAGCGTGTGAAGCAGCCTAGTGATGGAGTTGTGGATGCTGCACGAGTGAGAATGCAGGCATGAGTAGCGAATGACGGGTGAGAAACCCGTCCGCCGGATGATCAAGGGTTCCAGGGTCAAGCTAATCTGCCCTGGGTAAGTCGGGACCTAAGGCGAGGCCGACAGGCGTAGTCGATGGACAACGGGTTGATATTCCCGTACCGGCATTAACACGCCCCGACCGAACCCGCTGATGCTAAGAACCAGAATCCACAAGGCCTTCGGGCTGCGTGGTGGATGGTTTGACCCGAGGTGGTAGTAGGTGCATTGAGGAGTGACGCAGGAGGGTAGTCCAACCGCGGCGATGGTAGGCGTAAGCTGATCCGCGGGCAAGGTGGTAGGGCGAGGCATAGGCAAATCCGTGTCTCATTGTGCCTGAGAGCCGAGGCGGACCCGTTCAGGGGAAGTGGATGATCCCATGCTGCCGAGAAAAACTTCGCAGTGAGTGTTAGAGCCGCCCGTACCCCAAACCGACACAGGTGATCAGGTAGAGAATACCAAGGCGATCGAGTGAACCATGGTTAAGGAACTCGGCAAAATGCCCCCGTAACTTCGGGAGAAGGGGGACCGGATCCGTTACATCCTTCTCGGGTGGAAGCGGTGATGGTCGCAGAGACCAGGCCCAAGCGACTGTTTACTAAAAACACAGGTCCGTGCGAAGAAGTAATTCGATGTATACGGACTGACGCCTGCCCGGTGCTGGAACGTTAAGGGGACAGGTTAGCTGGTTTCGGCCGGCGAAGCTTTGAACTTAAGCGCCAGTAAACGGCGGTGGTAACTATAACCATCCTAAGGTAGCGAAATTCCTTGTCGGGTAAGTTCCGACCTGCACGAATGGCGTAACGACTTGGGCGCTGTCTCAACCATGGACTCGGCGAAATTGCATTACGAGTAAAGATGCTCGTTACGCGCAGCAGGACGGAAAGACCCCGGGACCTTTACTACAACTTGGTATTGGTGGTCGGTACAACTTGTGTAGGATAGGTGGGAGACTGTGAAGCTCGGACGCCAGTTCGGGTGGAGTCATCGTTGAAATACCACTCTGGTTGTTCTGGCTGTCTAACTTTGGTCCGTTATCCGGATCAGGGACAGTGCCTGGTGGGTAGTTTGACTGGGGCGGTCGCCTCCTAAAAGGTAACGGAGGCGCTCAAAGGTTCCCTCAGCCTGGTTGGCAATCAGGTGTCGAGTGTAAGTGCACAAGGGAGCTTGACTGTGAGACAGACATGTCGAGCAGGGACGAAAGTCGGAACTAGTGATCCGGCGGTGGCATGTGGGAGCACCGTCGCTCAACGGATAAAAGGTACCCCGGGGATAACAGGCTGATCTTCCCCAAGAGTCCATATCGACGGGATGGTTTGGCACCTCGATGTCGGCTCGTCGCATCCTGGGGCTGGAGTAGGTCCCAAGGGTTGGGCTGTTCGCCCATTAAAGCGGCACGCGAGCTGGGTTTAGAACGTCGTGAGACAGTTCGGTCCCTATCCGCTGCGCGCGCAGGAGACTTGAGAAGGGCTGCCCCTAGTACGAGAGGACCGGGGTGGACGAACCTCTGGTGTGCCAGTTGTTCCGCCAGGAGCACGGCTGGTTGGCTACGTTCGGGAGTGATAACCGCTGAAAGCATCTAAGCGGGAAGCACGCTTCAAGATGAGGTCTCCCACCGGGTTAACCGGGTAAGGCCCCCAGTAGACCACTGGGTTGATAGGCCAGAAGTGGAAGCACGGCAACGTGTGGAGCTGACTGGTACTAATAGGCCGAGGGCTTGTCACCAACCCACCGCTTGTGGTGGGACAATGAGACTTGCTGCGTTACAAACGATGATTCGCGTTCACTGTACGGTTCCCGAAATACGGTCAACCCCAGCACACCAACACCCCCACACGCGTGTGGGTGTTGTGACTGGTAGCAGGGCGGTTGGTTGATATTTTCATAGAGTTACGGTGGCCATAGCGTCGGGGAAACACCCAGTCTCCATTCCGAACCTGGAAGTTAAGCCCGACAGCGCCGATGGTACTGCGACCGGGAGGTCGTGGGAGAGTAGGACGCCGCCGGACATTCACACTGTTAAGGGCCACCCCG
>NZ_JBFAHB010000155.1:0-5046 GCF_040653975.1 Kribbella sp. NPDC050820
CGGTAGGTTCAGGCTTCCCGCGCGGGGGATTGGCTACGGGCGCCCCCGGTTGGGGCCCCCGCCCGCAGGTCCTAGGGTCTGGCGAGCTCGTCGAGCACCCTCCCGGCCATCGCGTCGGTTCCGGGCAGTCCCTCGATCCAGATCCGGGCCAGCTGCGGCACGTCGGTGTCCAGCCGCCACTGGGTGATCAGGGCTCGTACCGTCTCGACCTGCTCCGGCAGGTTCGGCTCGCGGCCGACGAGCGCCGCCGCGCGGCGTGAGCCGACGCGGCCCAGTACGTCACCGCCGCAGAAGACGATCCGCAGGCACTCCGCCACGTCGACCAGCCGGAGCTCGCGGTCGAACGGCGTCGTCCCCGGGGGATTGAGCGGCTCGACAACCACCAGTGCGTGGGTCTGCGGTACGGAAGTTCCACGGAACTCGGCCTCTCGGTAGAGCTCGCCGAGCCGGGACCGCAGGTGCGCCAGGCTGGACAGCCCGGTCAGCGGGTCCTCGCAGGACAGCGAGTGCAGGTAGACCAGCGAGGCCTCGGCCCAGCTGGAACTGAGTGCGCGTACCGCGGCGAAAGCCGGCTCGCCCCCGGCGATCGAGCGGTACAGCGCACTCAGCCCATCAAGTGCCTCGAGCAACGAGACTCCGTCGGCCGCCAACTGCCGGCCGACCTCGTCGCTCGCAGGCACGACATCGGCTCCGTCCCGCAGCGCCTCGGCGATCGCGAGGTAGGCGCTGGAGTCGGAGCAGCTTGCCGGACAGCTCGGCATGTCTGTGCCGGCTGTGCCGTGCGAGTCCCTCCCCTCGCACGGTCGATCGTCTGGAGACGACGCCTCCGGCCGCGTCCGGGCGGGCGACCCCGCCAGGTTCAGGGACTTGGCCGGACGCAGGTCGAACCGTCTGCGGATGTCCGCGAACAGCGACATGGCCCTCCTCGAACAGCCCCGTCAGTCTCCCGACCGGTCGGCCGGAAGCGTCGTTCCGGAGGTGAGACAGCGGGGGCCGAGGTTCATGACGCGGATTCGCCGAACTTTTTTCCGCGTAACTTCCGGACTACCGATCTCGTCAGGAAAGGGAGCACAGTTCCGCGTCAGGAATGGTGCGCCGCCGCGTCTCACGTGGGAACCTTGTTCCCGGCAACGACGTGACGGACGGTGACGTCTCAGCACGGACAGTCGTGACACCCACGGGGAGACAGATGGAGACGCCGGAAGGACCGAGCGACGCCGAGTTGATCGCGCGCGTCCGCAACGGCGACCTGGAGGCGTACGGCGAGCTGTTCGGCCGGCACCACGACGCGGCCGAGCGGATGGCCCGCCAACTGGTCCCGGCCAACGACGCCGACGACCTGGCCAGCGACGCGTTCGCCAAGGTGCTGGACGCGCTGCGAGCCGGCGGCGGCCCGGACATCTCCTTCCGCGCGTACCTGCTGACGACGGTACGGCGAGTGCACGTCGACCGGATCCGGTCCGGCCGGAAGGTGCAGGCGACCGACGACATCGCGTCGTACGAGCGGGAGCCGGAGGGCTTCGACGACCCGACCGTGACCGGGTTCGAGAGCGGCGCGGCGGCCAAGGCGTTCGCGAGCCTGCCCGAGCGGTGGCAGGCCGTGCTCTGGCACACCGAGGTCGAGGGTGAGAAGCCCGCGGCCATCGCTCCGCTGCTCGGCCTGACCGCGAACGGCGTCTCCGCGCTCGCGTACCGCGCTCGCGAGGGCCTGCGGCAGGCGTACCTCCAGCAGCACCTGGCCGACGTGGCCGGCGACCGCTGCCGGTGGACCACCGAGCGCCTCGGCGCCTACGTCCGCGGCGGCCTGACCAAGCGGGAGAACCGCAACGTCCGCGAGCACCTGGACGACTGCGCGAAGTGCACGGCGGTCTACCTCGAGCTGGTCGAGGTCAACAGCGCCCTGCCGGCGCTGCTCGCCCCGGCCCTGCTGGGCACCGCAGGCCTCGGCTACCTGGCGGCCGCGTCCGGGGCGAAGGTCGGTCTGGTCGGCTTCTTCGTGACCGGCTGGAAGAAAGCCACAGAGAACAGCACGCGTACGGCGGTCGGCGCCGGAGCGGTCGTGGTCGTCGCGGTGGCCGCCGTACTCGCTGCCATGGCGCTGACCGGCGACGAGACTCCCCCAGCGGCGATCAGCAACCCGCCGGCGCAGCAGCCGACCCAGCAGCCGCCGGGCACGCAGCCGACGGTCCCGCCGGTGAAGCCGTCGCCCACGAAGCCGCCGGCGACCCAGCCGACCACGGCTCCGACGACTGCTCCGACCACCGAGCCGTCGGAGCCCGAGCCGACGCCGACTCCGACGCCGCCCGTTCCGACGACCACGTCTCCCTCGGCCACACCGCCGGTGCCGACGACGCCGATCCTGGACGAGGGCCTGCTGACGATCAGCATGACGCCGGGCGGTCGCGGGCCTTCCGTCGGCGCTGACGAAGCACAGGCGCAGGACGTCAGGTTCGTGATCACCATCAAGGCGCCGGCGCAGAACGCCAATCCCGTTGTCATCGGCATCAAGTACGGCAAGACCCTGACCTGGCCGTTGAGCGGCAACCCGCGCGGCTGGACCTGCACGGCCTCGACCAGCACGTGCACGGCGAACAACCCGGCCGCGCCCGAGCCGCTGCCGGTCACCTTCGACACCCCCACCGGCGGAGCGCAGGCCGACCGGACCTTCACCGTGTCGGCCAAGACCGGCCGGCTGTACGACGACGACTCCGAGACCCTGATCGCGCCGCCGCGCACCGACGAGAACCTGCTCAAGATCGTCGCCGGCAAGGCCGACCCGGACGTCCACCACCGCATCCTGACCGTTGCCCCCGGCACGGATCGCCCGAGCGTGACGCTGAAGATCAGCTACGGCGCCGCCCTCGAGTGGCCGATCGCGAAGAGCCCGGCCGGCTGGACCTGCAACGCCAAGACCCAGACGTGTACGGCGGCCAACCCGGCGAAACCGGCGCCGCTGCCGGCGAGCTTCGACGTACCCGAGGACGGCTCGGCCGCGGCGCGGACGTTCACCGTGGCCGCGACGGCCGGGCTGGTCAGCGACACCGACTCCGAGACGCTGGCCGGGATCCAGGCAGACGAGTCGCTGCTGCAGATCCTCACGCCGACGCCAGGTGCCGACCCGAACCCGTTCGTCTACAACCGCTTCCTGAAGTTGAACGGGGTCGCGAACCGCCGGGTGACGCTGGACATCTCGTGGGGCCGCAACCTGTCGTTCCTGTCCGCGCTCGACAAGGGCTGGACGTGCTCGCGCTCGAGCGACGTACGGCGGGCCACGTGCCGGACCGACAACTACGTCAAGCCGTTCAACTCCGAGTGGAGCGCGTGGCTGCCCGGGACCGGCGCGGCCAACCAGATCACCGTGCGCGCCCGGGTCGGCGGCCGCGAGGACACCGACACCGTCCAGCTCCCGCCGTCCACGACCCGCCGGTGAAATCGGGTTGCCGGCTGCTTTACTCTGGATCTGTTCGCGCTGACGGAACCAAGTAGCGCCGTACGCCAGGTCAGAGAGAGTCGCCGGTTGCTGTGAGGCGATACCTGGAGCGGTGGCGAAGACACTCCTGAGCGACTGCACGGCAAGAGGCCGGGTCCGCCGGATCCGGTGAAGGTGTGGTGGCACCGCGAGTTCCCCTTCGCCCACACCTCCGGGGTTCGAGAACAGACCTGGAGGTGACAACAGCGATGCGCATTCTCAGCCATGAGATCCCCTCAGCAGTGGGCCAGACCGTCACGGTGGCCGGCTGGGTGCACCGAAGACGACGGCTGGCCGCCGTCAGTTTCCTGATCCTGCGCGACCGGTCCGGCCTCAGCCAGATCGTCGTGAAGGCGCCGGAAACCCAATCGCAGCTGGACGAGCTCGGTGAGGAGACCGTCGTCCAGGTGACCGGCACGGTCGCCGCCAACCCGCAGGCGCCGGGTGGCGCCGAGCTGGTCGACCCGGTGATCGAGGCGCTGACCGAGCCCGCCCACACCCCGCCGATCGAGTTGTGGCGGCCGGCTGTGGGCGCCGGGCTTCCCGTCGTACTGGACAACGCGCCGGTCGCGCTGCGGCATCCCGCCGTACGCGCCGGATGGGAGATCGCCGCGGCGGCGCTGCACGGGTTCCGTACGGCGCTGGACGGTCAGGGCTTCACCGAGATCCAGACGCCGAAGATCGTCGGTACGGCGACCGAGTCCGGGGCCAACGTGTTCGCGCTGGACTACTTCGGCGGGCCGGCGTACCTGGCCCAGTCGCCGCAGTTCTACAAGCAGACGATGGTCGGGGTGTTCGAGCGGGTCTTCGAGGTCGGGCCGGTGTTCCGGGCCGAGCCGCACGACACGGTCCGGCACCTGGCCGAGTACGTGTCGCTGGACGCGGAGTTCGGGTTCATCACGGACCATCGCGACGTGCTCGCCATGCTGCGGTCGGCGATCGCGGGGATGCTGTCCTCGGTGGGCTCGAGGGCCGGCGCTGCGCTGGAACGGCTCGGGATCGCGTTGCCGGAGATCCCGGTCGACGTACCGGTGCTGCATTTCAGCGAGGCGCTGAAGATCGCCGGTGCCGACCCGGACGAGCCGGACCTGGCACCGGCCGACGAGCGCGCGATCGGCGAGTGGGCGCTGCGTGAGCACGGCAGTGAGTTCGTCGCGGTCGAGGGCTACCCGATGGTGAAGCGCCCGTTCTACACCCACCCGCAGCCGTCCGACCCGCGCTGGTCCAACTCTTTCGACCTCCTCTTCCGAGGCATGGAGTTGGTCACCGGCGGCCAGCGGCTGCACCGGTACTCCGACTACGTCCGTGCTCTGGAAGCCCGCGGCGAGTCGGCGGACGCCCCGACGTACAGCTCCTACCTCCAGGCCTTCAAGCACGGCATGCCACCCCACGGCGGCTTCGCCATCGGCCTGGAACGCTTCGTCGCCCGCTTGACAGGCGCAGAGAACATTCGCGAGGTAACCCTCTTCCCCCGCGACCTCCACCGCCTGACGCCCTGATGCGTTGCCTCCGCGGGCCCGGCTCCGGCTGCGCGCTGCCCGCCGGCGACCAGGCCAATCCCCTCAAACCGCCGGCCG
>NZ_JBFAHB010000156.1:0-4101 GCF_040653975.1 Kribbella sp. NPDC050820
TCACCAACCTCCCGGCCGCCGCCGCGTCCCACACCCCCTCGCCCCCCCCGCCCCGCTGTCGATTGTGGTGGCCTGGAGATCCGCACCCCTTCCATCCAGATCGAACAGCTGCCGTCCGAAACCGCCAAGCACGAAGCTGGGTCACGGTTGAGCGCCGGGAAGTGGTGAGGGGTTGACGGCGGCCTGGGTGCGGTCTAGCGTCTGGGAAATCGATTTCTCACAGGAGAGGCTGGTGGGATGGCGGACGGTGCCAGGCTGGTGCGGATGGCGGGCATCGGGAAGCGGTACGGCGGGGTGCAGGCCTGCCGCGACGTCGACTTCACGCTGGGCGCGGGCGAGGTGCACGCGTTGCTCGGCGAGAACGGCGCCGGCAAGTCGACGTTGATGAAGATCCTGTCCGGCGACGTCACCGAGTACGACGGCACGATCGAGATCAACGGCGACCCGGTGCACTTCGGTGGCCCCACCGACGCCCAGGCGGCGGGGATCGCGATGATCCACCAGGAGCTCGACCTGGTCCCCGGCCTGTCCGTCGCCGACAACATCTTCCTCGGCCGTGAGCTCCGCACCAGACTGCGGACCGTCGACCGGCGAAGGATGGACCGCGAGTCCCGCGCCCTGCTCGAGCGCAGCGGCGTTCGACTCGATCCGCACCGGCCGGTCGGCGAGCTCCGCGTCGGCGAGCAGCAACTCGTCACCATCGCGAAGGCGATCTCCCTCGACGCCCGCGTGCTGATCATGGACGAGCCCACCTCCGCCCTCACCACCTCCGAGGTCGAGCGCCTGTTCGACGTCATCCGCGAGCTGCGCAGGTCAGGTGTCGGCATCGTCTACATCTCGCACCGGATGGAGGAGATCGCCCAGGTCGCCGACCGCGCGACCGTCCTCCGCAACGGCCAGGTCGTGACCAGCTTCGACCCCCGCACACTCAGTACGGCGGAAGTCGTCGAGGCGATGGTCGGCCGCCCGGTCCAGACCATGTTCACCACCCCCGACGCCGACACCGGCGACGAGCTCCTCCGCCTCGAGGACCTGGCCCTCAAGGCCCGCCGCCCGCGTCCCGGCCGCCGCGACCCCGAAGGCATCTCCCTGACCGTCCGCTCCGGCGAGATCGTCGGCCTGGCCGGCCTCCTCGGCGCCGGCCGCACCGAGCTCCTGGAGACCCTGTACGGCGTCGCGCCCGCCGGCACCCAGTCCGGCCGGATCCTCTTGCAGGGCAAGGAGATCCGCCCCCGCAGTCCACGCCAAGCACTCGCTCACGGCATCGGGTTCGTCCCCGAGGACCGGCGCGTGTCCGGACTCGTTTTGTTCCACTCGATCCTCGCCAACACGGTCGTCTCGAGCCTCCCGTCGTACGGGCGGCTCGGCGTGATCGCGCGCCGGATGGAAAGCGCCGCCTCGGTGCGGATGGCGGACCGGTTGCGCCTGAAGTTCGGCCGGTTGCAGGACGAGGTCGGCACGCTGTCCGGCGGCAACCAGCAGAAGGTCGTGTTCGGCCGGATGCTGTTGACCGAGCCACGGTTGCTGCTGCTGGACGAGCCGACCCGAGGCGTCGACGTCGGCGCGAAGGCCGAGATCTACCGGCTCCTCGGCGAGCTGGCCGGCCAGGGTCTCGGCGTACTGCTCGCGTCGTCCGAGCTCCCGGAGCTGATCGGCGTCTGCGACCGGGTCGTCGTACTGCGGGACGGCCGCGACGTCGCCTCCTTCAGCACGGCGGACTCCGGCGAAGGAGATCTGCTCGCCGCAGCGATGGGACAGGGCGCAGTGTTCGAAGAAGTCGGAGGAGCGCAGTGACCGACCTGCAGGAGAAACCCGCTGTGGCACTGGCCCGGGACAAGGGTGGTGTGGTCGCCACGCTGTTCCGGTTCCAGAGTGTGTTCGGGCTGCTCGCGGTGTTCGTCGCGGCGATCATCTTCTCGCCGCGCAAGGACGGCGAGATCCTGTTCATCAGCGCGGACAACCTGGCCAACGTGATCCGGGCCGTGTCCGAGATCGGCATCATCGCGGTCGGGATGACGTTTGTGATCCTGATCGGCGGCATCGACCTCTCGGTCGGCGCGGTCCTCGGGCTGGCCGCCGTCGGGTCCGCCGTACTGATGGTCGAGAACGACTGGGGTTTCCTGCCGTCGGTCCTGCTCGTGCTCGCGATCGGCCTGGTCTTCGGCGCGTTGCAGGGCGCCGCGACCGCGATGATCGGGATCCAGTCGTTCATCGTCACGCTCGCCGGTTTGCAGATAGCGCGCGGCCTGGCCCGGATCTGGTCCGGCGGGCAGGGCGTCGCGATCGCGTACGGCGACGGGCCGCACGAGGCGCCGGAGTCGTTCGCGATCCTCGGTGAACGCACCTTCGGCGGGCTGGTCCCGATCCCGGTGCTGATCTTCGCGGTGGTCGCGATCGCGGCCGTCGTGTTCCTGCGGGTCAGTGCTTTCTCCCGGCACCTGTATGCCGTCGGCGGCAACGAGAAGGCGGCGCGACTGTCCGGCGTACCGGTGGTGCGGGTGAAGATCGCCGTCTTCGCCATCTGCGGCCTGCTCGCGTCGCTGGCCGGCGTCGTGCACGCCGTACAGCTGAACCAGGGCAGCCCGAACGACGGGATCGGCTACGAGCTCGACGCGATCGCCGCGGTGGTGATCGGCGGCACCAGCCTGGCCGGCGGCCGCGGCTCGGTCGCCGGGACCGTGGCCGGCGCGCTGCTGCTCGGCGTACTCAACAACATCCTTGCCCTGAACAACATCGACTCCAACATCCAGCTGCTGATCAAGGGACTCGTGATCGTTGCCGCCGCCGCGCTGCAGCGACTGCGTCCCGCCTCGTGAGGAAGGTTCCCGTCATGCGCTCTCTGCGAATTCCCCTCGCCGCCGCGGCCGTCGCCGCGCTGGTGCTCGCCGGCTGTGGCACGACCAGCGAACGGACGGCGGACTCGCCGGGCGCCGGTGAGTCGAAGTCCTGCAAGGGCGCCGACGGCAAGTACACGATCGGGATGAGCCAGGCGAACGTCGCCGAGCCGTACCGGCAGCGGATGGACGACGACATCCGGGCGGCGGCCAAGGAGGTGCCGCAGTTCGACGTGAAGTTCGCCGACGCGGCCCAGGACAACGCCAAGCAGGTCGCCGACGTGGAGAACTACATCACCCAGCAGATCGACCTGCTGATCATCAGCCCGAACGAGGCGAAACCGCTGACCGCGGTGGTGAAGAAGGCCTACGACAAGGGCATCCCGGTGATCGTGCTGGACCGCAAGGTGGAGGGTGATGCGTACACCGGGTTCATCGGCGGCGACAACGTGCAGATCGGGTCCGAGGCGGGCAAGTACGTCGCCGAGAAGCTGCTGCCGTCCGGTGGGAACATCGTCGAGCTGAAGGGCCTGGCCGGGGCGACGCCGCAGGCCGAGCGGCACCAGGGCTTCGTGGACGCGATCAAGGCGAACCCGAAGATCAAGATCGTCGCCGACGCCAGCGGTGACTGGCTGCGGGAGAAGGGGCAGGCGCAGATGGATGCGCTGCTCAAGGCGAACCCGAAGATCGACGTTGTGTACGCGCACAACGACCCGATGGCAGAGGGGGCGTACCTGGCGGCGAAGGCGGTCGGCCGGGAGAAGGAGATGAAGTTCCTCGGCATCGACGCGCTGCCGATCCCGTCCGGCGGTATCAAGGCCGTCGAACAGGGCCGGTTGAGCGCCACCTTCACCTACCCCACGAACGGCAAGGAAGCCATCACCGCCGCCAAGAAGCTCCTGGTCGACTGCGGCACCATCGAAAAGTCCCAGATCCTCCCCACCCGCCTGATCGACGCCTCGAACGCCACCAAGATCTACACCGAAGAAAACTCAACCGGCTGACCCCGGGGTGCGGGGCGGGGTGGGGGAGCGCCAGGCTCCCACCCCGCCGCGCCGATCTCTTACACCGGTTGTGCAACGGAGCTTCTAGGTCTTGCAGGCCTGGAGTATGCCGACGGCCATCGCGGGCGGCCCGATGAGCACCGGCTGCCTTGTACTCGGTACGGCGTACTAGCTTTCGCGCTGGGAGTCAAGGGTGAGTGTGGGCAGGCGTGAGTGCCGTCCGGCGTCTTGGCGGTTCGGACGGGGTCTGGTGCGTGATGAAG
>NZ_JBFAHB010000157.1:0-3854 GCF_040653975.1 Kribbella sp. NPDC050820
GACCACATGGCCCCCCCACCAGGGTTTCGACAAACGGGGGCCCGGCCCCGGGCCCCCTGGGGGGGGGGGCAGCGCCGGGTCCAGCCGGCCCCTACGCGGCGCGGGCCCGGGGGGGGTGGTAACGACTTGCCGGGCCGGAAGTGGTCCGGCCCGGCAAGTCGAGGGTCACCGTTTGGTGACGCGGACCTTGATGGACGTCCCGTTGCGTTCGAGGACCTTGATGTTGACTCCGTTGTTCGGGACCTTGACGCCGGCGGTGGGTTGTTCGGCGTACCAGTAGGTCTTGCTATCGTTGAAGGTGGCGACGCCGTTCTGGCCGCGGATGTAGCTGGGCTGGCCGTTGATGTGCAGGGTGAACGAGTCCGCCTTCTCCAGGCCGAACGGCGCGTCGTACCCGCCGATCCGTGGACGCCAGAGCTGGCCGTCGATGCGGTTGATCGGGACGGGGTGCGAGTCGACCGGGAGCACAAGGCCTTCACCGAAGTGTTCGCTGGTGTTGTTGTCGCCCTGCGAGGTGTCCCAGTACCAGATCAGCAGCCCGTCCTGGTACGGGAAGTGCTCGACCCAGTCCGGCCGGGTGTTGAGGAAGCCGAAGTTGTACGGGCCGGTCCGCAGGTACTTGTCGTGCGAGACGTAGTTGATGTGCGAGGCCAGGTAGAAGTTGTCGTGCAGCCCCGTCACGGACGCGCCGATCGAGCTGAAGCCGGCCAGCGTCCAGCCTTCCGGCGGCGTCTCGGCGCCGGACGTGAAGACGGTCGCCCCACCGGACGTGACCTGGATCGAGTCGGCGAAGAAGCCCTTGCCCTTGACCGCACCGTCGGTCTGGTACCGGAACCGCAGCCCGACCGTCTTGTTCTGGTACGGCGTGAGGTCGAACGTCGCCGGCACGTAGGCGCCGTTCGTGGTCCCGTCGATCCCGTTGCCCTCGGCAGCCTTCGTGATGGTGCCGGCGATCGGCTTGTAGCCGGTGCCGTCGTCCACCTCGACGAACGCGTAGTCGCATGGATCGGGCCCGCAGTCCTCGATGTCCCACTTCGCCTGGAGCGTCAGCGAGGCCGCCCCGGCCCCGAGCGTGACCTGGCGCGACATCGTGTTGTTGAGGTCGTCACCGCTGCCGCTCCACCACTGCCGGGCCCCGGCCGCCGGCGCGCCGTACTCGGTGGTCACCGACTTCTTGGGCAGTACGACGACCAGACCCTGCGGCTTCGCCGAGTTGTACTCGTGCGGCCCCAGCACCAGCGTCCGGTTCTGCCCGGCCAGGACGATCTCGTAGTCGAGCCAACCCAGCTGCAGCTTGGACCAGGCGTCCAGATCGGCCGACCGGGTACCGATGCCCAGGTCGTTGCGTGCGCTGACCCGGCTCTGAGCCATCAGCGACCACCAGTTGACGCTGTTCTCGCCGCCGCCGGAGGTGTCGTAGTGGTCAGGCAGGCCGAGGTCGTGTCCGTACTCGTGCGTGAAGACGCTGACGCCGCCGTTCTCCGGCTGGATCGTGTAGTCGCCGACCCAGACGCCGGTGTCGCCGGCCTGGGTGCCGCCGAGCGGGTTGCCCGTCGGGCCGCCGCCGCCGATCGGCGTGGTCTGCACGTACCAGCGGTGCGACCAGATCGCGTCCTCGCCCTGGTGCGGATCGCCGTCGGCCTGGTCGCCGCCGGCGTGCACGATCTGGAAGTGGTCGAGGTAGCCGTCCGGCTCGTCGAAGTTCCCGTCACCGTCGAAGTCGTAGCGGTCCCACCGGTCGAACGTCTTCAGCTCGGCCGTGATCTCCGCCGTCGTCCGGCCTGCTGCCTTCTGGTCGGCGACCCACTGGTTGACCGCGTCCTGGATCAGGTTCCACGTGTTGCTGCACACGATTGACGCACACGGGAACCCGTTACTGCGCCCGTACCGCGCCTCGTTGTACCGCACCTTCACCCAGTCGGTGACCTTGCCGTTGATGCTGTAGCGGCCCGACGACTGCTTTTCGTAGTACTGCCGTACGGTCTCCACCCCGGCGATGCGACCGTTGCCGAAGTACAGGTCCTGGTAGTACGCACGGTTGTAGTCCGACCGCCACACCGTCGAGTTGTCGACCGTCCGGTCGGGCTCGGGGATCGCGTTGTGCAGTGGTCCTTCGAAGGTGGCCGGGCCGGGCGTGGCCGGATCGGTGTCCTGGTCCGGGTAGTCGGGGTGCCGCTCGTTGCCGAACTCGGCCAGTACGACGAAGATCCGGTCGGTCTTCTCGCGCGCCAGCTCGACGTACTGGTCGACCCTGGTGACGGTCCGCCGGCCTCGACTGTCGGTCTTGCGGACCGACTTCTTGCCCAGCTTCATCACGGTGCTGGCACCGCGCTTCTCCGCCTTCGCCTGACCGCTCAGCAGCAGGCTCCAGGCCTCCTCACGCAACTCCTGGCGCTTCTCCTCCTGCGGGTGCGGAAGCGCGTCGGACGTGGTTGCCTTGGCCCCCTGACTCGCTGGGGTCGTGTCCACCGGTGGTGCCGCGACGCTCGTCGAGCCGGTGCTCGCGCCGAATGTCGCTACGAGGGCCAGACCGACTAGTCCGGCTGCTGATCTGCGCACGATCCCTCCCTGAATCGCGACGACCCAGGTCGGGTGCCTGGGCGGTAAACCCCCGAGCGCTGACAGCGTCACGTTACGACGAAGTCACCGATCGCTGAAGAGTTCGTACGCCGCCACCCGAAAGAAGCCGGAATCCGCTTGCCGACGGCAACACTCGAGGCGGCTACCAGCGCCACCAGCTGGAGCGCCGGTGCCCGACCCGCTTCTCGCCGTTCAGGCGCGGCAGCGTCAACAGGCAGTCCAGACCCACCGCGTCGTCGACCTGGCTGCAGAGCCGAGGCCCGGCTTCGTGATGGTCGACGAGCACCTCCGGCCCCCGGCTGCCGTCGGGTTGCCGCACGTAGGCACGCGCATCGGTACGTCGAAGCCACCGGATCAAGTCGCCGACCGAGGACTCCTCGCTGACGCTCGAACCGCCGTCGAACCGCACCGCGACGATGTTCTCCAGCTCGTCTCCTCCGGCCATCCGGATCGCGCTGATGTACAGCGTCGTGTAGCTAGCCAAGCTGACCATTGCGTCCAGCCTCCTGGCTGCATCCTGCTGCATGTTCCACCACCAACGGAAGATCCGTCGACTGCGCGTCACCGGCCGACTACGGCGCGCCTACGTCCACCGATCGGGGGACGGCGGGTTCCCCCGGGCGATCGGTCGGACGGCGGATCCTGGCGGCGGCCGGAGCGGCGGATTGTTGCTTTCACAAGGTTACGGAACAGCCGGACCGAAGACGAAAGGAACACACCGAAATGACCACCACCGCACCCCAGCCCCAGATCCGGACCCAGACCCAGCCCACGCCGCAGGCCAAGACCAAGACCTGGCTCGTCGCCACCGTCGCCGCCACCTGCGTCGCGATGGTGGGGATCGTCGCCGCCGCAGTACTCGGGACGGGAGGCCCAGCCCACGCGAGCGCCGCCCCGGTCGCGGTCCACGCGGGCACCACGCAGTACCACTCGAAGACAGTGGATCGAGGGACGATACCCGCGAATGCCCCGGACCACCGGCAGACACCGACATCGCCGTCAGCCTCAGTGAAGCTGCTGCAGCAACAGCTCGGGCAGCTCAACTACTACAACGGGCCGATCACGGGCTACGAGGACACCGACACCGTCAACGCCATCAAGTACCTGCAGCACGATGCCGGCTTGCCGCAGACCGGCCAGCTCGACCAGGCGACCCGCGACGCGCTGAGCTCCATGCTGGTGCACGGCAACAACCAAATGGCCAACTGAGCCACCGACCCTACGGCGTGGGGGGGGGGGGGCGGGGGCGGGCCGCCGCGCGCGGGGCGCGCCCG
>NZ_JBFAHB010000158.1:0-3836 GCF_040653975.1 Kribbella sp. NPDC050820
TGTCAATGTTCGTAGTCGTCTGCACACATGACTGAAGTCGTCTGCACAGGCACTGGTCGGGGGGATCGACGCCAGGATCGTCGAACCGCCAGCGGAGTCGGCTTGTGTCCCTCGTACATCGGCTGCCTCGGCGGCGGCGCCAGCGCCGAGGCGAGGGTACCTGCGGCGGTAATCTTCCGTTGGGCGACGAGGTTGAGCGCGGTCGCCGCGGCGTGCAGCATCGCGTCCTGCATCGGTGGGTCCATCAGCTCGTACGGTTTCCACGAGGTGAGCCCGCCACGCGGTGGCAGGCCGGCGGTTTCCCAGATCAGCTCCAGACGCTGTTTGGTGCGAGACCGCTTGGTTGACGGGGCCAGGCTGACCTCGTCGAGCAGCGTGCGCAGCAGCCGTAACCAGACCGCGACGTGGACCGGCCGTCCGGGCAGGCTGACCTGTCCTGTGGCGAGGCCTTGGTATGTGTAGTGGTCCAAGGTGGTCAGCGGCTCGGTCAGCGGCGCGGGTCGCAACCGCTGGAGTCCGGGGGCCAACTCGAGGTCGTGGTCGGTGAGTGCCACGGAGCGTTCGACGTCGGCGGCGTTGTCGAGCCGGATGCCGTGGTCGGCACAGCCGGCCACGAGCGGCAGCCTCCAGACCAGCGCTCTGGGGTGGGTGGGGTCGGCGGCGCAGAGCAGGCAGCGCCGCTGCTGGTACTTGTGTGTCGGCATCCAGGGACCGTGCCAGCTTGTCCAGGCGGTGATGTGGTTGCGGCCGGCCTCGCCGGGTCGCAATAGCACCGGATTCTGCCGTACGTAGGTGTCGAACGATTCCTGGGCCTTGAAGTTCGTTGCGTCGGGTGGGTCTATCAACCACGGGGCCCATCCGGTGACGGTCATGGTTTTCAGGTGCGCGGGATCGATGCCCGTACGCTCGACGAGCGCATCGGCCAGCCACGGCGGGACGGGCCGGTAGTCCCAGTCCTGGCGGTTAGTGTTGTCTGCGTTGGCGGGACTGAGGGTGGCGATCAGTTGCTTGACCGGCATCCGGTACAGGCGGGCGAGGCGTTCCAGCCATGACGACAGTGATTCGAGCGGGTGCGGTGGCGGGTGCAGGGGCCACCGGACCGGTGTCGGGCTCACACGACTTCGCGCTCGAACAGCCGACGTCGTTCGGTGGGGCCGGTGTACCCGGCGAGCAGCAGGGTCTGTTGGTTGATCGCTTCCTCGCCGGACTCGATCGCGGCCACGGCCGCGTCGGTCAGCAGGTGCGTCAGCTCCCCGATCGTGCCTTCGCTGCGGGTGATCAGGTAGTTCGCCATCTCCGGCGTTGCGATGTGCGACGGTCGCCGCAGCGGGAACGACGCGGCGAAGCTGGCCAGCAGCGAGCAGGTTTCGGGTCCGTCGTCCCACTGGGGCAGCACCAACGGCGCGAACCTGTTCTCCAGCTGATCGTCGGAGCGAATCGCAAGGTACGCCTCGTGGGTGCCGACGCCGATCAGCGGGATGCGCAGTTCGTTGCCGAGAAACCGGAGCACGTTCAAGAACTCCCTGCGCCGGTCGCCGCGGCCGGCCAGCAGGTTGTGTAGCTCGTCGATCACGAGCGCCCGCAGACCGATTGTTCGCAGGATTTCCAGCACGTACTGCTCCAGTTGTGCGATGCTCCAGTGCCGTCGCTGAATCGGCGCTCCGGCCGAGGTCAGCAGCGCGGTGTAGAAGCGGGTCACCGACGGCTCGGACGGCATCTGCATCACTATCACCGGGATTTCCTCCCGGTCCGGATGTGACGTCGGCGGGTGCGATCGGCGGAACCGCTCGACGATCATCGACTTGCCGTTGTTGGTCGCCCCGATCAGCAGCAGGTTCGGCATCCTTTGCTTGGACGGCCACGAGTACAGCGCCTCCAGCCGGTCCAGTGCGTCGAGAGCGCGGCCGTAGCCGATCCACCGATCCGCGCGAACATGCAGCAGCCGCTCGTCGACCGGCAGCAACGCGATCGGCCGCGCCGACGGATGCAGATGCGACAAGTCCGCCGCCGTTTCGTTGTCGCTCACCACTGCTCGATCTCGTCGAACGGCTTGGCCTCGGGCACGGTCGTTTCCGCGTCGACCGGCGGCAGCGGCGGATGCGCGGTGACCGGCGCCGATCCGGGGCCGTCCTGCTGCTGCGGTCGCCGTTGCCGGTCGCGGCGAGCCTTGCGGGTAGTCGCGGTGGCGATGTCGGTGATCTGCCGCATCTGATCGACCATCGTGAACAGGGCGGTTTCGTCGACCTCGGCGCGGCCGAGCTGGCGCAGCCGCGCGACGGCAGCCTGCTGCTCCCACAGGCTGATCGGCGGCCGCGACATCACGCGGTACCCCACTTCCAGGTAGGTGAAGGTGTCGGGGTCCAGCACCCAGATCCGGGAAATGTCGCGCGGGTCGCGGCGCAGCACGAACTGATCCCGCTGTCCGCGGCGAGCGATCCACGGTTTCAACGCATTCGAGTAGTACTGCACGTGATCGACCTGGAAGCCCGTGCGGGTCAACGTCCGCCGGATCACCGGCAGGAAGTCCACCAGAAACGCCGACTCGTTGGTCACCGTCACCGGCGCACCGGATTCAGCGACCTTCTCCGCCCACACCGCCGCGGGCGGCCGGATCAGCGACTCGTGGATCTCGCCGTGGTAGCAGGCCACCGCCAAAGCCAGCCAACGCTGCAGCTCCCGCAAGGTCAGCACGGCCTTGCCGTCGCTGTCGTAGCCGCCGCGTTCGGCGGTGTTGGAGAACGTGGTGCCCGGAAGCTCGTGGACCATCTGCATCATCGTGCCGATCACACGTTCCACGATCCCGCCGAAGTGCGGCGCCCCCGGCGGCCGGTAGCCGAGGTCGATTCCGTGCTGGTCGCAGCCGCGTTTGAGGGCTTCGCTCTTGAATTCTGCGGCGTTGTCGACATACAAGGAGCGAGGTTTGCCGCTCATCGGCCACACCGCCTCGACGCCCAGCTGCTCCAGCCAGGCGCGCTTGTCGGTAGCCATATGCGCCAGACATAGCCCCACCGACGTCGCCGACGGAGCCTCCAGGGTCACCACCAGGCCGGGCAGGCAGCGGGAGGCCACGTCCACCCCGGCCGTGACGTAAGGGCGGCCGATCGGCAGGCGGTGCCGTTCGTCGACCACGATCACGTCGACGGGGGTGTGGTCGATCTGCACCTGCTCCAGCAGTCCGACGATCTCTGGCGGGACGCCGCCAGCCGCGCGCATCGCCCTCGCAGCGTCGGCGCCCTCGCGGGCAGACGCCGAGGCCGCAGGGTCGAGTTCGGCGATGCGGCGCAGCACCGACCCGCGCGACGGCGAGCGCAGTCCACGGACCTTGCACTCCCTGTCGATGTCACGGCATACCGACGCCACCGAACGCCGCTGCCTGGTCAGATAGCGTTTCCGCAGTACCTCCCGGACCACGGCCTCTACATCGCCGGCCAGGCGGTGACCACCCCGGCCGCCGCTGGATGTGCGAGGCAGCATGTCCGACGCCACGCCTTCTCCCGCCCGCCACCGCTGAACAAGCAGGTAGACCTGGCGACGCGACACTCCCAGTTCGGCGGCCGCGGCATCGGCGGCATCGCGGCCCATGGTGTCCCGCTGCGCCAACCGCCCGATCACCTCGGCCCGGCGCACCGCCGACTCCCATATCGCAGGCGCCGCTGTCAGCACACCGCGCTCGATCACCGACCCATCAGCCATCACGGAGATCCCGTCGTGCATACGAGTACGAACAAAAGGCACCGTAGCGCAGACGAGTTCAGTACACCGGCCTAACTCGAAGTCCCCTGCACAACCCTCCACCGACAGCGCGGATCCCGTGCAGACAACTTCGGACATTCACA
>NZ_JBFAHB010000159.1:0-3311 GCF_040653975.1 Kribbella sp. NPDC050820
AGGCGGTGGAGCGGGGCATGCGCCGCGGGATCACGCTGGTCGCGGCCGACGGTGAGCAGTTGGTCGGGGTGGTCGGGCTCGGTCGGGTGCGGTAGGCGGGGGCGATGCCTTCGATGGCGTCGCCCATGCGGTGGACTCGGAGGGCGTTGGTGGAGCCGGGGATGCTGGGCGGCGAGCCGGCGACGATGACGACGATGTCGCCCTTGTCGAGCTTGCCGAGCTCGAGAAGGCGCTGGTCGACCTGGCGGACCATCTCGTCGGTGTGGTCGACGGTGGGGACGATGTGCGTCTCGATCCCCCAGACCACGCTGAGCCAGGCGCTGACCGACGGGACCGGGGTGAACGCGAGCACCGGGATCTCGGTGCGGTAGCGGGCCAGCCGGAGAGCGGTGTCACCGGACTGGGTGAACGCGACCAGGAACTTCGCGTCCAGCCGCTCGGCCACGTCCGCGGCGGCCCGGGCGATCACGCCGCCCTTGGTGCGCGGCTCCCACTCGATCTCCTTGAGCCGGCTGAGGCCGTGCTGCTCGGTCGACGAGACGATCCGCGCCATCGTCTTCACGGTCTCGATCGGGAACCGGCCGACGCTGGTCTCGCCGGACAGCATCACCGCGTCGGCGCCGTCCAGTACGGCGTTCGCGACGTCGGACGCCTCGGCCCGGGTCGGGCGCGGCGCGGAGATCATCGACTCCAGCATCTGGGTGGCGACGATCACCGGCTTCGCGTTCAGCCGGGCCTGGTCGATGATCAGCTTCTGGACGATCGGAACCTCCTCGAGCGGGAGCTCCACGCCGAGGTCGCCGCGGGCCACCATGAACCCGTCGAAGGCCTCGATGATCTCGTCCAGGTTGGCCACCGCCTGCGGCTTCTCGATCTTGGCGATGACCGGGACCCGCAGGCCCTCCTCGTCCATGATCTTGTGCACCAGCTGGACGTCGGAGGCGTCCCGGACGAACGACAGCGCGATCATGTCGGCCGGCAGGTGCAGCGCCCAGCGCAGGTCCTCGGCGTCCTTCTCCGACAGCGCCGGCACGCTGACCGCGACGCCGGGCAGGTTGATGCCCTTGTGGTTCGACACCGGCCCGCCGACGGTGACCCGGCAGACCACGTCGGTCTCGGTCACCTCCTCGGCGACCAGGGCGATCCGGCCGTCGTCGATGAGCAGCTGGTCGCCGGGCTTCACGTCACCGGGCAGACCGTCGTACGTCGTACCGCAGATGGTCGCGTCGCCGGGAACCTCCCGGGTGGTGATGGTGAAGCGCTCGCCGTAGGTCAGCGTGACCTTGCCTTCGGCGAACTCGGCCAGCCGGATCTTCGGCCCCTGCAGGTCGACCAGGATGCCGACGTTCTGGCCGGTCTCGGCCGCTGCGGTGCGGATCCGCTGGTAGATGCGCTCATGCTCGGCATGGGCACCATGGCTCAGGTTGAGCCTTGCGACGTCCATACCTGCTTGGACGAGTTCCAGGATGCGCTCAGGGGCGGCCGTAGCCGGGCCGAGCGTACAAACGATCTTTGCGCGACGCACGTCACAAAACCCTACTCCTACAAACCACTGTGCCCGCTGGTCCGCCCCCATTACTGGACAGTTAACAGCTCGTGACGAGTGCTGGACAGGAAGGAAAGAGCGCCTTCGGCGAGGTGGGACGAGGGCTGATGACCGTTGGGCGCGGAGGCTGAATCGTCAAGAAGGCAAGGGGGTGTAGGCCCCGACAGTCACCTCGCCGCTGAGCTCCGCGGTGACGGACTGCAGGCCGATCGGCCGGCCGTTCGAGTAGGTGATGAGGGTGACCTCACCCGGCCGGCGCAGCGTGTAGCCCAGTGCGAAGGCGTACGCCGCTCCCCCGGTCGTCCCGTTCGTGTACGTCGTCACCGGCAGACCGTTGACCACCTTGTGCTCCGGCCCGACCTGCCGGTGCAGGTGTCCCGACAGCAGCAACGTCGCGCACCCACGCTCGGCGGTGTCGGCGAACGACGAGGGGTCGTGGACGACGAACGTCGAGATCCGCTTGTCCTCCGCCTGCTCGCAGGCGACGTCGGCGAGCCGCTCGGACTGCTCGGCGATCGTCTCCTCCCCCGGCGAGTCGGCGCTGCCGAGCCCGGTCCGGGTCGGGTCGCTGTCACCGAGGAACCGGATCCCCTCCACCTCGACCGGCTTGCTGTCCAGCACGGTGAACCCGTTCTTGCGCATCGCTTCCTCGATGTGCCCGCCGGCGTCGTGGTTGCCGGCCACCGCGACCACCTTGAGGTCGCGGAAGTGCTGGGCCAGCGAGTTGATGCTGAACACCTCCCACGACTGCCCGGACGACGTGTCGTCGCCGGCGTCGATCAGCACCTTCGCGCCCGCGACCCTGGCCACCTCCGACGCGAACCGGTCGATGCCGATGTTGTCGTGCCGGTCCGACACCAGCAGAGCGACGGTCTCACCCTCTCCTGCCTGCCGAATCCGGCCGCCGGCCCGGCCGACCCGCTCCTGCAGCCGGCCGTAGAACTCGGTGGAGCGCTCGTACGTCTCGACCGCCGTCCGGATCACGCCAACGCCGCCGGTGGTGGAGAACCCGGACGCGACCTCGACACTCTTCAGCCGCTCGTCGAAGGACAGCTCGGGCAGCAACTGGTGCAGCGGCCGCCACTCGGTCGGCGGCACCTCGGCCGGCCGCATCCGGCCTGGTCCGAAGATCGACGCGATCGTGATCAGCATCGCGACCAGTACGACGATCGCCCGGTGCTCGAACCGCCGTTCGTGCTTGTGCACCAGATCCCACAGCTCACGCCGGCGGCGAGCACCGAGAGCGGTCCAGACCGTTGCCACCACGACCGCGACCAGCAGGCCGGTCCCGGCGCCGGCGACCGCGTTGTCGACCGCCATCTCCGCGATCACCTGCTGGATCCGGGCGATCTCACCATCGGGCTGGGAGGCGATCAACGCGTCCCGGTTGAGCAGCTCGGTCAGGTTGTCGGCGTCGGTCTCCTGGATGTCGATGTTGACGCCGATCCCCAGCGGGGCGTTGGTGGACAGCCGCAGCCGCGGCAGTACGGCGCCCAGGTCGAGCGTCGCGTGGCCGTCGAAGGTCGGCGAGACGGTGGCGGCGTGCGCGCCGATGGTGACCCGCTCGGAGTCGTTCGCGAAGCCGAACAGCCCGACCCCGACCGAGGTGATCAGGAAGAGCAGGCTGAGCCCGGCCCACGGTGCGATCGCACGGAGCCGGGCTCTGGTCACCAGGCGGCGGCTAGCCATGGGACAACCGTATTGGTCGAGGCAAGCCCTTGCACCTCGAAAGGCCGCGGGCCGCAGGCAACGATTCGTTGCCTGC
>NZ_JBFAHB010000160.1:0-3291 GCF_040653975.1 Kribbella sp. NPDC050820
GGATGATGTGGAAGTGTTTGGCGCGGTGGGTGAGTGCGGCTACTGGTAGTGCCGGATGGTCGGCATAGTTCCGCGAGCGGATTGACGCTTCTGTTGTCGGAGCAGGGTGCTCCGGGAGCGGAGGCAGATCATGACCGGGCGGCGGAGGAAGCCGGGCAGGATGGGTCCCTTCATCGAGGGATACCGGGATTGGCTGGCTGGGCGGGGTTATACCTCGGGCACCGTGATCAACATGCTGGCGATGGCCGGCGATCTTGGCCGCTGGATGGACGCCCACGATCTTGATCCCGCCGACCTCGATTCGGAGGTGGTCACCGAGTTCCGCAACGCGATGCGGGCGGCCGGGATGCGGTGCGTGCCTGGTGCGCGCGGTTTGGATCCCCTGCTCGACTACCTGGAACATGTGGGTGCCCTGGTCGTGTCATCGGCGCCCGCAACGCCGGTCGAGGCGTTGGTGGAGCGTTACCGAACCTGGCTGGTTGCTGATCGCGGCTTGGCCGAGGCCACGATCGAGCGGTATGTGAAGTTGGCGCATGCGTTCCTGGAGCAGCAGGTCGGCGGGGTGCAGAGCCTCACCGGCACCGAGATCGTCGCTTTCCTGCTGGCCGAGGGCCAGCGGCTCAGCGTCGGCTCGGTCAAAGGCCGCGTGGCGGAGCTGCGTTCGCTGCTGAGGTTCCTGCATCTGCAGGGCCTGACACCGCGGTCGCTGGCCACGGTCGTGCCGCCGGTCGCCGGCTGGCGCGACACCGGCGTGCCGAAAGCGATTCCCGCCGCCGACGTGCCACGGCTGCTGGACAGTTGCAACCGCAGCGACCCGATCGGGATTCGTGACTACGCGATCCTCATGCTCGTTGCGCGGCTGGGTTTGCGCTCGGCCGAGGTGGCGCGCCTTGAGCTCGACGACATCGACTGGCGCACCGGGCAGATCGTGCTGCGCGGTAAGGCATCCCGCCAGGACGGGATGCCGTTGCCGTGTGACGTCGGCGAGGCGTTGAGTAGCTACCTATCGCTGGCACGTCCCTTGACGCCGCTGCGGCAGGTGTTCCTGGCCGCCAAGGCGCCGACGCGCCCGATTCTGCCGGGTCTGGTCAGCGACGTCACCCACCGGGCCTGCGACCGTGCCGGGCTGCCGAGAATCGGTGCGCATCGGCTGCGGCACACGTTGGCGTCCGAGATGCTGCGGCGGGGAGCCACCATCGTCGAGGTGAGCCAGGTGCTTCGGCACCGTGATCTGGCCACCACCGCGATCTATGCCAAGGTGGACTTCGCTGTCTTGCGCGGCATCGCCCAGGCCTGGCCGGGAGCGCGGCGATGAGCGCCCTGGCCGACGCAGCCCGCGAGTACCTGCGGCTGCGTAACAGCCTGGGCCATGAGCTGGCCGAATACCACCGCCAGCTGCCCCGGTTCGTCGCGTTCCTGGATGCCGAGGGCTTGCCCACGGTCACTGTCGCTGCGGCGTTGGCCTGGGCACAGGGCCCCGATGTCGACCCGGCCACCAGCATCGCGCCGCGCCGGATGACCATCGCCCGCGGTTTTGCCCGCTACCTCGCCGGCGTCGACGACCGCACCGAGGTGCCGCCACAGGGGTTGATCGCCGGCCGACGACGCTGGCGTCCGCCGTTCATCTACAGCCCCGGCGACATCACCGCGTTGATGGCACAGGCGCGGCGCCTGAAGCCGATGCCGGCGGCCACGCACGAGACGCTGATCGGGCTGCTGGCTGCCACCGGCATGAGGGTCGGGGAAGCGATCCGGCTCGACCGCGGCGACATCGACTGGGCCGTGGGGGTGCTGACGATCCGCGAGTCGAAGTTCGGCAAGACCCGTATGGTGCCGGTGCTCGACTCCACGCTCACCGCACTCGAGCGCTATGCGCGCAGTCGCGACCGGCTCTGCCCGCGCACCGCCTCGGCGAGCTTCTTCGTCTCGATGACCGGCACCAGGCTGATCTACCGCATCGTGCAACAGAACTTCCGGCAACTGTGCGACCGTGCGGGCATCGGAGCCGGTGCAGAACACCCGCCCCGGATCCACGACCTGAGACACACGTTCGCGGTCCGCACACTGCTCGAGTGGTATCGGGCCGGGGAAGACATCGAAGCCCAGTTGGCGACCCTGTCGACCTATCTCGGGCATCGCGACCCGCGCTCGACCTACTGGTATCTCTCGGCCACGCCCGAGCTGCTGGCGTTGGCCGCCGAGCGGCTTGAGCTGTCGCAGCAGGTGCTGCGCCGATGAGCCCGATCGCCCCCACCCTGGAGAGCTTCTTCGCCGAGCGGCTGGTCAAGCAACGCCGGGTCAGCCCCCGCACCATCGCCTCCTACCGCGACTCACTCAAGCTGCTGCTCGCCTTCGCCTGGCAGCAAACCGGCAAGAGCCCCAGCGCTCTGGACTGGGCCGACCTCGACGCCGAGCTCATCGGCGCCTTCCTCGACCACCTCGAAACCCAGCGGCACAACACCATCAGAACCCGCAACCTGCGGCTGACCGCGATCCGGGCGCTGTTCACCTACGCGACGCTGCGCCACCCCGAACACGCCGCGCTCATCCAACGGGTTCTGGCCATCCCGGCCAAGCGGTTCGACAAGCAACTCGTCTCGTTTCTCACCACGGTCGAGATCGACGCCCTGCTCGCCGCTCCCGACCTCAGCCGCTGGGAAGGCCGCCGCGACCGGGCGCTGCTCCTGGCGGCCCTGCAAACCGGGCTGCGCCTCACCGAGCTGACCGGACTCAACAGCGCCGACGTCACCCTCGGCACCGGAGCCAACGTCCGCTGCCTCGGCAAGGGACGCAAACACCGCGCCATCCCGCTCACCTCACCCACCCAAGCGGTGCTACGCGTCTGGATGGCCGAACGCGCCGGACAACCCGACCAGCCGCTGTTTCCCACCCGCACCGGGCGTCGTCTCAGCGCCGACGCCGTCCAACGCCTCGTCCACGAGCACGCCACAACCGCAGCCCGGCAATGCCCGTCGATCCGGCCGGACAAGCTGCATCCCCACGTCCTGCGGCACAGCTGCGCTATGTCGCTGCTCCACGCTGGCGTCGACACCGCCGTCATCGCGCTCTGGCTCGGACACTCCGACATCCGCTCGACAAACGTCTACCTGCACGCCGACATGGCCATCAAACAACGCGCCCTCGACCGCACAACGCCAGCGTCCACCCCACCAGGCCGTTACCGGCCCGGTGACGCGCTGCTCGCATTCCTCGAGAGCCTGTAACTATGCCGACCCATACCAACTCGAGCACGACCAGAAGCCCACCCCGCCAAACACTTCCACATCATCG
>NZ_JBFAHB010000161.1:0-3267 GCF_040653975.1 Kribbella sp. NPDC050820
CGGGCGGAGCCCGGGGACGCGGGGTCAGCGGAGGGGGTAGGCGGCGAGGGTTGTTTGGGTGGTGGTGTTGCCGGTGGTGTCTTCGAGTGTTGTTTTGAGGGAGATGTTGGAGCCGGCGGGGGTTGAGAAGACGGCTTTGTAGGTGGAGCCAGAGGGGACGACCGGGGCCGGGGTCCAGGTGGCGCCGCCGTCTCCGGAGACCTGGAGGGTCAGCTTCTTCACGGGTGGGAGGGTCACGCCGGGGGTGCCGTCCAGAAGGATGGGGAGGACGGTGACTGGCGTGCGTTCAGCGGTGTTCCGGGCGTCGACCGGCGGCTGGTACCTGACGGTGCGGAGTGGGAGCAACGTCTTCGCGGCGGTCGCGCCCGAGGTGAACGTCGCCACCAGATCCGTGCGAGTCGAGAAGCCGTGGACCGTCTGCGTGCCCGTGGTCTCGAAGGTGTACGACGCCTTCTCAGCCGGCAGCCCGGTCGCCGAGACAGAACCGAACGATGGTGAGGTCGCAACCTCAACCCCGTCCCGCGTGAGCTTGCTGCTCGCGGCGTCCGTCCGTATCCACCCCACGTGTCCATCGGCGTCCGCGTAGTTCGGGACCGACACGACCAGCCCCGCACCGTTCCGGCTGACCTCCCGAACGGACGGCACGAACGACGCCGCGTTCCACCGCTCGCGATAGCTCTGCCCAGCCTCGTACCGCTTGGCCGACCCCTGCAGCAGCCAGTCGCCGATCGGCCTTCCGACGGCCCCGAGCTCACTCGTCCAGCCGCCCGCCGTCTCGTCCAGGTAGTAGCGCAGCGTGCGCGGCGCATCGAGCCGCAGCACGCGGGCGAAGACCGCGCCGACCTCGGGCATGACCGGCCAGATCATCTTCTGGACCTGCTGATCGTTCGTCGCGTTCACCGTGTGGTCGACGACAGCAAGCTCCGCCTGCCGAACATCCCGGTGGAACCCGGTGACGAACTCACCCGGCTGGTGGTTCGCGATCCCGTACAAATACGGGGTGTTCGTGAAGAACCCGTCCCCGCGCACACCCCACTCCGACGTGACGTGCCCGGTCAGCTCAGCCGCCGGCAGTTTGGGCCCGGTGCTCGCCGTGAACACCCGCCCGAACCGGAAGCCCGCCATCGTGCTCCAGAACGCGCGCTCCCCGTCGGCCGAGGCTCGGTCGTACCCGACGTCGGAGTTCGCCTGCTCGGCGTCCGCCCGCGGGACCGTGGTGGTGACGACCTTCGCCTTCCGAGCGTCCAGTACGACGGTCTGGTCCGACGTCAGCTGGACGCGCGGCACGACCAGCTTGTAGAAGCCGTAGTCCTCGGGCGCCAGCTCGAACTCCTGGAACTGGTCGAGCAGGTACTCGCCCTTCGGCAACCTGACCTGCACCGTTCCGTCGTCGTCGCCGAACGAGTCGAACACGTCGTTGCTCATGCCAACGACCGTGGTCGGGAGGTCGCTCGGTGTCCCGTCCGGCTTCGTCGTCGAAATGGTGAGCGTGTAGGTCTCGGCCTCCTTCTCCACACCGATCGGTACGACGACCGGGACGTCGCCACCGGTCGCGGTGATCCGCCCGGAGTACAGCCCGTCCGCCCCGGCGTGGTTGGTGTTCGAGGTCGCCTGGACCGAGGCAGTGCCGCCCGCCGGAACGGTCAGCGAGTCGGAGCTCAAGCGCAGCGCCTCGGCGGGTGCCGCCGTACCGTCCGGTCCGTTCAGCGCAGCCGCGAGGGACAGCGTGACCGGCTGCGTGCCCAGGTTCCGGAAGGTGACGTCGCGGGTGACCGGCTCGTCGTCGTTGTGCGGGTACGACGCGACGCCGAACGACACGCTTCCCGGCTCGGCGACGACGGTCTGCTTGATCGCGGAGGTCAGGTCGATCCGCCCGGCGCCCTGCTGGAAGGACGTCTGGTCAGCCGCGACCTTCGCCGACCCCATCAGCGCACCCTTCAATTCCCCCGGCGTCCAGGACGGGTGCTCCTGCAGCAGCAGCGCCGCCGCGCCCGCGGTGTGCGGTGCGGCCATCGACGTACCCGAGAGCCGAAGGTAGCTGTCGCCGACCGGTTCGCCGATCGACGAGTTCTTCGACTTCGCGGCCACGATGTCGGTGCCGGGCGCGGTCACGTCCGGCTTCACCGCGCCGTCACCGATCCGCGGCCCGCGGCTGGACCGGAAGTTGAGCTGGTCCTGCTTGTCGACGTTGCCGACCGTCAGCGCCGCGTCCGCGCTGCCCGGCGAACCGATCGTGCGATCGCCGGGGCCGCTGTTGCCGGCGGAGATCACGAACAGCGTGCCGGTGTCGGCGGTCAACCGGTTGACCGCCTCCTCGAGCGGGTCGATCTCCGGGGTGTCGGTGCCGCCCAGGCTCAGGTTCACCACGCGCGCCTTGACCTCGGCCGCGGCCCACTCCATCCCGGCCAGGATCGCGGACTCGTCGCACCCCCAGACCTCGCACACCTTGCCGTCGTACAGCTTCGCGTCCGGCGCGACGCCTTTGTACTTGCCGTCGGACGCAGCGCCGGTACCCGCGATCGTCGACGCGACATGGGTGCCGTGACCGACCACGTCGTCGGCGGACTCGCCGGTGAAGTTCCGCGCACCGGCCAGCTGCGACGCCAGGTCCGGGTGGGTGGAGTCGATCCCGGTGTCCAGGACGGCGACGGACACGCCCTTCCCGGTGTAGCCGGCCTGCCAGGCCACCGGTCCGCCGATCTGCGGCACGGACTGGTCGAGGCTGATCTCACGCTTGCCGTCCAGCCAGACCTTCTGCACACTCGCAGCCGAGGTCACACCAGTTAGGAAGGACGCAGCTTTGCCCTTGTCCACCTTCATCGCGGCGCCGTTGACGACCGGCAACTGACGGGACACCGTCGCTCCCGGCGCTGCCGACCGCTGCCGGGCCTTGCCCGCGTAGGTCACGACGACCGGGATCGCCTTGGACGACGCGTCGTCGTACCTGTCCTTGATCAGGCCTGCCACGTCGAACAGCCGGCGGTCCAGCCGCCCATCCGCCACTGCCTTGTGGACGTCGGCCGGGATCACGTAGGAGTGCGTCTTGGTTCGGTAGGTGTTGAACCCGATGTCCTGCCGCCCGGCGCCAACCTCGACCGTCGCCTTGGCCGGGTCACCGCCCCGCAGCGTCACCTTGTCGCCGGTGATCAACGTGACCTGCACGTCCTTCGCTACGGCGGCCGCAGGCGCATTCACCGGGACCGCTGCCTGCGCCGGTCCTCCCGCACCGGCCGCCATCAGGCCCGCGGTCGACGCCCCCGACGCCAC
>NZ_JBFAHB010000162.1:0-2732 GCF_040653975.1 Kribbella sp. NPDC050820
GTCATCCCGCTCCACACCCTGCACCAAGAGATAGTCCCAGCCCAGCGATCACACCCGCGGCAGAACGCGCCGATAATTCAGCGCCCTCCTAGGCGGATTTCGTGGTCTGGGCGGTCGGCGCCGGTAGGTTCGGCGGTATGCCAGGGGCTGAGGAGTTCATGCGGCGGGCGTTGGCGATCGCGGAGCGGGCGGCGTCGACACAGGTCGAGGCGATCAGGCGGGCGGCCGAGTTGGTGGTGGATGCCCGGGTGTTCTGGGTGTTCGGGACCGGGCACAGTCATCTGATCGCGGAGGAGCTCTACGGGCGCGCCGGTGGGTTGGCGGACGTGCGAGCCGTGCTCGAGCCGGGGTTGATGTTGCACGAGGGGTTGCTGAAGAGCTCCTTGCTGGAGCGGTTGCCGGGGTTGGCCGACGTACTGCTGCAGACCAATGACATCGGCGCGGGGGACGTCGTACTGATCGCGTCGAACTCCGGGCGGAACGCCGTACCGGTCGAGTTCGCTGTGGGGGCGCGGGCGAAGGGGGCGAAGGTGATCGCGTTGACGTCGCTCGCGCACAGTACGGCGGTCAGCTCCCGCACACCCGGCGGCCAACGCCTCTTCGAGGTCGCCGACGTGGTCATCGACAACTGCGGCGAACCCGGCGACGCCCTGATCGACGTCGAAGGCAGCCCCGAACGAACCGGCGCCACCTCAACCCTCGTCGGCGCCCTCCTCGCCCAAGCCCTGACCGTAGAAATCGTCACCCAACTAACCACCCACGGCCAATCCCCCAACGTCCTCCGCAGCCTGAACGTCTAGTTCGCGGCCCGTTCCTCTTCGAGCCCTGTCGGATGGCGCCGGTTCTATTCGTAGGGATGGTGAGAGGCCGGCGATGGGTCGGTCGGATTGCTGCGGGAGCGCGCCATGTCAGTCACCTACGCCGCCGGGAGTACTCGGATGGAAGCCGTCGCGCGTCGGGTGTGTTTGGAGTTGTTGGAGCCGGTGCATCTCGTCGCGTACATGTCTGACGAGCCGACCGAGGAGCTGCAGGCGCTCGGGTACGAGAGCTACCGGCCGGGGTACTTCGCCGCGCGGTCTGCTCCGCTGGGGAAGGTCCCGGCCGAGGTGGTGGATGCGTTGTTCTACAACTTCGCGCCCGGTGAGGTGGCCCGCTGTATCCCGAGCGTCTGGGACGTCGCCACTCCCGGGGCCGTGCTCGCCGCACGTCAGGCGGGCAGCGTCAAGGCACTGCGGCGGATCCTCGGCGACCTCGCCGACAGCCCCGCGCTCGCCTGCGCCGCCGACCTCGCCATCCGGGTCGCGACCAACGCGCCGATGGAAGGCCGGATCCTGTACGCCGCCCTGCGCTCGCTTCCCGTCCCCGACGAGCCGGTCGCCCGCCTCTGGCACGCAGCAACGCTGCTGCGCGAACACCGCGGCGACGGTCACCTCACCGCGCTGGTCGCCGCCGGCATCGACGGGCAGGAAGCCCACGTACTCCAGGCGCTCCACTCCGGCATGAAGCCATCGGACTACGGACGCCTCGATCCCCTCACGCCGGACCAACTGGCCGCAGTCGTGGACGGCCTACGCACGCGCGGCCTAGTCGACGCCTCCGGCGAACTCACCCCCGCCGGCCGCGAAACCAAGACCCGCATCGAGTCAACCACCGACGCCCTGGCCGCCCCCGCCTACACCACCGTCACCCCAGACGAGCTCGACCAACTCACCGCCGCCCTGCAGCCAATCGCTGCCAGGATCAAGTCGGCCGGCTACCGGAGCTAGACGGATCGGTGGTCGAGGACGGCGGTGACGAGTGACTCGAGGACCGCTGTTGCTTCGGCGGGGTCGCTGGTCGCCCAGTAGGTGGATTCGAGGTGTTGGATCTCGGGGCTCATGCCGAAGCGGTCGTACCACTGGGGCAGGTACTTCGGGAACGGCGGGTAGTGGCCCTCGCTGAGGAACCATGCGGTGTAGACGAGCTTGTGAAGTTCAACCGCGAGGCTCGCATGGAGCCAGCGGTTGTCGCGTTCGGCCGCCCGGTACAGCTCCTTGATGAAACCAGGTGCTGCGGTGTCGAGATGGCGCCGCACGTTGGCCACCAGGGACTCCGCAGGGGTCTGCGCTCGGGCTCGGTGCTCGGCGCCGAGGCCGGTCGGATCGAGGAGCAGCTTGGACTCGGCCAGGCCGGCGGCGACGTGGATTGGCAGCGGCCACGCCGTACCCGACCAGCCGTCGCCTTGTTCCAGTTCGCTCATCCAGCAGTCGAAGGTACGGCGAGGAACGTGCATGAGATCCACGTCGTAGCCGTCCATCCGCCCGTGCTCCAACGCGAGCTGTCCGTGCCGGGTGATGGTCGACGGCGCTGGGAGGGTCGCCGCGGTGGGCGCCTCGTCGGCCCAGATGAGGATGAGGTCGAGGTCGGAGTCGTCAGTCAGCCCGGCGATCACCGACCCCTGGCCATACATCCAGCCGAGGTCTTCAGTACGGCGGAAGTGGTCGGCCAGCCGCTCCAACGCAACAGCCAATCCACGCATGCCCAGACACTACGGGTGCCAGGAGTCGAGGGCTTGCTGACCAGCCGGTGGGCTTGAACAGGAATTAGCGGCTCTTCTGACTGATGTGTGGGTCAGGTTGGTGCCCTAGTTCGCCACCGAGGGCGGTCGAGTGCACCGCGCCCGTGCCACCCGGACCACCCGCGAACGGGATCCCGATGCCGCGGACCGCCAGGCCATCACAATCACCACCTCC
>NZ_JBFAHB010000163.1:0-2239 GCF_040653975.1 Kribbella sp. NPDC050820
CCCGCTTCCTCCTGACCTCGCCTGAGGCCAGCGTCTCGGAAAGGGGTCAGATTTCAGTTGCCGTCTGGGGGTCAGTTTTCACGTGCCGTCGACAGGTGCCGCCAGGGCAAGTCTGCTGAAGCTGTGGCCTACGTTGCTGATGCAGCAGCTATTCAGGTCAGAGCATGATGTGCCCTGGACGGGATTCGAACCCGTACACCTTTCGGCTTTGAGTTTGATCAGGCGCTACTGCTGCAACTACGCCGATTAGGGCGTGTCTCCTAAATGGTGGCTGGTTGGTCGGTGATGCTGGTGGGATGTCGCGTGTGGCTGTGTTGAGCGATGCTCAGTGGGCGAGGGGTCGAGCCGTTGCTGCCGTCGTCGGATGGTCAGCGGGGGCGGCCGTTTCGTGATCATCGGCAGGTGGTCGAGGGCATCGTGTTCCGTTTCCGTACCGGGATTCCGTGGCGGGATTTGCCGGCGGCGTTCGGTCCGTGGCAGACGGTCTGGAAGCGGCACCGCAGGTTCAGCGCCGACGGCACCTGGGACCGGATCCACGCGCGGTTGCTGGCCGAGGCGGACGCTATGGGCGAGGTGGACTGGGACGTGTCGGTGGACTCGACGATCAATCGCGCGCATCAGCACGCGACGAACCTGCCGCGCGATGGTGCCGGCACAGGGGGAACGATCGAACTACAAGAATCCGCGCGGTGAACCCCCTGATCATGCGATCGGGCGGTCACGCGGTGGCCTGAGCACGAAGATCCACCACGCCAGCGACGGCAAGGGCCGGCCGCTGGCGATCCTCGTCGGCCCCGGCCAGGGCCATGACTCACCGATGTTTGCCTACCTGCTCGCCGCGATCGCGGTCCCACGGATCGGGCCGGGCAGGGCACGCACCCGACCCGACCGCGTCCTCGGCGACAAGGCGTACTCCTCCCGCGCGAACCGTGCACTGCTCCGCGCGCGTGGAGTCGTCGCGGTCATCCCCGAACCCTCCGACCAGCAAACCCACCGCCAACGCCGCGGCCGCCGCGGCGGCCGACCGGTCCGCTTCGACGCCGAGACCTACAAGGGCCGCAACGTCGTCGAGCGATCCTTCAACATCCTCAAGCAATGGCGCGGCCTGTCCACCCGCTACGACAAACTCGCCCTCACCTACCGCGGAGGAGCCGTCCTATGCGCAATCATCGCCTGGCTACGCCAGTAAGGAGACACGCCCTAGTCGAGTCACTGGCGACAACGGCCAGCCTGGCCGTACAGTCTGCGCTGTGTCGAAGCGCATTCTCGCGTTCCTGGGTGGGGTGGTTCTCGCTACAGGCCTGGGTGCAACAGCAGTCACGGGCGACGATCCTCTCGTTCTCGCGTTCGCGGCGGCCATAGCCTTCGTCTCAGCGGGTCATGTCATGCCTGCGCGAGGCTTGATGCCACTGATCGCACGCCGGCAGCCAGTGCGAACGGCCGCTGCCAGCAGAGCATTCGTGTTCGCCTTCTTGGGCATCGCGCTGGTGTGGGCGAGCATCACCGCGCTCGACACAACACTGCCTTCTCTACGCGTAGTCGGTTGGGGGGCGTTGGCGTGCTTCATCGCCACCGGCGCAGTCATCGTGGCGACATATCGTTTCGCCGAAGAGCTAGCCGCCGGACGCGCCGAAGAGCCACGATCCTGAGCAGTGCCGACCAGCAAGGTATGAGCTTGGCCATCCTTGGGTTGGGAGCTGTTCGCCTCCGTCCGCAGAGTCTTTGCTTTTAACGCGATTGGTTTGTCGCGAGTGATATCTGCTGGTGAGAGCCGGCTGTGCCCGGGACGGGATTCGAACCCGGATGCCTTTCGGCCGCGGGGTTCAAGTTCGACCTGAGCCCATCCTCGACCGTTCAGGATCGTCCGTGGGGGTCGCCGCCAGGGCGGTACCCCTCCGACTACTGGTGCACGGGGGTGATCTGCAACCGCTACTGCAACCAGGCCCTCGCTGCGACTCGGCGCAAGGACGTCAGCACAGACCGCCCAAGCGCGAACACCGGTCGCCTGGTGGCGTAGTCGGGCGATCCTCGTTGGCCCGCCTGCCGTGCTCCGTTTCTGCACGCGTCATGGCCTCGAGCGGACCACCTTTTCATGGGGGCCCTCTAGGGTTGGCGTTCGACAGCTCGCTACGAATTCCTGGAAACTGTCAACGGCAGCCGAAAACTGACCAGCTTGCGGCAACTGAATGTTGACCATCTTCTGGTTCATGGTTCGTCGGTCGGGGCGGTGGGGACGCGG
>NZ_JBFAHB010000164.1:0-2202 GCF_040653975.1 Kribbella sp. NPDC050820
TGTCGACGGCAGCTGAAAACTGACCAGTGGGCGGCAACTGAAAATTGACCAGCTTCCCGGAGAGATCCTGGCTTGAACCGAGCCGGGGAGGGAGCAGGTGTTGAGCGTGGAGGACTGGGCGGAGATCCGGCGGTTGCGGGTGTCGGAGGGGGTATCGATCTCGGAGATCGCGCGGGTGTTGGCGGTCTCGAGGAACACGGTGAAGGCGGCGTTGGCCAGCGACGGGCCGCCGCGGTATCGCCGCAGGGCGGCGGGTTCGGTGGTGGATGGGTTCGAGCCACGGATCCGGGAGTTGTTGCAGGCGTTTCCCACGATGCCGGCGACGGTGATCGGCGAGCGGATCGGGTGGCCGTACTCGATCCGCACGTTGAGTGGGCGGGTGGCGGAGTTGCGGCCGGTGTATCTGCCGCCGGACCCGGCCAGCCGGACCAGCTATGCCGCCGGTGAGATCGCGCAGTGCGACTTCTGGTTTCCCGACATCGAGCTGCCGGTGGGATTCGGCCAGACCCGGACGGCGAAGCAGTTGCCGGTGCTGACGATGGTGACTGGCTATGCCCGGTGGGACTCGGCGGTGCTGATCCCGTCCCGTTACGCCGAGGACTTGTTCGCCGGCTGGTGGCAGCTGATCGCCGCGTTGGGCGCGGTCCCGCGGGTGCTGGTCTGGGACGGCGAGGGCGCGATCGGCAGGTGGCGCGGCCGCCGCAGCGAACTCACCGTCGAGTGTCAGGGGTTCCGCGGCACCCTGGCGGCCAAGGTGGTGATCTGCCGGCCCGCCGACCCCGAGGCCAAGGGGCTGGTCGAACGACTGCACGACTACCTGGAACGCTCCTTCCTGCCCGGCCGAACCTTCACCGGTCCCGGCGACTTCAACAACCAACTCCAAGGGTTCCTGGTCCGGGCGAACACCCGCCAGCACCGCGCACTGGGCTGCCGGCCGGCGGACCGGATCGAGGCCGACCGGGCCGCGATGCTCACCCTGCCGCCGGTCCCGCCCACAGTGGGGTGGCGGTCGTCGACCCGGCTGGCCCGGGATCACTACATCCGCCTCGACGGCAACGACTACTCCGTCCACCCCGGCGTGATCGGCCGCCGCATCGACATCTACGCCGACCTCGCCAAGGTGCAGGTGTTCTGCGACGGGCGCCAGGTCGCCGACCATGAACGGGTCTGGGCCAAACACCAAACCATCTCGGCTCCCGACCATCTCGCCGCGGCCCGGGCGTTGCGCCGCGACCGCCTGGAGATCCTGCGGCCCACCCGCGAGCCAGTAGTCGAGCAGCGGCAGCTGACCGACTACGACACCGCACTCGGTCTGACCGATGGTGGAGTGGCGTGATGGCCACCGCCCGCTCAGCGACCAGCCCAGGCAACCGTGATCTGACCGCCGAGGTCGCGTTCCTGACCCGCGCGTTGAAGGCACCCACCCTGCGCGAATCCGTGCCCCGGCTGGCCGACCGGGCCCGGGCCGAGTCGTGGTCGCACGAGGAGTTCCTGGTCGCCTGCCTGCAACGCGAGGTCGCCGCCCGGGAGTCTCACGGCGGCGAGGGCCGGATCCGCGCCGCCAGGTTCCCGGCCCGCAAGAGCATCGAGGAGTTCGACTTCGACCACGCCCGCGGACTGAAACGCGACACCATCGCCCACCTCGCCACGCTGGACTTCATCACAGCCAAGGACAACGTCGTGTTCCTCGGCCCACCCGGCACCGGCAAGACCCACCTGGCCACCGGGCTCGCGATCCGCGCCTGCCAAGCCGGCCACCGCGTCCAGTTCGCCACCGCCTCGCAATGGGTCGCCCGGCTCGCCGACGCACACACCACCGGCACCCTCCAAACCGAACTCGTCCGGCTCGGCCGCTACCCACTGCTCGTCGTCGACGAGGTCGGCTACATCCCGTTCGAACCCGAAGCCGCGAACCTGTTCTTCCAACTCGTCTCGTCCCGCTACGAACGCGCCAGCCTGATCGTCACCAGCAACAAACCCTTCGGCCGCTGGGGCGAAGTGTTCGGCGACGACGTCGTCGCCGCCGCGATGATCGACCGCCTCGTCCACCACGCCGAAGTCATCGCCCTCAAAGGCGACAGCTACCGCCTCAAAGACCGAAACCTCGGCCGCGTCCCCACCGCCCCGACCGACGAACCATGAACCAGAAGATGGTCAACATTCAGTTGCCGCAAGCTGGTCAGTTTTCGGCTGCCGTTGACA
>NZ_JBFAHB010000165.1:0-2183 GCF_040653975.1 Kribbella sp. NPDC050820
TGTCGACGACGGGTGAAGACTGACCCCTGATCGACGGATGAAAACGGACCCCCTGGGCTGATCCTGTGGAGGGTGATGTCAGTGGAGGACTGGGCGGAGATCCGTCGGCTGCGCACGGCGGAGGGGATGGCGATCAAGGCGATCGTGAGGAAGACGGGGATCTCGCGGAACGCGGTTCGGCGGGCGTTGGCCGGTGATCGTCCGCCGGTGTATTCGCGGCCGGCGAAGGGGTCGGTGGTCGACGCGTTCGAGCCGCGGATCCGGGAGTTGCTGCGTGAGACGCCGACGATGCCGGCCACGGTGATCGCTGAGCGGGTCGGCTGGCCGCGTGGTTTGACGGTGCTCAAGGACCGGGTCCGGGAGTTGCGGCCCTACTATCTGCCGCCGGATCCGTCGTCGCGCACCGAGTATGACCCGGGGCATCGGGCGCAGTGCGACCTGTGGTTCCCGCCGGTACTGGTTCCGCTGGGTGCCGGGCAGGACGGGTCGCCGCCGGTGCTGGTGATGACATCTGGGTACTCGCGGATGCGGTGGGCGGTGATGATCGCGTCGCGGATGGCTGCGGACCTGACTGCTGGGCACTGGCAGCTGTTCTACTCGATGGGGGCGGTGCCGCGGCAGTTGGTGTGGGACAACGAGGGCGCGGTCGGCTGTTGGCGCCGCGGGAGGCCGACGTTGTCGGAGGAGTTCGAGTCGTTCCGTGGCAGCCTGGGCATCGGCGTGCATCTGTGCCGGCCACGGGACCCGGAAGCCAAAGGGCTGACCGAGCGGAACAATCACTACTTCGAGACCTCGTTCCTGCCCGGCCGGATGTTCACCGGACCAGCTGACTTCAACACCCAGCTGGCCCAGTGGCTGGTGACGGCCAACAGCCGCTACTCGCGCCGGATCGGCTGCGCACCGACCGCCCGCTGGGTCACTGATCGCGACGCGATGCTGGGCTTGCCGCCGGCGCCACCTGTGGTGGGTTGGCGGACCCGGGTGCGGCTGCCGCGCGACCACTACGTCCGGCTGGCCTCCAACGACTACTCCGTCGACCCGTCCGTGGTGGGCCGCTTCGTCGAGGTGGCCGCAGACCTGACCACGGTGACGATCACCTGCGCAGGAGCTGTCGTCGGACGTCATGACAGGTGCTGGGCCAGGCATCAGACCATCACCGACCCGGCCCACCGCGACAAGGCCCTCGAGCTGGCGCACCGCGCACGTGCCGCCAAGGAACACCAGTCGATGTCGACACCGGTGGTGGTCGAGGCCCGTGACCTGTCGGTCTACGACGCCATCTTCGGCACCGTCACCGGCACCGGCGAGGTGGCCTGATGGCCGCCACGACAGCCATGACCGCGAAAACCGGTCGCGATATCGACAGTGAGCTCGCGTTCTTGACCCGCGCCCTCAAGGCACCGACCCTGCGCGAGTCGGTCCCGCGGCTGGCCGAACGAGCCCGGGCAGAGTCGTGGACCCACGAGGAGTTCCTCGCCGCGTGCCTGCAACGCGAGGTCGCCGCGCGCGAGTCCCACGGCGGTGAAGGCCGGATCCGGGCCGCCCGCTTCCCCGCCAGGAAGAGCATCGAGGAGTTCGACTTCACCCACGCCCGCGGCCTGAAACGTGACCTGATCGCCCACCTGGGCACCCTGGACTTCATCGCCGGCAAGCAGAACGTGGTCTTCCTCGGCCCGCCCGGCACCGGCAAGACCCACCTGGCCACCGGAATCGCGATCCGCGCCTGCCAAGCCGGCCACCGGGTCCTGTTCGCCACCGCCGCCGAATGGGTCGACCGGCTCGCCGAAACCCACAACACCGGACGGCTCCAAGACGAGCTACGCCGCCTGGCCCGCTACCCCCTGCTCGTCGTCGACGAGGTCGGCTACATCCCCTTCGAACACGAGGCCGCCAACCTCTTCTTCCAACTCGTCTCATCCCGCTACGAACGCGCCAGCCTGATCGTCACCTCCAACAAGGAATTCGGCCGCTGGGGCGAGGTCTTCGGCGACGACACCGTCGCCGCAGCGATGATCGACCGGCTCGTCCACCACGCCGACGTGATCGCCCTCAAAGGCGACTCCTACCGCCTCAAGAACCACGACCTGGGCCGCATCCCGGCACCGGTCGACACCAACTAACCAACCGCAGAGGGGTCCATATTCAACCGTCGACAAAGGGTCCGTTTTCAGCCGTCGTTGACA
>NZ_JBFAHB010000166.1:0-2059 GCF_040653975.1 Kribbella sp. NPDC050820
GGAAGTTAAGCCCGACAGCGCCGATGGTACTGCGACCGGGAGGTCGTGGGAGAGTAGGACGCCGCCGGACATTCACACTGTTAAGGGCCACCCCGGCTGGGGTGGCCCTTAACATTTCCCCCACCGTGTTCCTGACCCACCGGCAGCCCCCACGGGTCTCTGGCCGGTGGACACCGGCGTCTGTAGTCACCAGCCCTGCCAACCACGCCGGGGGTTCTGCCCTCGCCGGCCCCTGGCCCCGTCACGAGCCCGCCCAGCTCCGAAGACCTGCCACAGCTGACCTACAGCACAGTCGACATCTGCCATACCCGGCCCCTGCGGGAACTGGGCACATGCCGCCTGACCTGCCCGGACCTTTGCCGGCGGATCTGGCCGGGGTTTCTGCCCGGCGGACCCAACGGACGCGGGTTTCTGTCGGACAGTACCCGGGCCCGCCGCCCCGTGGGTGTCCGCCACGGTCGGTGTCTGCCGGAAATGGAAGCTGTCGGCCGGCCGGACTGTCCCCGGCTTGGAACTCGCCGGTGTTTGCGGCGGTCGGCGCCTGCGGGAACTGCCCCAGTGCGCATGAGTTGGCTCGCTCCGGCTCGCAGGTGCCGAGTGGCTCGACCGACAACTGCTGGAGACTACAGTCGACTCGCTCAGCTCGTGGTTGCCGAGCGGGGAGGACTCCACCGTGCGACTCTCGACGCTCACTGGTCCTCGCAACGCACCTACCCAAGGCCTCTCCTGAAGTGCTTTACCTGACTTGAGCCACTATCCGGGCCTGAACGGTTGCGGCAGCGTGCTGACCTGCGGGTTCGCCGTTCGGGGCGGCCGGATTTGCGCACTAAAGGGGGGCTCGTACCTGACGCTCGAGTCGCTGGACCCGTCACGGTGGCCGATGCTGTGGACCTTGTGGAGGCCTACTCGGTGTCGATGCGGAAGACCGGGAAGTTGGCGGCGATCCGCTCGAACTCGCTCAGCGGAGCATGTCGGTCAAGTGGGAGATGCGCGCGCGCTCCCGGCGCGACCGCAAGGTAGCGGCGCAGGATCGGCGCTCGGGCAGCCGGCTCGACCTCCTCCAGTCGGACGGGCTCACGGCGGCCGTGCCGCAGCTCCGCATGACCTCTCGCGGCCCGGACGTTGCGGACCCAGTTGGCGTCCTCGCCGAGCATCGAGACCAGATAGCGCTCGCCCTCGTGGTCGGCGATCGCCACCGGCATCGTGATCACCCGGCCGGTACGCCGGCCGGGAACGGCGAGGACCGCCAGCCGGTTCGGCAGCACCAGCCCGGATCCGTAGATCGCGGCATCGGCCCGGTTGATCAGCCGACCGGCCAGGTTCGGTCGTCCGTCGCGGTACAGCCACCGGCGCAGTCCGGCCACGGTCTCGCCGGGTGTTCTCAGCAGGCGCATGGCGGACTCCTCTGCAGGTCGAGCGGGTAAGGCCCAGCGTGGCCCCGGCCACCGTCGACCCGCAGAGTCGCGGGTCCCGCCGTGCTGGGCCGAAGGTCCCGTGCGGATGACAGCGCGTTGTGCGGTTGTTGAGGCTGCGCTTGGGGGGCATCGGTCCCTACCTGGCGGGCAGGGAGCCCGGAAGTGACTTCTCGCGGGCGCCCTCCCGGTGTTGGTCTTCCGCTTCGGCCGGCGCTCGCTCGGTGTCCTCGGCCTGGACACGGCCGGTCCTTGTGATTCGGGCGGTGGTCCAGCGCAGCAGGGTCCGACGATATCCGCGAGAACCTTCGGCCCAGTGCGATTGTCACCGGTGCCCTTGTCGCTCCAGATCTCGGTGGCGACGCTGGACTCGGTCGCCCCCGCTGAGCGACTCGGCGATGTTCTCGCCCAGTTGCTGGAAGGCGTTGACTCGGTGCCGCTCGGTTCGCCGACCAGATCCGCGCCGGACAGCAGCTCCTGACCGCCGTGGACCCCGCTGCCCAACGACCTACGGGACACCCTCGCCCAGATCACCTGAGCGGAAGGTGCGCACTGTCGACGGCACGTGAAAACTGACCCCCAGACGGCAACTGAAATCTGACCCCTTTCCGAGACGCTGGCCTCAGGCGAGGTCAGGAGGAAGCGGG
>NZ_JBFAHB010000167.1:0-1719 GCF_040653975.1 Kribbella sp. NPDC050820
GGCTGGATGTGGTCGAGGTCCATGGCGGGGTGGGTTTCGCGGGTGCCGTAGGGGAAGAGTTCGACGGGGTGGGTGAGGCGGACGCGTTCGCGGATCCGGTCGGGGATTTCGTAGGCGTCGACGCTGACGGCGTCGTTGAGGTCGATGACTGGTTTGACGGTGTAGGGGCCGTGGCCGACGAGTTCGCTCAACTGGGTGGCGAGCAGGGGGCCGATGTTCTCGGCGCGCAGGACGCCGGTGCCGGTGGCGAGGGTGTGGTCGGTGAGGTGCACGTAGACCTCGGTCTGCCCGGGCCGCAGGCGGCTGCCCGGCCGCCCCGAGCGCGGGGAGGCGTGGGTGGTGTGGGCGTCGTGGCGGATCTGGGCGAGCCGGGCGTCCAGGGCGCGGCGGGCGGCGGCGTCCATCGGACGACCGTCGTCGTCGGGGTCGGGGCACAGGCCGGGGTCGAACGCCTCGATGGGTTCCCTGGCCGGGGTGTCGAACGGGTCGGGGAGATCGCTGTCGCCGGGGTGGGGCGCGTCACGGTCGGCCTCGTCGTACGGACCGGGCTCGCCCCAGTCGGTCAGCAGGCCATCCTCGTCCGGCCAGCCAGCGCAGCGCTCACCGTCCCGTGCATGATCACGGCGCTGAACACCGCGTTCGGCACCGCGTTCCGGCGCCAGCGTCGCGGGTTTGGTCCGCGCAGGACCCAGGTCGGCGGTCGTGACTTCACCATCGTCGATCGCGCGGCCAGCGGCGGCCCCGCTGATCCGGTCGGCAGCCAGGGCTGGAGCTTGACCGGCAGCCGGGACGACCGGTGGAGTCGCGGACCGGCTGGCCGCGCCGACAGTCGGGGCAGGGGCTTGATCCGTTACGGCTGGAGCCGCAGCCCGACTGGTTGCATCGGCAGTCGGGACTGAGGCCTGATCGACGTCCAGCGCGACTACTGGAGCCGCGGACCGGGTGGTTGCGGCCGCGGTCCGGGTTGGGGGTTGATCCGCGGCCGGGATGACGGGCGAAGCGGCGGGGCGACTGGTTGGAGCGGTGGTGGGGGCGGGAGCGGCCGTGGCGGTGGGTGGGGTGGGGGCGAGGTGTTGGTGGGCTTGGTGGAGGAGTTCTTCGGTGTAGCGGGGGTCGGCGATGATGCCGACGGCGTCGGCGCGGCGGCGCTGCAGGCAGGCGGTGTCGCCGAGGATCTTGAGGGCTTCGGCGATGCTGGTGATCCGGGCGTCGAAACGGATCGCCGCACCGGAGCCGGTGCGGATGAAGATCTTCTTGGTGCCGTGCTCGTCGCAGCGACCCAGGTAGACGCCGCGTTCGCGGGCCCTCTCCGCGGCCTTGGCCCGGGCGGCCTCGGGGTCGGCGTGCTTCTTGGCGGCCTCGACGATCCTGTCCAGCCGGCCGGGGGTGAGGGTGTCGACGACCTTCGCGACGCGGTGGTCGACGGTACGGGCGGCGTCCTCGGACAGGTCCAGGCAGGCGGCGGCGATCTTGCGGGCCTTCCACGGCGTCGCCTGACCGGACTGCACCCGCGCCCAGGTCAGCGGCAGCCGGTGCCGCAGCGCGAGGGCCTGGCCGATGAAGTCCGCGGCGGCACCGGCCGAGATGCCGATCATCGCGCCGAACTCGGCCGGGGCGAACTCGACGATCTCCGGGCAGCCCTCGCCGCCCAGGACGATGGCGCGTTCGCGGCCGTCGCTGGGGCGGCGGGTGGGGCGGGGTGAGCAGGCGCTCGGGTGG
>NZ_JBFAHB010000168.1:0-1688 GCF_040653975.1 Kribbella sp. NPDC050820
CCTGGATCCACCGATGGACTGGGGTGAGTTGGCTGGGGTGAGCGTGCCGTAACGCGAGAATGCCCTTGCGTGCTGGGAGATTGGGACTTGCGACAGTTCCGAAGCTCTCAACCCGGAAGGGCATCTCTGAGGTGCAACTCTCTCATAGGCCGCGGTCGATGGCGGCGAAGTTCGACGATCCGAATCTGGTGTCGTCGGCTGGTCTGGTTCCAGGGATGGCGTTGGCGGCGTCGGCAAGGTTGCGCGAGCTTGTCGATGAGCGGTTGAGCGTGCCGACGGACAAGGGCGCGAATGCGGGGTTGAAGGTGGCCTCGCTGGTCGCGGGCATGGTCGCCGGTGCGGACAGCATCGACGACATGGCGCTGCTTCGGCACGGTGGGATGGGTCGGGTGTTCGACCGCGTTTATGCGCCGTCGACGCTGGGGTCGTTCCTGCGCAGCTTCACCTTCGGCCACGTCCGCCAGCTCGACGCGGTCGCGTCGCGGTTCCTGACCAGGCTGGCCGACCGGACACCGCTGGTCGGCGACGTCGACACGGTCGCCGACGGCGGGTCCGGCGGGTTCGTGCTGGTCGATGTCGATGACACGATCATCGAGGTTCACGGCTATGCCAAGCAGGGCGCTGGGTTCGGCTATTCGGGGGTACGGGGCCTGAACGCACTGCTGGCCACGGTCACCACCACCGGCGCCGCGCCGGTTGTGGTGGCGCAGCGGCTGCGGAAGGGATCGTGCGGTTCGCCGCGTGGCGCCAGGCGCCTGGTCACCGATGCGCTGAAGACCGTGCGCGGGCTGCCTGGACTGTCGGGCGGCAGGCCGCTGGTGCGCGCCGACTCGGCGTTCTACGGCCGCGGCCTGGTGCTGGCCGCGGTCCGCGCCGGCGCCGAGGTCTCGGTCACCGTCCGCCTCGACAAGCGGGTCAAGGCCGCGATCGCGGCCGTCGCGGACGACGCGAATGCGTGGACCACGATCCAGTACACCGACGCGATCTACGACCAAGCCACCGGCCAATGGATCTCGCGCGCCGAAGTCGCCGAAATCCCGTTCACCGCGTTCGCCTCCCGCAAGAAGAGCGAGCGGGTGCCCGGCCGGCTCGTGATCCGCCGGATCCCCGACCTCAACACCGACAAGAACACGACGGCCGGGCAGGACACCTTGTTCGACATCTGGCGGTTCCACGCGTTCTTCACCACCGTCGCCCCAGACGTGATGGACACCGTGGCCGTCGACAAGACCCACCGCGGACACGCGATCATCGAACAGGTCAACGCCGACCTGAAGGACTCCGCCCTGGCGCACCTGCCGTCCGGGGTCTTCACCGCGAACGCCGCCTGGCTCGTGCTCGCGGTGATGGCCTTCAACCTCACCCGCGCGGCCGCCACCCTGGCCGGCGGTGAGTTGGCCAAGGCCCGCACCGGCACGATCCGACGCAAACTCATCAACATCGCTGCCCGGATCGCATCATCGGCCCGCCGAATCACCCTGCACCTGCCCGTCGGCTGGCCCTGGCAGCCCCACTGGGAAAGGCTGTTCGACCAAACCTCCAAACCACCCGCCGCAACGTCCTGACCACGCCGACCACGGTCCGACCGGAGAACCGCAAGTGGAACACCCCCGCAGCGAGGCGGGACGTCCCACCACGCCACACCCAGCCGACCCTGCAGCGCATCGAGAATCAGCCACCCACGCCAG
>NZ_JBFAHB010000169.1:0-1597 GCF_040653975.1 Kribbella sp. NPDC050820
GGTCATCCCTGAAGGAGCGGGGCCGGTCAAGAGGTGCTTTGACCGGCCTTTGTTCTTCTCCGCTGGGTCTGGGACACGTCGAGGTGAGGCGTTGTGGTCAGGGCTCGGGCGGAGCCCGACCGCGTAGCGGCCGTGGGGCCTTGACGACGACGCCGCTCGGCGCATGCTGTGGGCAGCGGTGAGGAAGTGTGTTCGGTGGTTCCCTTGGTGATGTCTGGGTGCGGACGTTGCGCTCGTCATGGCCGGGTGTCCCCGGTTGGTGGCAGCCCCCCGGGGGGAGGGGCTGCTGTCATCCCTTCGCCGCGGTAGCTGAGGGGCTGGGCGGCATGATGGGGTTCGCAGTTGCTGGTCAGCGGGGTCAATCAGAGGGGCGACCACGCCAGCTGGTGGGGGTCTTGACCTGCACGACCCGCGTCGACCGGTTCGGGGTGGTCGCGGCTCATGCCGCGCCGGTGTGCTTGTCGGTGTGCTTGTGCGGCTGCGTATCCAGGGCACGGACGTGGTGGTCGCGCAACGCGTAGAAGACGTACTCGAGTTGGCGGCGGGCGGCCGCGACGACGCCGATGTTGTGGCCGCGGCGGGCGGCGACCCGGTCGCGGAACTGCCCGACCGCGGTGGTGTCGGGCAGGATCTGCACCGACTCGACCACGGCCCAGCGGACCAGCCGGGAGCCTTGCTTGGTGATCCGGCCGCGATGCACGTGGGTATCGGACTCGTGATGGGTTGGTGTCAGCCCGGCCCAGCAGGTCAGCTGCTCGGGACGGGTGAATCGGTCGATGTCGCCGATCTCGGCGACCAGCACCGCGGCCAGGGTCGGACCGATCCCGGGAATCTGCTGCACCGCGGCATAGCCTTGGTGCAGCGCCAGCCGGCCCCGCACCATGCCGGCGGTGTGGTCGATCTCGAAGTCGAGCCCGTCCATGATCCGGCGCAGCGACCCGATCCTGGCCGCGTACGGCGCCGCGAGCTGCGAGGAGTCCCGCAACCGATCCAGCAACGCGGTCCCGGCGATCCCGAACAGGTCACTCATCGACACGGTCACGCCGCACTTGGCCAGCACCGCATGCACCTCGGCCTTGCAATGGCTGCGCAGCCCGACCAGCTTCGCCCGGTGCCGCACCAACTCCCGCAACTCGCGCGTGGCCGGCGGCGCGATCCACGCCTCGGGCAGACGCCCCATCCGCAACAGGTCGGCCAGGTCGGCGGCATCCCGCTCGTCGTTCTTCACCCGCCGGTACTCAAACGCCTTCACCCCCAACGGATGCGCCAGATGCACCACCGCACCCTGCGCCCGCAGCGCGTCCACCGCCCAATACCAGCCGTAGGTCGCCTCCAGCACCACCTCCGGGCTCTCCCCGGCCCGGGCGATCACCGCCGCCAACCGATCCACATCGTTGACGACCCGGACCCGCTCCAGCACCTCACCCTCGGCCGTCATCCGCACCAGCACCGACCGTCGCCGATGCAGATCCATCCCCACAAACTGCCGTCCCGCGTACGCTTCCATCAGGGGCCTCCTTCGTCGTGAAACGCGAGCAACCCCAGCATCCGCCGGGAACCCACGAGGAGCGGAGGCCCCGCTCCTTCATCGCATCAG
>NZ_JBFAHB010000170.1:0-1465 GCF_040653975.1 Kribbella sp. NPDC050820
CAGCGTCGTTTCCGGGCCGGCTTCGGTCAGCCGCTCGCGCGCGGCGCTCCACATGCCCTCGCCGACGATCTCGCGGTCGAAGTGAACGACGCTCGTTGCCTGGAGCTCGCGCAGGTCTGCCGGCTCCCGGCGTGTGATGGTCTCGGTGCCCTCGAACCTCCGCTGGTCCATCTGCATCACGACCCGCGACCTGGTGCCCAGCTGCCCGTCCTCGCCACTCAGCGGCTCGTGCAGCACCAGACCCCGCAGCCATTTCGGCCGGTGTGCCGGGTCCTCGAGCAGCCGGACCACCTTCTCCCGCGGCAGGGCGATCTCGATGGAGACCGTGTACTTCATGGGCCGCATCATGCCTTTCCTCCGGGTGTGGGACAACGTGCCGGGTCTAGCGAGGAACGATGCCGCTGCGCCCCTGCCACGAGCCGTGCTCCGACAGCGGCCGGAACCGCAGGGTCGCGAATTCGTGGTGGAAGTCCCTGCGCCGGCGTTCGGCCATCGCGGCAGCATGACGCTCGGGCTCCGGGACACTGCTATGGCCGTGCACCATCTCCTCCATCTCGCCCACCGTCCGCCAAACAGAGAACGTAGAAATCGTCCGCGGCGGGCGCATCGCGGCCAGCGCCAACGTGGCCCCCGGATGGTCACGAACCAGCCGCTCCACCGGCTTGCCCCACTTCAGGAACCTCGGCACCTCCAGCAGGCGCATCCGAGCCAGCGTGACCGCCACGACAGGTTCGGCAGGATCCCACTCCCCCGCCCTCGCCGGCAGGTCCGGCAGCGCCGCAAGCCGCGACCAACGACGAAGAAACTGCATACGCACATGCCAACCCGCAGCCAACTCCCTGCCCATGCGGTGATCCGCCAGAAACGTCTCGACCGCCGCCTCGTCCTCCCACCGCGCGAACATCGCCATCCGACGCAACTGCATCCGAGCCGGCGAAACCGTCGGCGCACCGAGGCGCATCAGCGCCAGGCACTCGGCATACCGCAGCCCAGGCGTGGAAGACACAGCCGGCGCCTTCCACAGTGCCCCCACCGTCGTCGTCGGACGGAGCTCCGCAAGGTGAAACGTAAAGATCGTCATCGTCGGCCAACTGTCCCACGAGTGAGGGCCCGCAGCGCCGAGCACGGACTCACGCCAACAACCTGTAGATGTCATCTCAAGCACCGAGCTGTAGCCCTGTGGTCAAGGCGCGCGTAGCTCCTCGGACACTGAAATGGCCGATTCAGTTGCTTCCAGCGGCACGATCTGTGCCCGTGTGTTTCTGTGGTTGGCGGGTTGTCCGTTTGGGCAAGAGTTGCCGCTGGCAACCGTCGGCTCACGGCGAGGACAGCCCCCGGAGGATAGCTCCGCAGCGACGCGGCCCGGCGTTGTCCGTGAGGACACCGCCGGGGCGCGGGTGCGCCACGAGATGGGGAGAGGGTCGTGGTGGGTAAGGGTGTGCGGAAACTGGGGTTGTTGGAGGGG
>NZ_JBFAHB010000171.1:0-1434 GCF_040653975.1 Kribbella sp. NPDC050820
CCGGCTCTTCACGATTGAGGGTGTAGTTGGGGTCTGAAGCCGCCGGTTTCGAGTAGGGATCTGGCGATGTAGTTGGTGAGGTTGCGGAATCCGAGGGCGGAGCCGCGGAGGTGTTCGAGTCGGCCGTTGATGGCTTCGGTGGGTCCGTTGCTGGTGCCGGGTCGGTCGAAGTAGGCGAGTATGTCGGCGGCGCGCTTGTTCAGTGTCCGGCCGAGCGTGATGAGCTCGACGAGTGCGGTCGGCACGCCGTGGCTGACCGAGTCGATGAGCTGCTTCATCAGCGCCCGGCCACGGCTGCGGTCGGATTCGCGGTAGGCGGCGATCATGCGCTGGTAGATCCCCCAGCTCGCTTCGACCTCGACGTGTTCATCGGCCGCGAACAGGTCGGCCAGTCGCTGGGCCTGCTTGCTGGTGAGTAGGTCGGCGCCGGTGTGCAGGGTCCGCCGAGCGGAGTAGAGCGGGTCGTGTTTGCGTCCCCGGTGGCCGTGGATGGCTTGCTGGACTCGTCGGCGGCACTGGTCGAGGGCGTCGCCGGTCAGGCGGACGACGTGGAAGGGGTCCATCACCGCGACCGCGTCGGGGATCTCCTCAGCGGCGGCGGTCTTGAAGCCGGTGAAGCCGTCCATCGCGACCACCTCGACCCTCTCGCGCCAGGACTGTTCGCGTGCGGCGAGCCAGGACTTGAAGACCTGTTTCGAGCGGCCCTCGACCATGTCCAGCAACCGTGCCGGCCCGGTCCCATCGCGGATCGGGGTGAGATCGATGATCACCGTGACGTACTTGTCGCCGCGACGGGTATGACGCCAGACGTGCTCGTCGACCCCGATCACAGCCACGCCGTCGAACCGGCCGGGATCATCGATCAGCACGCGCTTGCCCTCGGCAAGAACCGCGTTGTTGGCGGTGTTCCACGCGACCCCGAGACCCTCCGCGACCCGGGCAACGGTCAGGTGCTGGACCACCAGGGCTTCCAGCGCCCACCGCAACCCGCGCCGCGACAGCTTCGCCCGCGGCTCGGCCGCGCGGCTGGTGTCTTCGCGCCACACGTGCCCACAACCACTGCACCGGTAGCGGCGCACCGTCACGTGCAGGGTCGTGGGACGCCAGCCCAGCGGCTCGTGCGCCAACCGCCGGACCACGCAGTCGCGAACGGTCCCTTCGCAGCCACACCGCCGACACCAGCCATCGGCGTCGTCGGCACCGACGACCCGGCACGCCAGCACCGCACGATGGGGCTCAAGCCGCTGCCCGACGACTTCGAGGCCGAGCTCGTCCAAGCGGGCGAAAGTGGTCAGGTCAGGGCAGGCGAAGGTAACGTCAGACACGTCGAGGTCTTTCGGATGGGCGGTGTGAGAACTCCCATCATCGGAAGACCTCGACCCTACCCGGCCACCGACGCGCCCACCCGCACTACACCCTCAACTGCGAAGAGCC
>NZ_JBFAHB010000172.1:0-1432 GCF_040653975.1 Kribbella sp. NPDC050820
CCGGCTCTTCTGTCTGATGTGTGGGTCAGTTTCGCCCGGGGAGGGGTGGGCGGTAGCCGCCGAGGGTGAGCATGGCCAGGGCGATGAGGGCGTGGGGGTTTTTGAAGCCGTAGGCGGTGCGGGTGATGAGGCGGATTCTGGTGTTGGCTGCTTCGATGCGGGCGTTGGTCAGGCCGTGGTCGAGGGTGGCGTGGATCGCGGTCAGGTGGCGTTTGATTCTGCGGCCGAGTTGAACGAACACGTTGATGCGGCTGCGCTGGGCCCAGGCCAGCCAGGATCGCAGGGCGTGTTTGCCGGTGTCGCCGCCGAGTTTGAACACGTGCCGCAGGCCTTCCTTGAGCAGGTAGGCGCGGTGCAGGCGGGGGCTGGAGATCGCGATCCAGGCGAGCTGGGCGGTTTGGTTGACGGTGAGGTCTTCGGGGTTCTTCCACAACGCCCACCGCGACCGTGCGATGGTCTGCGCGGTCCCACGGGAGGCGTGGTAGCGGGTCCCGGCCAGCGCACCGACCGGCCGGGTTCCCCCGGCCGCGCGGCGGGCGGCGTTCCAGGCCTCCCGGCGGACCTCGTCCAGGCAGTCGGTCGCCCAGGACACGACATGGAACGGATCAGCGCAGATCACCGCCTGCGGCGCCTGCCGGGCGACCACGCCGGTGATCCAGCCGGCCCCGTCGGCCGACACGTGCGTCAACCGCCCGGCGCGGTCCGGGCCGAGGGCGTCGAAGAACCTGCCCACGGTCGCGGCGTCGCGGCCGGGCTCGGCCCACACCAGGTTCCCGGAGTCGTGGTCGACCACCACGGTCAGGTACTTCTGGCCCTTGCGGTAGCTGACCTCGTCGATCCCGACCCGGGCCAGCCCGGCGAGCCGGTCGGTCACCGCGTCCACCTCGGCACAAACCCGCCGTACGATCGCCCCGACCGTGCGCCACGCGATCCGCATCAGCTGCGTCACCGCGCTCTTCGAGGTCTGCGTCGCCAGCCACGCCACCTGATCATCGAACATCCGGGTATGCCCGGCATCGTGCCGGGCCCAGGGCACATGCGCGACCACCACCCCATGGACGGGACAGTCCACCCGTGGCGCCTCGGCCTCCACAAACACCCGGACCGTGCCCAGATCCAGGCCCCGCCACCGGCGCCGCCCGCCACGGCCCCGGTCATAACCCCGGCACCGGCGCCGGCACCGCCCACACCGGCCCCGCTGCCGCGCCACCGGCCGCACCGACACCACCACGACCTGCCCGTCCTCGTCGAACACCACGTCCTCGACCACCGCGCGCTCAATCCCCAAAACCGCACGCCATAAGCTGTCCAAACGCACGCCGTTCTCCCGTCACCAGGTTCCTGTTCCTCGACAGCTCAGAAACCTAGACAGAGAACGGCGTGCGCCGCTCAAGCCGCGCTCAACCACCCACACATCCGTCACAAGAGCCGG
>NZ_JBFAHB010000173.1:0-1367 GCF_040653975.1 Kribbella sp. NPDC050820
GGGCCTTACCCCCGGTTCTTGGACACGGGTGGTGGTTTACGCCGCTGACGGGAGGGTAGCGGCGGTGCTGGTCTCGTAGGTGTTTGGGGACTGGTAGTGGCACCAGGAGTGGCGGCGGCGGGTGTTGTAGCGGACCAGCCACCGGAAGACCTGGCGGCGGCAGGTGGCCTCGTCGGGCCAGGAGTTCTGGTCTTGCAGGATCTCTCGTTTGAGGGTGGCGTTGAACGATTCGGCGAGGCTGTTGTCGGCACTGGTCCCGACGGCGCCCATGGACTGGGTGACTCCGAGTTCGGTGCAGAGTCGTGCGTAGTCGTTGGACGTGTAGACGGACCCGTGGTCGCTGTGGAAGACGGCACCGGTGAGGCTGCCGCGGGTCGCTTTCGCGGCTTTGAGTGCGTCGGTGACGAGTTCGGTGCGCATGTGGCCGGCGACCGCCCAGCCGGCCAGGCGCCGCGAGTAGCAGTCGATCACGGTCGCCAGATAGAGGTTGTTGCCGTCGGCAAGCGGCAGGTAGGTGATGTCCCCGACATAGCGCTGGTTCGGGGCTTCGGCGGTGAAGTTCCGGTTTAGCAGGTCGGGGACCTTGTGATCCGCGGGTTCGGGGATCGTGGTGCGGACCTTGCGTCGTCGCCGGTAGCCGGCGATGCCGTTGTCGCGCATCACTCGCGCGACCCGCTTGTGATTCACCCGCTGACCAGCAGGAACACCGTCGTTGAGTTCGGCGGTGATCCGCGGTGCACCGCACGTGTTGTCGTCGGTGTGGACCTTCCGGATCCGGTCTGCGAGCTGGGCGTCCGCGGCGGCGCGGGCCTCGCGAGGCGGGGCCGCCTTGACCCAGGCGTAGTACGACGACCGCTTAACCTCGACAAGCTCACACAGCCGCTTCACCTCGAAGGTGGCACGGTGGTCGGCGACGAACTGGAAGCGACTCACCAGTTCGTCTCCCCGGCGAAATACTTGGCCGCCGACCGGAGAATCTCCCGCTCGGTGGTGAGCTTGGTCTTCTCCGCCCGCAACGCCGCCAGTTCGGCCTCGAGCCGGGCGATCTTCACCGCCGGCGACTCCGCCCGCACCGGGTCCGCCTGCGCGCTGCTACCCGTGCTCGTGCTCGTGGTCTTGCCGTCGGCGGCCGTCTTCCTGCCCGTCCCGTACAGGTCAACCCAGCGCTTCAGGGTTGCCCGCTCGACCCCCAGATCAGCCGCAATGCCCTTCAGCGTCGCGCCCGGGGTGGACTCGAACAAGTCGACGGCCTGCCGACGAAACTCCTCGGAGTAGTTCTTGCGGGCCATGGTTCTGGATCATCTCGCTCTCTCCAGCAGATGCTCAGCTGCTGGATTCGGCGTGTCCAAGAACCAGGGTCAGGGCCC
>NZ_JBFAHB010000174.1:0-1289 GCF_040653975.1 Kribbella sp. NPDC050820
TCGCAAGTCCCAATCTCCCAGCACGCAAGGGCATTCTCGCGTTACGGCACGCTCACCCCAGCCAACTCACCCCAGTCCATCGGTGGATCCAGGCTAAGCGACGGATCGAGGCAGCGCTCTCGACCGACTCCCCAGGCGGCCTGAACTTGCGTGTACCTGAGAGGACGGCCGACCGGTAGTAGGTCGCATCCGGACATGACGATTGCTGACCCGCCTCTGACCTGCGTTCAACAGGTCTGAGGCGGGTTCTTCAGCCCATCGCCGCCGTCTGAAGTGGCTGCGTCACTGGCCACACCCCTTCCGCGGAGTTGCTGAGGCTTCCTTGCAGAACACTCCCTGGAACTCGCGTAATGCAGCGTTAGCAGCGTCAAAGTTGAACGGCGTCTCCGTCCCCGCATCGTCGATGCCGCCTGCGGCGCGACTGACCGCCAGGTTCGCCCGCCAAGCGTCGTCGCTGCCATAGACGTAGATCAAATCGGCCTGCTTCAAGAACGAGGTTTCCGCGGTCGCTTCTTCGGAGCTGAGCTGGTCCTGCATAGCTGTAATGCGATCTGCGTCCCTGCGGATGATCGCGATCCGTGCAGCTGGCGCTCTTGCAGCGATGGCGGCCTCAAGTGCTCGCATGCGTACGGCGGCCACCTTGTCCACGTTCGTCATCGCTCCCCGGGCCTTCAGGTAGGACCGTGCCGCGGCGAGATACTCAGCGTAGATCTGCGACCGCTTCTCTCGGCTCTCCTTCTCCCGGTCCTCATCTGCGCTAAATCGCGTGGCCGACCAGGTTCCCCACGCCGCGATCATCGCCACTACGAGCGTGATCGCACTGGACACAAGTGCTGGCTTTACCCAGGCGCGTCTGTCCTCGCGACCGTGAGCTTCCCGGAGGTCGTTCAACTCGCTCTTGATGTCCCGCAACTCGCGTTGAGACGCAGCCCTGCTACGGAATGTCGTCGCGCTCGTCATTCAGGCCCCCTGGTTGATCCATGCTGCGTAGCCGGCCCCGGTGAGCACCAGGACCGACACCCCTGAATGATGTCGGATCCGTCGCAAGGCGGCATCCCGTCCAGGCGAGGGACCCAGCAGGCGCACTCGATCGGCTCCCGCGAGCTTCCTCACTTTGGGACGTATTCGGGAGGGACATCCGTAGATCGCCGGTGACAGCCGGACACAGCCGGACAGCATGAGACAGGCCCTGAGCTGCGTTTCCGCAGGTCATCCCTGAAGGAGCGGGGCCGGTCAAGAGGTGCTTTGACCGGCCTTTGTTCTTCTCCGCTGGGTCTGGGACACGTCGA
>NZ_JBFAHB010000175.1:0-1264 GCF_040653975.1 Kribbella sp. NPDC050820
GTCCGGCATCCGCTCCCAGATCCCCATCGTCCGGTCGCCCTGGACGTTGGAGTGCCCGCGGACCGGGCACACACCGGCGCCCGGCCGGCCGATGTTGCCCCGCAGCATCAGGAAGTTGACCACCTCGCGGATCGTCGGCACGCCGTGCTTGTGCTGGGTCAGCCCCATCGCCCAGCAGACGATGACGGATTTGCTCGCGAGTACGGCGTCGTGCACCGCCTCGATCTCGTCGCGGGTCAGGCCGGTCGCCTCGAGCGCGTGCTCCCAGGTGATCGTGCCCGCGTGCTCGGCGAACGCCTCGAAGCCGGTGGTGTGCGTCGCGATGTAGTCACGGTCGAGGACGCCGCCACCCGCGGCCGCGTCGGCCTCGAGCAGCCGGCGATTCAGCATCTGGAACAACGCGAGATCGCCACCGGGCCGGATCTGCACGAACTGGTCGGCGATCGCCGTACCCCGCCCGAGGACGCCACTGGCCTTCTGCGGGTTCTTGAACCGCATCAGACCCGCCTCCGGCAGCGTGTTCACGGCGATCACCCGGCCACCGTTCTTCTTGGTCTGCTCCAGCGCCGACAGCATCCGGGGGTGGTTGGTCCCCGGGTTCTGGCCGACCACGAAGACCAGGCCGGCATTGTGGATGTCGTCGAGCTGCACGCTGCCCTTGCCGATGCCCAGCGTCTCGTTGAGCGCGGAGCCGCTGGACTCGTGGCACATGTTCGAGCAGTCCGGCAGGTTGTTGGTGCCGAAGGCCCGGGCGAACAGCTGGAGCAGGAACGCCGCCTCGTTGTTGAGCCGGCCGGACACGTAGAACAGCGCCTCGTCGGGCGAGCCGAGCGCGGTCAGCTCGCCGGCGACGATCCCGAACGCCTCGTCCCAGCCGATCGGCTCGTAGTGCGTCGCCCCGGGCCGCTTCACCATCGGCTCGGTGAGCCGGCCCTGCTGGTTGAGCCAGTAGTCGGACTTGCCGTCCAGCTCCTCGATCGAGTGCTGCGCGAAGAACTCACGGGTGACACGCCGGGTCGTCGCCTCGTCGTTGATGTGCTTGGCGCCGTTCTCGCAGTACTCGTTCTTGTGCCGGTGCTGCGGCTCCGGCCACGCACAGCCGGGACAGTCGAAACCCTTCACCTGATTGAGGTTGAGGAGCGTCAGCGCGGTACGGCGTACTGTCGTCTGCTCGAGCGAGTACTGCATCGCGTGGGCCACCGCCGGCAGGCCGGCCGCGTAGGTCTTCGGCGGACCGGCCGTCAGGTCGTCCTGCGGATCCTCG
>NZ_JBFAHB010000176.1:0-1252 GCF_040653975.1 Kribbella sp. NPDC050820
AAGTGGTGGTACGCGACGTTGCGGGGCAAGATGCTGCTGCCCAGACCGCGCATCAGCCGCGGCCTGGCCGGCTGGCCGAAGATCCGCGAGCCGACGGCGTCCACGCCAACCACCCGCAGCCACGGCCAGTGGCCGCGGAGCACCTCGGTGAGCCCGGCGCAGTGTCCGCCCGAGCCGACGCTAGCCACGAGGACGTCGGCCGCCTCGAGCTGCTCGAGCAGCTCGTGCGCCATCGCCACGTAGCCCAGTGGGTTGTCCGGGTTGTTGTACTGGTCGGGCCAGTAGGCGCCCGGTGTCGTGGCCAACAGCTCGTGAAGCCGGTCCAGCCGTGCGCTCTGCCACCCGCCGTGCGGATCAGGCTGGTGCACCACCTCCAGCGTCACGCCATACGCTGCGAACAGCGCCCGCAGGTCCGGCTCGAGCTCGTCGTCAACGACCAACGTCACCGGATGCCCCAGCGCCCGGCCGGCGAAGGCCAGCCCAAGTCCCAGAGTGCCGCTGGTCGACTCGATGATCGTCGCGCCCGCATCGAGCTCACCACGGGCGGCCGCACCCGCCAGCATCGCGACGGCCGCTCTGGCCTTCATCCCACCGATCCCGGCAGACTCCAGCTTCGCCCAATACCCGGCCCCGTTGGATCCATCAGCCGGGATCCACGCCAGCGGGGTGCGGCCCAGCACATCCAGCAGGGACCCGGCCGAGGCGTCCGTCCCGGCGCTCACGAGCACCGCCCTCGATAGTGGAACAACGTGCTCGTCCCGCCATCGAGGGAGAAGAACGGGTACGGCTCGGCCGAAACCGCGTACACCCCGGGCGCGCCGATGAACCACGGCAGCACCGCGCTGCCGCTCTGGGCAAACACGACCACGGGCAACCCGGCCGACCTGGCGCGCCCCAGCAGCGCGCCGAAAGTGGCGTTGCCCAGCGTCATACCGGTGATCAACAGCGCGTCGCACCGGTCGACCTGCTCCAGCGCCGACGTGCACACCGGCTCGTCCCATTCGGTGTATCCGCCGGCCAGGTCGCACGGGACATACCCGATCCCCCGCTCGCGCAGCTGCTCCAGCAGCGAGTTCACCACGCCGACGACCAGCACCGTTTGCCCAGCGGCCACCGGCAGCAGATCGATCACCGCCCCGGCCCGGGCACGCGACTTGGCCAGCGACGAGCCGCCCGGCACCACGACCGCCGCGCCGGGCACGCCGCCGGCACCCGGATGCGGGTGGACGTGCATCAGATAGGCGTCCAGGGC
>NZ_JBFAHB010000177.1:0-1145 GCF_040653975.1 Kribbella sp. NPDC050820
CCACCCGAGCGCCTGCTCACCCCGCCCCACCCGCCGCCCCAGCGACGGCCGCGAACGCGCCATCGTCCTGGGCGGCGAGGGCTGCCCGGAGATCGCCGAGTTCGCCCCGGCCGAGTTCGGCGCGATGATCGGCATCTCCGCCGGTGCCGCCGCGGACTTCATCGGCCAGGCCCTCGCGCTGCGCCACCGGCTCCCGCTGGCCTGGGCGCGGGTCCAGTCCGGTCAGGCGACGCCGTGGAAGGCCCGCAAGATCGCCACCGCCTGCCTGGACCTGTCCGAAGACGCCGCCCGCGCCGTCGACCACCGCGTCGCGAAGGTCGTCGACACCCTCACCCCCGGCCGGCTGGACAGGATCGTCGAGGCCGCCAAGAAACACGCCGACCCCGAAGCCGCCCGGGCCAAGGCCGCGGAGAAGGCCCGCGAACGCGGCGTCTACCTGGGCCGCTGCGACGAGCACGGCACCAAGAAGATCCTCATCCGCACCGGCTCCGGTGCGGCGATCCGATTCGACGCCCGCATCACCAGCATCGCCGAAGCCCTCAAAATCCTCGGCGACACCGCCTGCCTGCAGCGCCGCCGCGCCGACGCCGTCGGCATCATCGCCGACCCCCGCTACACCGAAGAACTCCTCCACCAAGCCCACCGACACCTCCACACCACCCCACCCACCCCGCCCGCCGCCACAGCCACCGCCGGGGACGATCGCGCCCACACCACCGCCCCAACCAGCCGCCCCGCCGCTTCACCCGCCACCCCGGCCGCGGATCAACCCCCAGCCCAGACCGCTGACGCAACCACCCGGTCTGCGGCTCCACCAGTCACCCCGGCCGCCGGTCAAGCCCCAGCCCCGGCTGCCGCCGCAACCCGCCGACCCGCGGCTCCCGCAGTCGGCGCGGGTTCCGGCCAAGCTCCGGCCCCGACTGCTGACGCCACCGATCGGCCGCCGGCTCCAGCCGTCGCCCTGGCCGCGGATCAAGTGCCCGCCTTGACCACCGACGCAACCATCCGATCCGCGGCTCCAGCAGTCACCCGCGGAACCGATCAAGGCTCAGCCTGGATCCACCGATGGACTGGGGTGAGTTGGCTGGGGTGAGCGTGCCGTAACGCGAGAATGCCCTTGCGTGCTGGGAGATTGGGACTTGCGA
>NZ_JBFAHB010000178.1:0-1121 GCF_040653975.1 Kribbella sp. NPDC050820
CTAGTGTCGCGGTAACGAAATAGCTTTACCTCGTGGGATCATGGGTTATGGCGTTGACTGTGCCCGTGGATGTTCCGGCCGAGGATCGCAGGGTGTTGGAGTCGTGGACGCGTTCGCCGTCGATGCGGGCGGGTCTGGCGCAGCGGGCGCGGATCGTGCTGCTGGCGGCCGATGGGGTGTCGGTGAAGGACATCGTGGCGCGGGTCGGGGTGTCCAAGCCGACGGTGATCGGGTGGAAGAAGCGTTACGCGGCCGAGGGCCTGGGTGGGCTGGACGACCGGCCGAAGCCGGGCCGGCCGGCCATGGTCGATGAGGTCGCGGTGGTGTTGGCGACGTTGGAGCCGCCGCCGGAACGCCTCGGCGTGACGCACTGGTCGTCGCGGCTGCTGGCCGACCACCTGGGCGGGATCTCGCATGTGTGGGTCGGCAAGATCTGGAAGAGGTGGGGCCTGCAGCCGTGGCGGGTCGAGACGTTCAAGTTCTCCACCGACCCCGAACTGGAGGCCAAGGTCCGCGATGTTGTCGGCCTGTACCTGAACCCGCCCGATAACGCGATCGTGTTGTCGATCGACGAGAAATCCCAGATCCAGGCGTTGGACCGGACCGCGCCCATCCTGCCGTTGCGTCCCGGGCTGCCAGAGAAGCGCAGCCACGACTACCGTCGCAACGGCACCACCACACTGTTCGCCGCGCTCGAGATCGCCACCGGCAGAGTCGTCGACGCGTGCATGCCCAGGCACCGCCACCAAGAGTTCCTGCGGTTCCTCAAGCAGGTTGCGAAGGCCTACCCACGCAAGAAGCTGCACATCGTGGTCGACAACTACGGCAGCCACAAGCACCCCAAGGTCCAGGCCTGGCTGGCGAAGAATCCGCGGATCCAGCTGCACTTCACCCCGACCAGCGGCTCGTGGCTCAACATGGTCGAGATCTTCTTCGGCATCATCACCCGCCAAGCCATCCGGCGCGGCACCTTCACCTCGGTCCGCGACCTGACCGACGCCATCCGAGCCTTCATCGACGGCTGGAACGACCGCTGCCAACCCTTCATCTGGACCAAAACCGCCGACGACCTACTCGACCACTGCAAACCCGGTCAAAGAACATCGTTTACGCGACACTAG
>NZ_JBFAHB010000179.1:0-1113 GCF_040653975.1 Kribbella sp. NPDC050820
ACGACGACCACGACGACGACCACGACGACGAGCAGGACAGGGCTGAGTCCGCGTTGGCGTTGCTGGCGTTGGTCGCGGGCCAAGACGTCGAGCCGTCCGAGGGGTCGGACGGCACCGATGGGCGGTGGCGGATCGCCCGCCGGGTCGCGCCGGATCGGGTGATCTCGACCGTCGACCCGGACGCGCGGCATACCCGCAAGTCTCCGGAGAGCCGCCGCGACGGCTACCGGGCGCACGTGGTGGCCGAGCCCGGGACCGGGATCATCACCGACGAGCAGTTGACCAAGGCCGCCGGCCCGGACAACGCCGATGCCGCCGTGGCCGAACAGTTCCTCGCCCGGGAAAGCGAACCGTCAACCTGGTACGGGGACTCTGCCTATGGCACCGGCGACCTGCGCGGCGCGATCGACGACGCCGGCCACGAGGCCGTGATCAAACCCAAGCCGCTGCAGGCCCCGGTCGAGGGCGGGTTCACCGTCGACGACTTCACCGTGGACGAACAGGCCCAGACGGTCACCTGCCCGGCCGGCAACACCCGCCCGATCAGCCGAACCCGGGTAGCCACCTTCGGCGCGGTCTGCCGCGACTGCCCGCTGCGCCAGCAGTGCACCAAGTCCAAGACCGGCCGCAGCATCGTCCTGCACGAGCGCGACGACCTGCTCCGCCAGGCCCGGGCCGACTGGGCCGACGATGCCGAACTGCGCGACAACTACCGGCACCACCGGCCCAACGTCGAACGCGTGATCTCCCACATCGCCAGCCACGGCGGCCGCCGCCTCAAACTCCGCTACCGCGGCACCACGAAGAACCACGCCTGGCTGAAACGCCGCACCGCCGGCCTCAACCTTCGCAACCTCATCGGCCGCGGACTCACCCGCACCGCAGGCACCTGGGTACTGGCGGCCCAGACCACCTGACAAATCTCACCCACAAGCCTCGACCGCCACAGCGCCTAGCACGCCTCCCCACCAACCGCCCAGGCGCCCGTCTCGCGGTCCGGACCGCATTGCCACGCACCGGCCAGCCTTCACACGCACCCGCCCCGACAGCATCCGCGCTACAGCCCACACAGCGACCAACCCCAGAACCCGCCCTAATTCAGCGCCCTCCTAG
>NZ_JBFAHB010000180.1:0-1110 GCF_040653975.1 Kribbella sp. NPDC050820
GGCGGATCGAGATCGTCGCCGACCTGGACCGGGTGCGGGTGTTCTGCGAGGGCGCCGTCGTGGCCGACCATCCACGCTGCTGGGCCTATCACCAGTCGATCACCGACACCGTCCATGCCCAGGCCGCGACCGCGTTGCGGCAGGACCGCTTCACCGTCCTCACCCCAGCAGCGGCGACCGAGGTGGAACAGCGGCCGCTGACCGACTACGACAACGCCTTCGGCCTCGGACTGGACCAGGGAGCCGTGTGATGCCGACCCGGACCAAAGCCACACCGGCCAAGGACTTGACCGCCGAGATCGCCTACCTGACCAGGGCGTTGAAAGCACCCACCCTGCGCGACTCGGTGGACCGCCTGGCCGAACGAGCCCGCGCTGAGGCGTGGACACACGAGGAGTATCTGGTCGCTTGCCTGCAACGCGAGGTCTCCGCCCGCGACGCTCACGGCGGCGAGGGTCGGATCAGGTCGGCGAGGTTTCCGGCCCGCAAGAGCCTGGAAGAGTTCGACTTCGACCACGCCCGCGGCCTGGCTCGCGACCTGATCGCCCACCTGGGGACCCTCGACTTCGTCATCGCCAAGGAGAACGTGGTGTTCCTCGGCCCACCAGGCACCGGCAAGACCCATCTGGCCATCGGGCTCGGTATCCGCGCCTGCCAAGCCGGCCACCGTGTCCTGTTCGCTACCGCCTCCGGCTGGGTCGCCCGGCTCGCCGACGCCCACCACGCCAGCCGCCTGCAAGACGAACTCGTCCGGCTCACCCGCTACCCACTACTCATCATCGACGAGGTCGGCTACATCCCCTTCGAACCCGAAGCCGCGAACCTGTTCTTCCAACTCGTCTCATCCCGCTACGAACGCGCCTCGCTGATCGTCACCAGCAACAAACCCTTCGGCCGCTGGGGCGAAGTCTTCGGCGACGACGTCGTCGCCGCCGCGATGATCGACCGCCTCGTCCACCACGCCGACGTCGTCGCACTCAAAGGCGACTCCTACCGACTCAAGAACCGAGACCTCGGCCGCGTCCCAGCCGCCAACACCGAGGAACCATGACCACCAAGGGGTCAACCTTCGGACGCCGCCAGGGGGTCAGTTTTCAGCTGCCGTTGACA
>NZ_JBFAHB010000181.1:0-1099 GCF_040653975.1 Kribbella sp. NPDC050820
CTAGTAGCACCACACCACGCTGTCGCGTGCCCGCGGCCCGCCCCCCCAACCCGCCCCCGCTTGGGTATACCGGTTGGTGTTGTGCCTTCTCCCTCGATACGCGAGAGGAGAAGGCACAACACGGACGGACATCCCCTCTTGTGACGGATGTGTGGGCGCGGGTTGAGCGAGCGCCGGCCGTTGGGTTGGTGGGATTCGGCTGTCGAGGGGCGGACCGCCAGGCCATCACAATCGGCTGGCGTCGGCGGTGCCAGGCAGAGTGCCGGGTTATAGGTGGTGATTGTGATGGCCTGGCGGTCCGCAGCATCGGGATCCCTTCGCGGGGTGGCATGGGTGCGGCTGACAGCGTCGACCGCCGACGGCGCAAGGAACTGCCGCCGCCGAGCGGTATCCGATCGCGTGTCCGCCATCTGTCGCCGAGTACCTGACCCAGTTGACCGGCTCCGCGCCCCGCCGAAGGCGCACACAATCAGCCGCCGCCGGAGGCGGTGTCCCTTCGCGTGCCCACGGGTCCACCGACGAGTGCGTGAGCGTGGATGACGACTGGTACGCCCCGCCGGAGGTGGCAAAGGCAGTCGCCCCGAAGTCGACTGCCGACGCGTGGCCGCGGTCCACTCGCCGACCACGTGGGCGGGGTTTGCGGCTGAGCGGGTCGCCGAAGGCGCCAAGGGCTCGCTGATCGCCGCGGTCGCGCTCTACTGCATCGGCATGGCGGTCTTCACGATCATCATGGGCAACGCGTTCGCCGCGTTCCCGGTGATGACGGCGGCGGTCGGCTGGCCGCTGCTGGTCGAGCAGTTCGACGGCACCCCGGCGATCGTGTTCGCGATCGGCATGCTGGCCGGCTTCTGCGGCACCCTCTGTACGCCGATGGCCGCCAACTTCAACCTGGTCCCAGCAGCGCTTCTCGAGATGAAGGACCAGTACGGCCCGATCAAGGCCCAGATCCCGACCGCGGTCCCGCTGCTGGCCTGCAACATCGTCCTGATGTACGTCTTCGCCTTCTAAGCCTGGATCCACCGATGGACTGGGGTGAGTTGGCTGGGGTGAGCGTGCCGTAACGCGAGAATGCCCTTGCGTGCTGGGAGATTGGGACTTG
>NZ_JBFAHB010000182.1:0-1084 GCF_040653975.1 Kribbella sp. NPDC050820
GCCGACCGCGGTCGGGTGCACCGAGTAGTCGTTGGAGTCCAGCCGGACGTAGTAGTCCCGCGGCAGTCGCTGCGACCTGCGCCACCCGGTCACCGGCGCGACCGGTGGCAGGGTGAGCATCGCGGCCCGATCCGCCGCGACCCGATCGCCTGGCGAGCAGCCCAGTACCCGCATCCGGCGGGCGTTCGCCTTCGGCAGCCACCCGGCGAGCTGGGCGTTGAAGTCGTCCGGACTGTCGAACAGGCGGCCCGGCAGGAACGAGGTCTCCAGATAGCCGTTGGCGCGTTCGATCAGCCCCTTTGCCTCGGGATCTGCAGGCTTGCAGACGATCACCTTCGCACCCAGCGTGCCGCGGAACGCCTGGCAATCGCCGGACAGCTCCGCAGTACCCCGACGCCACCTGCCGATCGCCCCTTCGCCGTCCCAGACCAACACCTTGGGGACACCACCGAGCCGCTCGAGCAACGCCCACCAGCCGGCGAACAGATCTCCGGCCGCCCGCGAGGGCAACAGCCGCGCCGATAACCAGCGTGAGTAGCCCGACGCCATCACCAGCACCGGCAGCTGCAGCGGTGACCTCGTCTGGCCGAACCCCACCGGCAGATTCACCTCGGGGAACCAGAAATCGCACTGCGCCAGCTCGCCCGGGCGATACGTCGTTCGTGACGCCGGGTCGGGCGGCAGATACGCCGACCGCAGGTCGCTGACCCGGTCTCGCAGGATCCGGATCGAGTGCTGCCACCCGATCCGTTCCGCGACCACCGTCGCGGGCATCGTCGGCCACGCCCGCAACAACTCCCGAATCCGAGGCTCCACCTCGTCGACCATCGAGCCCCGCGGCGCACGTTCGTACCGAGGCGCACCATCGCTGCGCAACGCCTGCTTCACAGTGTTCTTCGAACACCCCATCGCCCGAGCGATCACCTTGATCGGCATCCCCTCGGCTCGATGCAACCGCCGAATCTCAGCCCAGTCCTCCACAGTCAGCACCCGCTTCCTCCTGACCTCGCCTGAGGCCAGCGTCTCGGAAAGGGGTCAGATTTCAGTTGCCGTCTGGGGGTCAGTTTTCACGTGCCGTCGACAG
>NZ_JBFAHB010000183.1:0-1055 GCF_040653975.1 Kribbella sp. NPDC050820
AGGTGGAGTTGGCGGGCGGCTTCGGCTATGGAGCCGGAGACTGAGGGGTAGACGGTGAAGGAGGCGGCCACCTGGTCGACGGTGAGGCGGGCGGCTACGGCCAGGGAGATGGGGTGGATGAGCTCGCTGGCGCGCGGGGCGACCACCACGCCGCCGACGATGATGCCGGTGTTCGGCAGGCAGAAGAGCTTCACGAAGCCGTCCCGGACGCCCTGCATCTTGGCGCGGGCGTTGTCGGCCAGCGGGACCTTGACGACGATCGCCGTACTGCCGCCGGCGTCGACGGCGGCCTGGGACACGCCGACGGTGGCGATCTCCGGGGCGGTGAAGACGTTCGCGGAGACGGTCGACTGATCCAGCGGGCTGACCGCGTCGCCGAGCGCGTGCGCCATCGCGATCCGGCCCTGCATGGCGGCGACCGAGGCGAGCATCAGTACGCCGGTGCAGTCACCGGCCGCATAGACGCCGCGGGCGGTGGTCCGCGAGACCCGATCGACCGTGACGAAGCCGCCGTCGCCCAGCGACACGCCCGACTCGGCAAGTCCCATGTCATCGGTGTTCGGCAGCGATCCGACCGCGAGCAGCGCGTGCGATCCCTCGACCGTGCGGCCGTCGGTGAGCGTCACCACCACCCCGTCGCCCTGCCGCTTGACCGACTCGGCCCGGGACTTGCCCAGCACGGTCAGCCCGCGCCGCTCGAACACGTCCTCCAGTACGGCGGCCGCGTCCGCGTCCTCGCCGGGCAGCACCCGGTCCCGCGACGACACCAGGACGACGTCGCTGCCGAGGGCGTCGTACGCGCTGGCGAACTCGGCGCCGGTGACACCGGACCCGACCACGATCAGCCGCTCGGGCAGCTCCTCGAGCTCGTAGACCTGCTCCCAGGTCAGGATCCGCTCCCCGTCCGGCTCGGAGCCCTTCAGGATCCGCGGCCGCGCCCCGGTGGCGATCAGCACGACGTCGGCGTCCAGCCGCTCGTCGCCGGCGATCACGGTCTCCGGCCCGTCCAGCCGGCCGCGAGCCTGAATGATCCTCACCTTGTCCCGGTCGAGCCG